>JBPCTG010000001.1:0-3629 GCA_051006395.1 Candidatus Limnocylindrus sp.
CCGCTCGTCCAAATATCGTCGACGAGAATTACCAACGCCTCACGATCCAACGGAGCACGAGCGCTGGCGTCAGGGCGAATAGCGATCGCGCAGTCCAGTGCGTGCCGCCGCTCAGCACGGCCGAGGCCATGAAGCGGATCGACTGCGCGCGTGCGTTTTAAGAGCTCCACAACGCGGAGCTCCGTCGCTTCGCCCGCCGCGGTCGCCAACAGCAGCGCGTGATCGAACCCGCGCTCGCGTCGACGCGCTGGGTCTGTCGGCGTTGGCACCAAGATCGGCGCCACGCCTTCGAACTCCGCCGTAACCGCAGCGATCGGTGCGGCGAGCGCTGCGCCGAGTGGACGAGCGAGACGAGGCACGCCATGAAACTTCAGCGTGCGCAGCGCCGCATCAAGACCATCTGCGTACGTGCCCACGGTCGCCGCGGCGCGCACGCCCTGCGGTGGTGGGTGGAGCGACACAGCACCTGGCGCGAGCAGCGCCGCGCGGCAGCTGGTGCAGAAGAGCGCTCCTTCATCGCCGCAAGCGCCGCATCGCTCGGGCGCGATGAGGTCGAGGATCGGCGCGGCGGCGCGCGAGAGTGCTTCGAGCAGATCGTGGAACGGGGCGCCAAGCGTCACCCTCGCAGGGTCAAGCGCGGGGCGTACGGCGCGCGTACGATGGTGGGCATGTCGACCCCCTCTGGCTGTACGGTCTCCGCCGCACCCCTCGCGACGATCCCCGTCGCGGATTGGGAGCGCCTGCTTGCCACGAATCCTGCAGCAAGCGCCTTCTCGCAGCGTGCGGTCCACGACGCCTGGTGGAGTGGTTACGGCGACGGCGCCGAAGACATCTCGCTCGTCGTGCGCAACGGCGCAGCGGCGATCTGCGGTTACCTTCCGCTCATGCGTCGCCCTGACGGCGTGCGTTACCTCGGCGCGACATTTCACATCGACTATGCCACCGTGCTCCTCGACCTGAGCCCGAGCGGCTGCGCGCGCGAGGCGGCCGAGGTGCTCGTCACAGCGCTCTACGCCGACCCATCACCGCTCGACTTGCGGCGGCTGCGCCGTGCCGATCCGGCGCACTCGTTGCTCCTCGACGCGCTCGAAGCAGGCCCGGCGTACGCGCCCGTCACGGCGCGTGCCGCAACCGTGAGCGTCGAGGAGCCGGCGCCATCGATCGATCTGCACGGGATCACGAGCCTCGACGCGCACCTTGAGCGCATCGACAAGAAGGATCGCCATGAGATTCGCCGTAAGGTGCGTCGTGGCGAGGCGGCGGGGGTCACCATCGCCGCGCATGCCAACACGGTCGCAGCCCTCGACGAGTTCATGCGCCTGCATCGTGCTCGGTGGGGTGATCGTGGACTCTTCACCGCAACCGAAGCGGGCGCGCGCGACGAGCGGTTCATGCGCGCACTTTTTGCGGCCGCACCAGCGCACATGATTACCGTGCTCATTGCCCAGAACGCTGAGTTCGGCGCGTTCGCCGCAGGGCTCTACCTGCGCGATGCGCAGGGGCTGCGCTACTGGAACGCTGGTGGCGATGCGGCCGCGCGAGCGCTCTCGCCCGGGATCTTGCTCTTTGTCGCTGGCCTAGAACTCGCGATCAGTGAAGGAAAGCAGGCCTTCGACTTCTTGCGCGGCAACGAGTCGTATAAGTACGAGGTTGGCGCCATCGACAGTGACGTATTGCAGGTATACGTGGCGGGAGCCACGGCATGACGCGGCCGGGGCCGGGCGCACCCTGCGGCGGTAGGACGCCGATCGGGCCACTCCCCGACGGCACGCGCCTGCGTGTGGTGGAGCTGCTTGCAACGGGGACCAACGGCGGGGCTCAGGAGAGCGTGGTGAACACCATGGCTCGTATCGATAGCTCGCGTCATGAGGCGATCGTGATCTCGCTCTCGCACGGCAGCACTGTGGCGCGCCTGCGCAAACTGGGATTCATCGCCGAGGTGATCGAAGACGATGACGATGCGCGCGCGGCAGCGGCGCTTGCCGATCGACTGATCGCCTTTGATGCGCAGGTGATCCACGCGCATATGTACCGCGCCGAGGTGGTTGGGGTCGCCGCCGCCGACATCATCGAGAAGCGCACCGGCAAGCGCCCCTTCATCGTCTCCACCGTGCACTCCAGTCGCTTTCGCTCGGCAGAGGACCGCGAGCATCTCGAACGCATCACGCCGCGCATCAATCGTCTCATTGCGGTAAGCGACGCAATCGTTCGCAAGCTCGTCGCCGAGGCGCGCGACACCACGGCGATCAGTCGCGTGTACAACGGCGTCGATCTCGAGCGCTTCGACGAGGCGATCGGCGGCGATGCGGTGCGACGCGAGTTCGGCATCCCCGCCGACGCTCCCGTTGCAGCGGTGATCGGGCGCCTTGAGCCCGAGAAGGGGCATCCAACGCTGATCGAGGCGTGGCCGATCGTGCATCATCACGTGCCGAACGCGCACCTGCTCATCGTCGGCGAAGGCTCCGAGCGTGATCGTCTCGAAGGGTTGGCCCACGCGCATCTGCGTGCAGAGATCTGTTGCGCGAGCGTGCACTTCCTTGGTCGTCGTGAAGATGTGCCGCAGGTGCTGGCGGCAACGAACGTCGTTGTGATGCCGAGCTATCGTGAGGCGCAAGGGCTCGCCATCATCGAGGCGCTCGCCGCGAATCGTCCGGTCGTCGCCAGCAACGTGGGCGGCATTCCCGAGATGATCATCGACGGCGAAAACGGCCTCTTGGTGCCATCGCACGATCCATCGGCGCTCGCCGCCGCAACGGCGCTCCTCCTCACCGATCACGCACTCGCCGCGCGGCTCGCAACCACGGGGCATCAACTCGTGCACGATCGCTTCTGCTTGGACTACATGCTGCGCGACATCGAGGCGATCTACGCGCTTGCCGTCGGCGGTGACGAGCGACGTGTTCCCGATCGCACCGGTCACCGGGAGATCGATCTTCCCTGACCGCACATTCGCGCTCTTTCGCATTCGCGCTGCGGTGTAGCGCGCTAGCGGGGAGCGCGCGACGGAGTTAGGAGCGGCGAACCGCCGCCCAGTAGCGCTCGACGCTTCCGCCGCGACCGGTAGAGAGCGCAACGGTGGCACCTTGCGTGCGAACCGCCTCCGCCATCTTTGCTGTGCTTCCGAAGAGGTGCGGTACCTGCGACTCGTAGCGCGCGATCCCCTGGATCTTCGACTCGATCACGTTGCCGATGTCGGCGAGCTCGGGGGTGAGGCCAATGTCGTTTGGCAGCTCTGCGGTGAGCGCCGCCGGGAGCCCAGCGCGCGGGTCGAACCCCTCCCAGTAGGCGTACGGGAAATCTTCGTAAAAGGCGACGAGGCTCGCCCAGTCGGGGCCAGGCATCTGCCACTCGCGCCCCTTTGCGAGCAGTGCGGCGCCAACACGTCGCGCAAGTTGGTGGTCGACATGCGAGCCGATCCCGAGCGGAAAGTAGACGCGCTGCGGTTCAAGACGCGCGATCTCGCGCGCGAGCAGTTCCACTGGCGCAGCGTCGTCAGGGCGCACCGCACCAAGCAACTGTTCGTCGCCTACGTAGCCACGAAACACCGCATCGGGGAGTCCGAGTCGCACCACGGTCGCCTCGGCGAAGAGAGCGAATCGCTCGTCTTCGATGTTGCGCTGCGCCATCGC
>JBPCTG010000002.1:0-5748 GCA_051006395.1 Candidatus Limnocylindrus sp.
CGGTGCCACTTCAGCACGGCGATCCCCTCGCTGAGCGCGGCGTCGGCAAACGTCGCCGCCGCGCCGGTGAGCGTCGATGCGACGGCGATGCGCAGCCCCTCGTAGAGATCGGTCACGTCGTCCATGGAGATGCGGCGACGGCGCCAGACTGGCGTTGCGTGTTCGGTAAAGCTGCGCAGCGGCGCGGCGCTCTTGGTTCCAAGGCTCTCTCCGAGCTTGCCGAGCACCACCTCAGCGTCGGCGAGAAGCTGCTGCAGCCCAAGGTCACCGACACGGGTGCGCAACTCGGGGTTGCGATCAACTGCCGCAACAAGGCCGCGATCGGCGACGTTGCGCCATTCGTTGTGAAGGAGCGCCGCGGCCTCGGGGAAGCCCGCCGTCGGGTCAAGGGGACGAGCGCCGTGGAGGGGGTGGCTCATGTGAGAAGGGTACCATCGCCGCATGGCACGGATCGTCACGGTCACCCCGAACCCAGCACTCGACCTCACCCTTGAGGTGGAGCGCCTCGGCGTTGGCGCGGTGAATATCGCTGGCGCCTCCCGCTTCGAATCTGGCGGCAAGGGGGCAAACGTCGCGCGCATGCTTGCCCACCTCGCTGGCGGGGCCAGCGCCACGGCGGGCGGCGTGGCGGGCGGCGCCGCGGAGAGTGTCGCGGCGGTGGTGGCTCTTCCGGCCGACGGCGCTGATTCGTGGATCGCTGGATTCCCCCGTGAGGTGGAGCTCGTTGTTGTGCGCGTTGCAGGTTCGCTGCGCGCAAACGTTGCAATCACCGCCGCCGACGGTGAAACGACCAAGGTGAACATGCGCGGTGGACCATTGAGCGCCGCCGACGCCGACGCGTTACTCGCCGCCGTCGCCGCAGCCGCGCGCGGCGCCGCCTGGGTGGTGGTCGGTGGGAGCCTGCCGATCGGCATGGAGCCCGCCTGGATCGGTCGCGTCGCCGATGCTGCACGCGCCGCTGGCGCAAAGATCGCGATCGACTGCGCCGGCGAGGCGCTAGAGGCGGCGGTCGCCGCGCGCGTTGATCTGATCAAGCCAAACGATGAAGAAGCGTCGCGCCTCGTGGGGTTTGCGGTAATCGACCAACCGAGCGCCGAGCGCGCCGCAAGGCTCCTCATCGAGCGCGGCGTTGGCACGGTGCTGCTCAGCCTCGGTGCGAACGGCGCGCTGTATCGCGCGGCGGGCGCAGATGCGACGCTGCACGCGCCGACCCCGCGCGCGAAGGTGCGCAGCACCGTTGGTGCTGGCGATGTGCTCCTTGCTGCATTTCTGCACTCCCTCGCCTCTGGTGCGCCTGCCGGCGATGCGCTGAAGAGCGCCGTTGGTTGGGCGGCGGCGAAGGTGGAGCAGCCGGGAACGACGATGCCGACCGCGCCGCTACGAGGCGCGTAGGTCGGAGATCACCCTGCGCGTGATCTCGGCTGGGCGCGTGATCGCGCCGCCGACACACACCGCAAGCGCGCCGGCGCGCATCGCTGCGGCAACCTGCGCGCCCGTTCGATACCGCCCTTCGGCAATGGTGCGCTCTCGGCCCACCTGCGCAGCAATCGCAGCCACGAGCTCGATGTCTGGGTCGCTTGGCACTGCGCCACCGAGGTAGCCAGAGAGCGTTGACGCTGCAAAGGCGGCGCCCGCCGCCACCGCCGCGGCGGCTTCGCTCGCAGCCGCGACGTCGGCAAGGATCGGCACGCTCGTGCGCGCGACGACCGAGGCGATGAGATCTTCGGCACTCCCCTCGGGGTGCGGTCGTGCGGTGGCGTCGAGCGCAATCATGTCGGCGCCCGCCTCGACGAGCGCGAGTGCATCGTGCAGGCGTGGAGTAATGCGCACGGCGTAGCCAGGGAGATCGCACTTCCAGAGCCCGATGATTGGAACGCTCACGACGCGGCGGATCGCGGCAACGTCAACCGGAGAGTTCGCGCGAATCGCTACCGCTCCGCCCTGTACTGCGGCGACCGCCATCTTCGCCATGATCTCTGCGCCAAAGAGCGGCTCCTCTTCGGTCGCCTGACACGACACGATCAGGCCGTCATTGAGCGCGGCGCGTAGCTGTTCGATGCTGTAACGCGGTTCCGTTGAGTCGCTCATCTGCTCACCTTAGCGTCGCGCGCATCGAGCGCGGCGATCCCAGCACCAACGAGCACCGCGTCGGCACCGAAGGTGGCGAGGCGAAGGCTTGGCTGCACGGTGAGGATCGGGGTGCGCCTGCGGAGTTCGGCATCAACCGCTGCAGAGAATCGATCCCAGCGCGCAGCGATCCCGCCGCCGATGACCACGGTTGCAGGGGCAAAGGCGACAGCGATGTTGGCGATGCCGAGCGCCGTCGCGTGCACCGCCGCTTCGACGATCGCTGTTGCCGCCACATCGCCAGCCGCCGCCGCGTCGAAGATCTCGCCAGCAGATTGCGCCGGGCGCGCAGAGTCGCCACTCAGCCAGGCGCGCTCCATGGCTCCTCCACCGGCGAACGATTCCCAACAGCCGCGCGCGCCGCAAAAACATGGAGCGCCATCGAGGGCGATGCTGATGTGACCGAATTCACCATGTGCGCCATTCGCCCCTGTCGCTACGGCGCCGCTGCGAATGAGCGCCACACCGATCCCGGTTCCGATCGTCACCACGGCACACGGATCGGAGCCGACTCCGGCACCGAGCCGCCCTTCGGCGATCGCTGCGGCGTCGGCGTCGTTGAGGAGCGCCGACAAGGAGACGCCGAGGCTCGATGCGAGATCGCGTGGCAGGCTGCTGCCGCCCCAACCGCTCAGCACCGCGTCGATCGCTCCAAGATGCCCCGTGGCCAGATCGTGTCGGCCGGTTGCGGCAACGCCAAGGGACTCTACGGTGAAACCATCGGCGCGCGCGCGTGCTATTGCTGTGCGCAGATCTTCGGCGAGCAGCGCGGCTGCCTCGGCCACCGGAACGCCTCGCGACGGACGGTGCGACGCACCGATGACCGCCCCATCACTTGTGACGACACCAGCGGCGACCTTGGTGCCGCCGATGTCGACGGCGGCCGCCGCGCGACGACGCGCGTCGCCGGTCGCAGTGATCATGTCGCGTTATAGGTCGACGACGCGGCCCGTCGCAATCGACTCGAGCGCCGCGTCGACGATCGCGCCTGCGGCAAGTCCATCGGCGCCGGTGATCGGCGACGGTGCGCCGGCGAGCACGCTGTCGACAAAGTCTCGATCCTCGGCAATGAGCGGGCTCGCCATGTACGGGTAGCTCGTTCCACTCTTGGAGTGGATCGCGAGCCCCTGCTCCATCATCGAAAGGTTGAGGCTCCCATCGCGGCCAGTGAGGTCGAGACGGAAATCGAATCCTGCAGGGTGGTTTGTAGGCAGGTACCAACCGGCCTGCACGCAGGCGATCGCCCCCTTCTTGAAGCGCAGGGTGGTGAACGTTTCGTTCTCGACTGGGTGCGCGAGCGGTGCAGAGGTTGCGCTGATCGCATGCACCGAAGCGACCTCGTCGCCGATCACCCAGCGCAGCGCGTCGAAGTCGTGCACGCCGAGGAAGTGGAGCACGCCGACGCGACCCTGAATGCGATCGGTCTGCGTCACCACGTTCACGCGACGCGCGAAGGCGCTCACGAGCGTTCCGAGCTCGCCACTTGCAACTGCCTGACGCGCGCGAATGTACTGCGGAAAGTAGCGAACGGTGAAGCCGACCATCAGCAGCGTCTTCGCCGCCTCGGCCGCACGCACGATCGCCTTCGCCTCTTCGGGGTCGACGGCGAGTGGCTTCTCGACGAGCATCGCCTTACCGGCGGCGGCAGCAGCCTGTGCGGCGGCGAGATGGAGGTGGTCTGGGAGGGCGATGATCACCGCCTCGATCCCCGGGTGAGCGAGAAGCTCCTCGGCGGTCCCGTAGGCTGTTGCGCCGTACTGGCCAGCAACTTTTGCGGCGACCTCTGAGCGCAAGTCGGCAACGGCAACGAGCTGCGCCTGAGGGAGCGTGGCGATCGAGGCACAGTGTGCCCCGCCGATCTCACCGAGACCGATGACTCCGACTTGCAACCTTCTCATCGTGGGCTCCTACCTCTTCGCATCAATCGAGATGCGATGCATCGTCGATGCGCTCCACTCGCCACGATCCTTCACCGAGCACCAGCTCAGTCAACGACGTGTTGCGCAGCGCTATCGCTGTTGCTTCATCTATCGGCATGCTAGCAGCGGCGCCGATCGCCATGCGAATGAAATCACCATGTGAGACGAGCAACGTTCGCTCGCGTTCGAAGGAGCGTGGCTCCTCAGCCGCTTCGCGCGCAAGATCAGCAAGCGCTCTGGAGGCGCGAGCGTGCAGCTGACTCAGGCTCTCGCCCCCAGGCGGAGCAAACTCCGCGGCCGACAGCCCCGATCGCTCGATCGCGTCGCGCAGCGCGGCGGCGGGGAGTCCGTCGAGTTCGCCAACGTTCCACTCGCGCGCGGCGGGAAGATGCTGCGGGGTGATGCCGAGCGCCTCAGCAATGATCTCCGCCGTCTCGACTGCGCGTCGCAGGTCGCTCGTGAGAATCGTCGTGGGCTGCTCGGCTACCGGCAGGCTGGCGAGCGAGCGGCCGAGGCGCCCAGCAGCGTCAAGCCCTGTGGCGGTGAGGGCGCCGTGTGTCTGCCCCTGCAGTACGCCAGCGACGTTCGCCTCGCTCTCGCCGTGACGCACCAGGTAGAGGCGCGGTGCACTCATTCGTGCTCAGCCGGCACCGAGCGCGAGCTCCGTCTCCTCCCAGAGCGCAGCGATCACCGCGTCGACGACGCCCGCGCGCGCACCGAACATGAGCTTCTGGCCGATCGCGTTGAGCGGGAATGCATAAAGGCTGCAGTGTGCGTTTGCACCCTTCGCGGTTACGCGCACCTCGACCCAACTGCGATCGCCAAGGATCTTGCCGCGCATCTTCTTGTCGAATTGCGCGTCGAATGCCCCTGCTGCGACGTCGGTCGCCTTCACCTCGGCGCCGAGCTTCTTTGCCCCGACCGCCAAGGCCGCGATCACCTTCTCGACGCTCGCAGAAAAGGCGTGTTCGTCGTACTGGTCGAACGGCCCTTTGGTGTCGCCGCCAGGGCGGGGCATGCGCCTAGCGCTCCTGTTCGTCGCGTTGCACTTCGCCGATGTTGCGCACGCTGCCGCCGAAGTTCACCCACACGAATCCGGTGAGTGCGCCAAGCGCGGTGGTAAAGATCGCCAGCACGATTGGCCCTGCAGCGATGAGTACATAGTGACGCCCCTCAAGGGCGAGAAGCGCGAAGAAATAGAAGGCGAAAGAGCGCAGCAGCTCTTGTGGGATTGCCGCACGAGAGATGCTGCCGCGCGCGTAGCTCACTACAATGGTGGCAAGAGTTGCCAAGATGATCAACCCTACGACGAACCCGAGATCTGGTTCGCGACTTGGACGAAAGAAGAGCCCCATGTAGAGGCCGATCGCGGCGCCGACGAAGAGTCCGCGCTGCGTCGAATAGACCGGGTCGTTGGAATTGCGACGCTTGCTGTTCTTCTTTGGCGCGCCCAGCTCGATCTTCATGACTTCGCCCCCATCTCTGCATACAGCGCCCGCTCGGCGCTCGGATTCCAGATGCGCTCTGGTCCCATTGCCGCCGCAACCGTCGGGTAGCGCGCGGCAAGTTCATCGACTGATTGCAGCGGTAGGTCAACGAGCTGCGGGAAGATCGCGATCTTTCCTGGGTAGCGACCCTCCTTCAGGGCAACGAGCCCTTCGGCGGCGGTGCCGATGCCGCCTACTGCGGCGACCGAGCGACC
>JBPCTG010000003.1:0-1332 GCA_051006395.1 Candidatus Limnocylindrus sp.
TCCTGCCCTCATCGGCCAACCGTAGGGTCGCGTCCCCGGCGTGGGGAAGAGTCGCGAACCGAGGAGCGACATTGCGGCAGGGTCGAAGAAGACGACCGAGCCGTAGGGGCTGACCTCTCCCTTGCGGCGATACCGCAGGATCCCGTCGCCGGCGCGCATCTGCGCTGAGATGATGTGCGTGGTGTCGAGCGTGCTCGCGCCGTCTGCCAGCGTTGGAAGGAGCGCCTGGTCCAAGTTGGTGCGGACACCATCGCCAAGTGCGCTGAGGAGCGCGAGGCCGTTGCTCAACAGGTTGCCGCTTTCGGCGAGGCGCTCTTTGATCGCCACGAGCAGCTCCTGCTGTCGCCCGCCGCGATTGAAGTCGTCGGTCCCCGCCGCCTTCCGCACCCGGGCGTAGGCGAGCGCGCACTCCCCGTCGAGGTGCCAATACCCCTTCGGCAGCAACACGCCGCGCAGGCCGCGCTCGCGGTAACGGGGGTCGAAGATGTCACGCTTCACGTGAATGTCGACGCCGGCGATGTCGTCGACGAGCGTGCGGAAGGTGGGGATCACGATCACGGCGGTCGCATCGATCTTTACGCCAAGCATCGTGCCGAGAGCACCCGCGAGCGTCGCAGCGCCACCATTGGGGAAGAGGTCTGGCCGGCGCGTCGCGGTACTCCAGAGGGAATTGATCTTTGGCTCCCATACGTCGCCGTTCCCAAGCGGAACGTTCACGATGTCGCGCGGAATCGAAATAGTGCTCACCCATCCGCCGACGCGATCCCAGCTGGCGATGATCATCGAATCGGTGTTGAACGAGGTGCGTGTGCCCATCGCATCGGCACCAACGAGCAGCATGGTGAACCGATCGCCTATTCCAACTGGGCTACCAGAAGGTTCACCTGTGTTGCTCGCGCCGTCGCCGCCGTCGCCAAATCCCGAAAAGATGTTGTCGCTGGTGTTTCGCGCACGGTCGACGATCGCTGCTGCGCCGAGCTCGGGCCCAACCGCGAGGACGAGGGCAAGCGTGAGCAGCGCTGCATTACGTCGCGATCGTTCGGCGCCTCTCCCTGCGTCGAGCACCACGCAAATGCGCCAGATCGCAAAGAGCATGAGGCCGGTAACGAGCGCGGCAAGCCTTCCGGGTCCGGCCAGTGCCGAAGCGACGGCGATGGGGCCGCCGCGCAGCAGGGCGACAGACAGCACTGCAAGGGCGACGGCAAGGGGCGCGATCGCGATGAGGGCCGCACGCCTGCGCCCCTGCAGCAGCTGGCCGAAGCCGGGCATAACGCCCGAGGCGAGCGCCGCGCGGAGCGGGTCGGTGCGTCGCCCGTGGCGCGGGGGTCGCGA
>JBPCTG010000004.1:0-1257 GCA_051006395.1 Candidatus Limnocylindrus sp.
ACGGTGCGCGATCTCGATCGCGCGGGCGAATGCATCGAGCGCCGCCTCCGCGATCTTCGACCCTGTCATCGTAGCGACTCGCATCGCATCCCACTTCGCAGCCACCTGCATGGCGAGCGGGCGGCGCCACGGCTCCGCTGGATCGGCCGGATCGCCAAGGAGGCGCAATTTGAGGCAGCTCCTCCCCTCTTCAACGGCAAGGAGATCGCCGAGGCCATTGGTCATGAGCGCGCCGTAGCGCTCGAGTGGTGAAATCGGCGGCGGGCCCGCGAGCGGCGCGGCCTCGCGACAGCTGACCACGCCGTCGGCATCTTGCGCCCACAGCAGTGCGACCCACCAGCCGTCCGGCATCGTCGCCGGGGGCGAGGCGGCGGCGTAAACCTCGCCGCCGGGCGCGCGCCCGTCGAGTCGAATTGGGCGCAACTTGAGATAGCTCGTGCCGGGGAGCGGAAGGCGGTCGCTCACTCCCACTCGATCGTTGCTGGGGGCTTCGAGGTGATGTCGTACACGACGCGCGTCGCGCCGCTCACCTCATTGACGATGCGCATCGAGATACGCTCGAGAAGCTCGTAGGGGAGTCGCGCCCAATCGGCGGTCATGCCGTCTTCGCTCGTCACCGCGCGCACCGCAACCACATTGCCGTAGGTGCGCCCGTCGCCCATCACGCCGACCGATCGCACGGGGGTGAGCACGGCGAACGCCTGCCAGATCGCCCGCGAGAGCCCCGCAGCCTCGACCTCTTCCAGAACGATCGCGTCGGCATCGCGCAGCGTGTCGAGCCGCTCCGCCGTCACATCGCCGATGATCCGCACCGCAAGTCCAGGCCCAGGAAACGGCTGACGCTGCACGACTGACGCGGGGAGGCCGAGCTCGGCGCCGACTGCACGCACCTCATCTTTGAAGAGGGCGCGGAGCGGCTCGACCAGTTCGAACTTCATGTCGTCGGGGATGCCGCCAACATTGTGGTGCGTCTTGATCTTCTGCGCCGCCTTCGTCTCCTTGGAGGTCGATTCGATCACGTCGGGGTAGAGGGTCCCCTGCGCTAAGAAGCGAAACTCGCCGAGCTTCCATGACTCCTCTTCGAAGACACGAAAGAACTCGCGTCCGATGATCTTGCCCTTCTCCTCGGGATCCACCACGCCGGCGAGCGCCGCAAGGAATCGCTCTCGGGCGTCGACCATCACCACCTTCACGCCGAGCGTCTCGGCGAAGACCGTACGCAGCGTCTCCGACTCGCGCTTGCGCATAAGACCGTGA
>JBPCTG010000005.1:0-1450 GCA_051006395.1 Candidatus Limnocylindrus sp.
TCCTGCTCCCAAAGCAGGCGCGCTACCAAGCTGCGCCACACCCCGTCGCCCACATCCTAGCCGCCGAGCGGCAATGGGAGCCTGCTGGCATGATCGCCGCATGAGCGACGCTGCCCCCTCGCGACCCCCGCGCCACGGGCGACGCACCGACCCGCTCCGCGCGGCGCTCGCCTCGGGCGCTATTCCTGGCTTCGGCCAGCTGCTGCAGGGGCGCAGGCGTGCGGCCCTCATCGCGATCGCGCCCCTTGCCGTCGCCCTTGCCGTGGCGTTCTTCGCCCTGTTGCGCGGCGGCCCCATCGCCGTCGCTTCGGCACTGGCTGGACCCGGAAAGCTTGCCGCGCTCGCTACCGGCCTCATCCTCTTTGCGATCTGGCGCATTGGCGTGGTGCTCGACGCGGGGAGAGGCGCTGAGCGATCGCGACGTAATGCAGCGCTGCTCACACTTGCCCTCGTGCTCGCGGTTGGACCCGAGCTCGGCGCGGCGGCGCTCGTCGATCGCGCGCGAAGCACGAGCGACAACATCTTTTCGGGATTTGGCGATGGCGGAGACGGCGCGAGCAACACAGATGAACCTTCTGGTAGCCCAGTTGCGATCGGCGATCGGTTCACCATGCTGCTCGTTGGTGCCGATGCGATGGGATCACGCACCTCGTTCAACACCGATTCAATGATCATTGCCAGCTGGGATCGCATCGGCGGATGGGTGAGTACCATTTCGATTCCGCGCGACATCGTGAACGTTCCGCTTGGAAACGGCGATGTGTGGGAGCCAAAGATCAATGCGCTCTGGAGTACCGCGACGCGCCGGCCGGACCTCTTCCCCAATGGTGGCGCTGCGACGCTCGCGGGTGCGCTCGGCACGATGCTCGGCGTAAAGATCGATGCGACTGCCGTGATCGTGATCCCGACCTTCCGCACCCTTGTCGACGACATTGGCGGCGTCGACATTCACGTGAAGCGTGACATCTTCGACCCCCGTTACCGTGAGCGCGGCCTGCGCGGTGTGTTGCTTCCAAAAGGTTATTGGCACCTCGACGGGGAGTGCGCGCTCGCCTACGCGCGGGTGCGCAAGGCGGCGGGGACCGACGACTTCAATCGCGGCGGGCGACAGCAGGAGCTGCTCGTAGCGATCAAAGAGCGCCTCGCCGAAAGCGGCAACCTGCTGAGCAACGGCCTCGCGCTCCTCAGCGCACTTGGCGATGGTGTCCGCACCAACTTGGACCAGGCGCTCCTTCCAACGCTGGCAGACGGCGCGAGCGCGCTCGATACCACGCACATCATCTCAGCGCAGATGCGCGCCGGCGACGGGATCCTGCGGTATCGCCGCAAGGGGGAGGTCAGCCCCTACGGCTCGGTCGTCTTCTTCGACCCTGCCGCAATGTCGCTCCTCGGTTCGCGACTCTTCCCCACGCCGGGGACGCGACCCTACGGTTGGCCGATGAGGGCAGGA
>JBPCTG010000006.1:0-4177 GCA_051006395.1 Candidatus Limnocylindrus sp.
TCGCCGCGCGAGAGCGCCTCGGCAAAGTGCTCGAGCGTTGGCACGAAGAAGAGCACTGGGGGGATCGCAAACGTTGCATTGCCCGGCTTGAGCGCGGTGAGGAGCAGCCAGACGATCGGAAAGACAAACGCGCCGACCATGAGCCAGGTGAACGCGGTGGCGAGGCGACGCGAGATCATGTGCGCCGCCGCAGGAGCGCCGACTCGGCGGCGAGGAGCACCGCAAGCACGGCCAGGATGATGAAGCTCATCGCCGAGGCGAGGCCAAGGTTCAGCGGGCCGAGCGCATGGCGATACACGAAGATGCTCGCCGTTTCGGTGGCGTCGCTCGGGCCGCCACCGGTGAGGCTGAAGACCACGTCGAAGATGCGAAAGAGGTCGATGGTGCGCCAGAGCGCCGCGACCGCGATCACCGGGCGAAGCAGCGGAAACATGACGTAGCGAAAGCGCGCCCAGGCGCTCGCGCCGTCGACGAGCGCCGATTCGAGCGGCTCCTTCGGCAGCGCGCGCAGCCCAGCAAGCACCAGGAGCGCAACGAACGAGGTGGTGTTCCAGGCGTCGACAAGGATCAGCGTCCAAAAGGCGAGCGCGGGATCGCCGAGCCACGGCACGGGGCCAAGGCCAAAGAGCGAGCCGAACCAGTTCACCACGCCGAAGTCGTAGCTGAGCAGGATGCGAAAGATGAGCCCGATCACCACGTTGGTGACGAACATCGGCAGCAGGGCCAGCGCGCGCAACACGCCGCCGCCACGCAGCTCGCGGTCGAGCAGCACTGCGAGGAGCGTGCCGAGCACGAGCTCCAGGACGAGCGCGGCGAGGGTGAAGCCGATCGTCAGGGTGATGGAGTGAACGAATGCCGGATCACCGAGCGCCGCAGCGTAGTTGTCGGTGCCAACAAATGGGACGCCCGCCTTGAAGGTGGCGAGCTTCCACTTGTGAAAGCTCAGCCAGAGCGAGCCGACCGCCGGAATGCCGACGAGCAGAAAGATGAGTCCGTAGGCGGGGAGGGCAAGGAGGAATCGCGCGAGGCGCGTCGATCGGTGCATCGATTACTGGGGAGAGTCGTCCCCCCGCGCCGCACGAACTGCGGCGCGGGGGGCGGCCGCTCGAGCGACAGACCGTGAAGACGGTCGCCCGAGTGTTTCGATCACTGCTTGTAGCCGCCGTCCTTGAGAGCGGCCTCGATCACCTTTGCTGCGGCGTCGAGTGCCTCCTTCGGCGTCTTGCTCCCCGCGATTGCGGCGCTTGCGGCGTCGACCATCGCCGTCACGAACTGGTCGGAGACCGTCGTGATCGGGGTGATGTGTCGATACGGCATCGCCTCGGAGAGAAGCTTGAACTGCGGCACCTTGGCAACGACTGCCGCGTCAGAGAGCGCAGCGGTGTTCGACGGGATTCCGCCGTTCAACGCCCACTCCTTGGCGCCGTCGCCGCCGACGAGCCACTCGATGAACTTGTAGCCAGCCTCGGCGTTCTTTGCCGTCGACGGGATCATCCAACCCCACGACGAACCACCGAAGCCCCACTGCCCCTTCACCGCGGCCGGCACGAACGCGTACGCGATCTTGTCGCAGATCTTCGGCGACTTCGTGCAATCGGTGAGATCACCGGTTGCGGCCATCCACTCCACACCCATCGCGGCCTTGTCTTCGGCAAGGGCCGTTTGGATGCCGGAGTAGCCGTAGGTGGTGACGTCGGGGCTCACGACCTTGTGCTTGCGCAGCAGGTCGGCGTAGAAGGTGAGCGCAGCGACCGCCTTATCGGAGTTCGCCGTCACCTCGTACGTGCTCGGGTTGTAGAGCTCCGCCCCGTAGGCGAAGAAGTAGTGCATGAAGTCCCACCAGATCTCTTCCTTCACGGCGCCGATCACGAGGCCGTAGCGATCCTTGGTGGTGAGCGTCTTCGCCGCGGCGAGGAGCTCGTCGGTGGTCGTCGGCACGGGAATGCCAGCGGCCTCGAGGAGATCCTTGCGGTAGAAGAGCCATGCGGTGTCGCCCTCAGACGGGAAGCCGTAGACCTTGCCATCGAACGTCAGGTTGTCGATGCCAGGCTTGAGGTTCGCCGTGTTGAGGAACGATGCTGCGTTGTTCGCGATGAAGTCGTCGATCGGCATGAGGCCGTCGGCGGCGATGAACGACGGCGCCCAGTCTGCCGACGCGTAGACCGCGTCGTAGTCTGCGGCCTTGCCGACGATGTCGAGCTTCAACTTGTCGGCGTAACCGTCGCGGGCGATCTCTTCGATCTCGATCGCGTTGCCGGTCTGCGCGGTGTAGACCGCGGCGGCCTTGCGAAGGTTCTCGGCCTCAGGGCCGCTCCAAATGGCGACGCGCGCGGTGGGGAGTGCGCCAGCAGAGGCCGACGGCGAAGCCGACGAGCCGCCGCACGCTGCGACGATCACCATGAGCGCGGCGATGGCGGCGAGTGCCGCCCGGTTGATCCTGTTCTTCACCTGTACCTCCGTGACGCTCTTTGCCCCAGACGAACGTTAGTCGTCTGACAAGCAGTCAGATCGTACCCCTGGCGGAGGGGGTTACGCGCGGTTGATTCGCGCTGCGAGGACGGGGAACCGTGCGGCGAACCCGTCGGGATCGCTCAGCCAGGCGAGGCGCTCTGGGGCGTCGGCGATGGTGCGGCCGAGCGGCCGGTCGAGGGGCGCGACGCCGTTCCACTCCAATGCCGTGAGCACCTCGAGGTGCGGATGTTGCACCCAGCGCGGGTTGACCTCGATCGCACCGCTCGGTCGCGCGAGGTACGGTCCGCCGCGAGCGGCGCGCAGCTGCTCGTAGTCGCCGGCTGCGCCGCGATCGATCACATCGGCGAAGACCGCCGGGCCGCGATCGACAACGATCGTGAGGTGGTGCAGGTCCGGCGGCAACACGATCGCGTCGCCAGGGTCGCCCACCACGATCCAGGCGCGATCGCCGACCGCGCCGGCAGACGTTGCGCGCAGGTCGAACACCATGAAGGCGATGCGCCCATGCAGCACCTCGATGATTTCGGGATAGCCGTGTACGGCGCCGTGTGGCGTTGCATGCACGTGGCCGAGTGACTTTGGTAGCTCATCGTCGGGGCGTGCACCAGAGAATCCGGTCAGCTCGTAGCGCAGCGCGCTCGGCGCGATTGCCAGCGACGGCGCGCGCAGGCCGTTGAGCATCCAGTAAGCGATCGTGTTGTCGGCGGCGTCAACCGATGATGCAACGCCGGCGAGCGCACCGAGCGGGCGCGTGAGCGACTCCTCGGCAACACATCCAGGCTCGGGAGTTGGCTCGCCGCCGCGGTGCGATAACGGGAAACCTGCGAGCGCGCTTAGGTCGCACGCATGCGCCGACGATCCAAGTTCCAGCTGCACGCGACTCATGAGCGGAGTGTACGCGCGTTAGCGCAGCGCGAGCGCGCCGGAGAGCACGCCAAAGGTTGCTGGGAGCGCCCCTGCGATCTCGCCGTCGGCCTCGATCTCGATCGGCCGAGCGCTCACGTCGCCGATCGACGCCGCCGCAACGCGCGACCCAACGGTGTGCGTGACCTTTGGGTGCGTGTAGTGCGTGCCGCGATAGAGCCTCGGCAGCGAGAGCACGAAATCGCTGCGCGCAAGGTCGCCGAAGCGCACCACCGAGAGCGTGCCGTCAGTAATATTCGCGTCGGGGGCAACGTGCATGCCGCCGCCGAACCAGCCGCCGTTGGCGATCGCCACCGCCGCCGTGGGGCCGCGACCAAACGGAGTGCCGTCGACCGTGAGCGCCACCGCATCGGCGGCGTAGCGCAGCCCCGCGCGCACGGTGGCAAGACCAAAGGCAACCGAACCTGCACGGCGCTTCAACTGCGGGAACTCCTCGAGCGCGTGCGCAATGCGCGCGCTCACGCCGAACGAGGCGACGTTCAAGAAGAGTCGCTCTGGGCCGTCGCCGCAGCGCACGGTGCCAACGTCGACGCGGCGCGCAGCAGCACCGCGCGCGAGCGCACGCGCGGCGGCGACTGGGTCGCGCGCAATCCCCGCCGACCGCGCGAAGTCGCGACCAGTTCCCGCGGGGAGCAGACAGAGTTCGACGGCGGCGAGCGCATCGAGCCCGCCTGCGGCATAGATGCCGTTCGCCGCCTGGCTCGCCGAGCCGTCGCCGCCGAGCACGATCACGCGCGACACCCCTGCGAGGGCCGCCTCGCGCGCGGCGACCTCCGCCGGT
>JBPCTG010000007.1:0-3578 GCA_051006395.1 Candidatus Limnocylindrus sp.
GTGTCGGCAAGACGACGATGTTGCGCGAGGCTGCCCGCGTATTGGCTTCGGAGTTCTCGAAGCGCGTCGTGGTGGTCGACACCTCGAACGAGATCGCTGGGGACGGCGACATTCCGCTCCCTGCGATCGGCAAGGCACGTCGCATGCAGGTGAGCGCTCCAGAGCGACAGCATCTTGTGATGATTGAGGCGGTCGAGAATCACATGCCCGAGGTGATCGTCATCGACGAGATCGGCACTGAGGCCGAGGCGATCGCCGCGCGCACGATCGCCGAGCGGGGAGTGCAGCTGATCGGCACGGCGCACGGGAACAGCCTCGACAACCTGATGCTGAACCCAACGCTCACCGACCTGATCGGTGGAATCCAAAGCGTGACGCTCGGTGACGACGAGGCGCGCCGTCGCCGCACACAGAAGAGCGTCTTGGAGCGCAAGGCGCCGCCAACCTTCGACATCGTCGTCGAGATCATCGATCGCGACCACATCTTGGTGCATCACGACGTGGCGGCGACGGTCGACGCGCTGCTTCGCGGCGACGCCGTCGCCCCCGAGGAGCGCTGGCGCGATGAGGGCGGCGTGCGTCGCACGCAGCAGCGCATTCGCCCTGGTCAGTCCACGCAAGGTGAGGGGCGTCGCTTCGGCGGGCTCACACCTTATGAGGGTCGGCGCGACGCTTATGAGGGGCGCGGCTATGAGCGCGGCGGCGATCGTCACGACCGTGGCGGCGAGCGCGGCCGTGATGAAGGACCTGGCGGCTGGCGTCGCCACCGCGATCGCGCCCGCGCAGGGCGCAGCGGCAACGGCTTTGGTGAGAGCACCCCTGGCGGTTCTGCCACGCCGGTGATCGGCGCGCTCGACGGAAGCTGGCGCCCAGACCGCGGCTGGAGCCCCGCAGCGGCGCGACCCGATCGCCGCGGACCGGGAATGGCGAGCGCGATCGCTGCACTAGATCGCGAGCCAGCGGCACGCACCGTCGATGGCGCGCACGTTCCAATCGAGTGGGACGACGCGCCGGGCGCAGACGACGAAGAGCGCAGCGTCGGGGAACTTCCACAGTTGCGAATCCTGGCACACGGCATCTCCCGCAAGAAGCTTGAGGCGGCGATTCGCGAGCTCGGCCTTCCGGCGAGCGTCGCGCGTGCACCAGAAGATGCTGACGCGGTGGTGACGATTCGCAACGAGTTCAAGCAGCGCGGCACTCCGATTATCGAGGCGGAGCGCCGCGGCCTTCCAATTCACGTGCTGAAGAGCAATGCTGCCGCACAGATGGAGCGCGCCCTCCTCGCCGTGTACGAGCTCCCCGATGATCCTCGCGAGGTCGCCCTTCGCGAAGCGGCGGCCGGCGTGCAGGAGGTGATCCGCACCGATCACCCTGTCGAGCTCTCGCCACAGAATCCCTTCATTCGCCGATTGCAGCACCAACTCGCAGGCGAGGCGAACGTCACGAGTAGTTCGCGCGGACGCGATCCGTATCGCCGCGTGCGCCTCGAACCGCCTGGGCGCGCCTCGAGCACGCCGCGCCGCCGCCGCTAAGTAGCGGCACGAGTCGATCAATGTTCATCACCTTTGAGGGCCCAGAGGGTTCAGGGAAGTCGACACAGGCTGCGATCCTCGTTGAGCGACTGCGCACCGCTGGGCGCGAGGTCGTAGCGGTACGTGAGCCGGGCGGAACTCCCGCAGGCGAGCGAATCCGCGCGATCCTTCTCGGCGAGAGTGGCCCCGGCGGGGGTGGTGCCGTATCGATTGATCCGCGCAGCGATGCGCTGCTCTTCAACGCGTCGCGAGCGCAACTTGTTGCCGACGTGATTCGTCCCGCGCTCGCGCGCGGTGCGGTGGTGATCGCCGACCGTTTTGCCGATTCGACGCTCGCTTATCAGGGGTACGGGAGCGGCCTTCCGCTCGAGGAGCTCCGCGCGCTCATCTCGTTCGCTACAGCGGGCCTGACCCCCGACCTCACCCTGCTCTTCGACCTCCCTGTCGAGGAGGGTCTCGCCCGCAAGTCAGGGAGCGGCCGCACCCGCTTTGAAGAGGGATTCGACGTCGCCTTTCACGCGCGCGTTGCCGATGGCTTCCGCGCGCTCGCTGCGTCGAGCCCTGAGCGCTGGCACACCTTTGACGCTCGTCGCCCCGCTGCCGATCTCACCGCCGCGGTCGCCGCGGTGGTCGACACCGCCCTCGCCGCCCCTCGACGCTGACGTCGCTAGAATCCAGCGATGGAGCCCACTTTCACCTCGAAGGTCGACACCCTCCGACCCGCCTACGGCTTCGACGAGATCTCTCTCGCCCCTGGCACTGACACGATCGACCCGAGCGACGTTGATCTCGCGCAGGAGTTCTGCGGCATCAACCTTCCGGTTCCGATCATCGCGGCGGCGATGGACGCGGTCGTTTCGCCGGCAACCGCTGGGATCGTGCGCGGCCTCGGTGGCCTCGCCTTCATCAACCTTGAGGGGCTCTGGTTTCGCTACGAAGATCCCACCCCCTGCTTCGCCGCGATCGCCGCAGCGCCGAAGGGCGAGGTGCAGGCGCTCTTCGCCGAGCTCTACTCGCAGCCGATCAACGAACGGCTGATCGAGCAACGCTTTATTGAGATGCGGGCCGCTGGCGCGCCGGTCGCCGTCGCTGCAACGCCGCAGGCGATCGGTCGCTTTGGTGACGCCGCTGTCGCGGCGGGGGCTGAGCTGCTGCTCGTGCAGAGCCAGGTCTCGTCGGCGCGGCACCTTGCCACCGGCTACGCGCCGCTCGAACTTGGTGACTTCGTGAAGCGCACACCGATTCCCGTAGCGGTGGGGAACACCGCAAACGCCGCCGCGGCATATGCGCTCATGGAGCAGGGGGCGGCAGCGATCTTTGTTGGCGTCGGTCCGGGGAACGCCTGCACGACGCGTGAAGTGCTCGGCATCGGCGTGCCGCAGGTGACCGCCGTGAGCGACGTTGCCGGTGCGCGTGATGCCTACGGTGCAGCCTCTGGTCGCTACGTTCCGGTCGTCGCCGACGGCGGCATTCGCAAAGGTGGCGAGATCGCCAAGGCGTTGGCGGTGGGCGCAGACGCCGTGATGATCGGCTCTCCGCTCGCCCGTTCAATTGAAGCGCCTGGCGGCGGATTCAATTGGGGGATGGCGGCGCCATCGCCAACGCTGCCGCGCGGCACGCGGATCGAGGTCGGCGTTGTCGGCACCATGCAACAGATCCTCGACGGCCCGTCGCGCGTGACCGATGGGAGTGAGAACCTTATTGGAGCGGTGCGTCAGTCAGCGGCGGCGCTCGGCGTCGCATCGCTGCGCGCCTTCCGCGATGTTGAGGTGATTCACGCCCCGTCGGTGGCGACCGAGTGGAAGAGCTGGCAGCGTGGCCGCTGAGGCATCGGCGCCACCCGTCGCGCGCGGCGGCATCCTCGTCCTTGATTTTGGGAGCCTGTTCGCTCAACTCATCGCGCGCCGGGTGCGCGAGCTCGGCGTGCGCGCCGATCTCATCCCTTACGACACATCGCTCAGCGAGATCGTTGCGCGTGCGCCGGAAGGGCTGATCCTCAGCGGGAGCCCCTCATCGGTGTACGACACTGGAGCGCCGCAGCCCGAC
>JBPCTG010000008.1:0-32199 GCA_051006395.1 Candidatus Limnocylindrus sp.
TCAGCGGTCGCTCCGCCACCGAACGTCAGTCGCAACCCACCGGCGGCGTGGGTTCGTCTGAGGCCCATCGCAAGGAGCGCCTCTGAAGCCTCGCGCGAGCCGCTAATGCACGCAGAGCCGGTAGATGCCGCAACGCCTGCGTGATCGAGTGCGGCGACCAGGTCGTCACCGAGCACCCAATCAGCGGCAAACGAGCGATGCCCCGGAAGGCGACCAGATTGCCCTGTACGGGGATCGGGTCCGGTCGCAATGAGGCCGATCTCCTCCGGTGCGCCGAGTGCAGCGTCAAAGGCTCGCGCGGCAGATTCGCTGGCGGCGACGGATGCGACGCAGGAGCGCCGATGGAGTCGATGCGCGAGAGCGTACGCCGCCGCGAGCACCACCGCCTCGGTGCCGCCACGACGGCCACGCTCCTGGCCACCCCCCGGCACGAGCGCGCGGATGCGGCGCGGATCTGCGCTGATGAGCGCTGCAACGCCGAACGGGCCACCCACCTTTGCCGACGAGAGGGCGAGATGCGTTGCCCCGGTATCGGCGAAGCGCATCTCACGCGCGCCGTCTAACTGCACGCCGTCGAGCACTGCGGCGCCGCTATCGCGGTTGACTGCGGTGAGCGGCGGCTGCACTGCGCCAACCTCACCGGATGCGAGGGCTAGCAGCATCACGGGCGGCACGCCGCCCGCTCGAGTGGCTGTGAGGAGCTCCTGAAGCGCCTCGGCGCTCCATCGACCCGATGCGTCGAGCGGGAGCAGCGCAACACTGCCGCCGCTCGCCTCGTGGGCAGCGGCCAGCGCGCGCGCGCCACGATGCTCCCCGGCGCTGGTGATCAGCGTTCCGCCGCCGTGCAACTCACTCGCGAGCGCCAAGGCGAGCGCCTCTGAGGCGGTCGAGGTGAAGGTGATCGTGCGCGGCTCAACGTCGAAATCTTCCGCGAGCGAGGCGCGCGCGGCATCGAGCACTGCGCGGGCGCGACGCGCCTCGGCGTGCCCGCCATTCGGATTGCCGATCCCCTCGCGATGCAGCTCGGCGATGAGCGCCGCGGCATCAGGGTGGAGCGGCGCTCCGGCGGCGTTATCAAGGAAGATGCGCCCCGCGCTCACGACGAACTCTTCTCCGCCTCCCGCATCTCGGCACGTCGACCAGCTTCGCGGCGCCGATCGTTCTCGTTGAGGAGTCGCTTGCGCAAACGCAGGGCGGAGGGCGTCACCTCAATGAGCTCGTCTGGCCCAATAAACTCCAGCGCATTCTCTAGTGCCATGCGGCGCGGTGGTGTGAGGCGGATCGCCTCGTCATGCGAGTGGGTGCGCATGTTCGTGAGCTTCTTTTCGCGCACCGCGTTCACATCCATGTCGCCAGGCTTAGCGCTCTCGCCAATGATCTGCCCTTCATACGTCTGCTCCCCCTCCATAACGAAGAGTTCGCCGCGCTCCTGAATGCCGTAGAGGGCGTAGCCCGTGGTGACGCCGGTGCGATCAGAGATGAGGCAGCCATTGGTGCGATGTGGGATCTCGCCGACCCAGGGCTTGTAGCCGGCGCTCAGCTGATGGATCAGCGCCGTCCCGCGGGTCTCCGTAAGGATGCGACCGCGCACGCCGATCAGCCCGCGCGTTGGGATCAGGAAGTCGACGCGAGCACGGCCATCTGCGCCGTGCTGGATATTCTCCATGCGCGCACGGCGCTCAGCCATGATCCCGGTGATCACGCCGACAAAGTCAACAGGAACGTCAATGGTGAGCTGCTCAAATGGCTCCTCGACGCCGTTGGGCCCCTTGTGCAGGAGCACCTCGGGGCGGGAGACTTCAAGTTCAAACCCTTCGCGTCGCATCTGCTCGACAAGGATTGCGAGCTGGAGTTCGCCGCGCCCGCGCACTTGAAAGGCTTCGCCAGTGTCGGTAGGGCTCACCTCAATCGCTGGATTGCCGAGAACCTCCTTTTCGAGGCGCGCCTTGAGCTGTCGCGAGGTGAGGAATTTTCCGTCCTTGCCACCGATTGGGCTCGTGTTCACACCAAAGGTCATCTGCAGCGTTGGCGGATCAACGTGGAGCCGCTCAAGTGGTCGGGGATCTGCAGGATCCGTAATCGTCTCGCCGATCTCAACATCGGCGAGCCCCGCAATCCCAACGATCTCGCCAGGCCCGGCCTCGGGTACCTCGGTGCGCTCGATGCCGATCGGCAGGGTGAGGCTCGTGACAACGCCTGAGATGTCTCCGTCGTCGCGCTTGATGACGATCTTGGCCCCCTTGCGAACCACGCCGTTGCGGATGCGTCCGACCGCAATGCGGCCGACGAAGTCATTGGCCGCGAGGTTGGTGACGAGCACCTGGAGCGGATGGCCCGGCTCGTGCATCGGCGCGGGGGCGGTGCTGAGCACCGTGTCGAGGAGCGGCACAAGGTCACTCCCCGGCTGCGCAAGATCGAGCGTTGCCGTGCCAGCGCGTGCATTGGTGTAGACGATCGGGAAGTTGATCTGGTGCTCGTCGGCGCCAAGGTCGAGGAAGAGTTCATACACCTCGTCGATCACCTCCTTCACGCGCGCGTCGGGGCGGTCAATCTTGTTGATTACCAGCACAACCGGGAGGCCGCGGGCAAGCGCCTTGGAGAGGACGTAACGTGTTTGCGGGAGCGGACCCTCGGAGGCGTCGACGAGTAGGAGCACCGCGTCGACGGCAAGGAGACTTCGCTCCACCTCGCCACCGAAGTCAGCGTGGCCAGGGGTGTCGACGATGACGACGCGGATCCCCTTGAACTTGATTGCCGTCTCCTTGGCAAGGATGGTGATCCCCTTCTCGCGCTCAAGGTCGCCGCTATCCATCACGCGCTCAATGAGCTCCTCGTTGGCACGGAAGGCGCCGTTCTGGCGCAACAGGCTGTCGACGAGCGTCGTCTTGCCGTGGTCGACGTGCGCAACGATGCCGATCGTGCGGATGCCATCCTGGGCGACAAGGTTCGCTGTGGGTGCGTTCGAGGCAGCCATCGTGGCATTGTCGCATGCCGAGCCCATGCGTAGACTTGACCCCATGACCGTCGCCGCGCTGATTATCACCTCTGGCACCCCTGGCGACGATCGCCCCTTGGCGCGCCTGGTGGATGCGGCGTGGTCTGGAGGGGCCCATCCGATCCTCGTCTCAGGGCTCGCCGCCGGCACCGAACCCCCGACTCCCGCTCGCCGCACGACCGCAAACGACCCCGCAGCGGCTCTCGCCGACGCCCGCGGCCAGGTACAGGGGACGAGCGCGATCATCCTTCTCCCCTACTCGCATGCTGGGATCGACCCCGAGTCGATCACGACGTTGATCGCCGCGCATGGGCGTGCCCCTACGGCACTCCTCACGGCGGCGCACGAAGGTCAGGCGGGGCCAGTTCGCCTTCTCCCCGACGCGGTCGCAGGCGACGGCGTTTCGCACCTTGTGGAGACGGGCGACGAGGCGGCCGTCACCCCATCAAATGGTTCGGCGCGACTCAACTACGATGCGCCGCCCAGCGATTCAGGCGCCGTCGACCCCTGGGAGCAACGCGGAGACCAGACGCGCTAAGCGCTCGTCGGCCGCGGGCTGACGCCGATCCCAGGAAGATCGGGAACGTGGCAGATCGATCCTTCATAGCGGATTCCCTCGTACGGGTCATTCGAAATCAGCAGCGGCGAATCCAGGTCAACGAGGTCGCAGAGCCCTCCTAGATGAGCAGCGGCAGTCGTCGCCACTGAACTTTCGATCATGCATCCCATCATCACCCGCTTTCCCAATCTTCGTGCTCGCGCGATTCCCTCGAGTGACGCTGTGATCCCGCCGAACTTGCGCAGCTTGATCACCACTCCGTCAACATCATGTGCAAGCCGATCAATATCGTCGACGGTGGCGACGCTCTCATCCGCAAATATCGGCACGCCAAGATTCTGGGCGGCGAGCCAAGCGAATCCGTAACGGTCAGAGGCGGCGAGCGGTTGCTCGATGAGTTCTACGTCGAATCGCGCGAGACGGGGGATGAGATGCGCGGCACGTTCGCGAGTCCACCCGCCATTCGCATCAAGGCGAAGGGAAGCGGTGGTAACGCCCCTGATCGCCTCGATCGCCTCCTCATCGTGATCCCCGCCAACCTTCACCTTCAGCATGCTGGCTCGCGCAGATTGTGCCAAAGCGGCCATTCGATCTGGAGTATCCATCGCGATCGAAATCGACGTCTCCATGGGCCGAGGAACGGAAAGGCCAAGTAGGTCCCAGAGCGGGCGCCGCTGATCGCGCCCGGCCAAATCGTAGCGTGCGAGATCGAGCGCGCAGTGGACGGCAACTGCGGTTGATTCAGAGGAGTTTGTCGGAATCGAGTCAACGCTGAGATCTTTCAAGGGATCGCCTTCTGTCGCCGCAAGCTCCTGCTGGACATCGTGCGCAGAACCGCCCAAATAGGGGACGATCGCGGCTTCCCCGAGCCCGCTGCCAAGGTGGACGATGACCGTCTCGCGCGCCAACGACCTGCCGTGAGAGATGTTCCAAGGGTTTCGCAACGTCAATCGGTGCACGGTAGAGCTGATCTGCGCTGTCATCGAATCCCCGCCTCTAAAGCCGCGCCCCGGAACGCCCAAGAAATGTGCGAACGCGAGTGATCCACTCTGCGGGGATCTCTACGTGCACATTGTGGCCTATGCCTTCAGGTTCCCAGAGTTCGCTCTGCGGAACATGCTCTGCGATGAATCGTCCGTGGCGTGCGATCGCGTTGGTTTCATCGAGAGCTCCTTCGATGACGAGGGTTGGACGCTGTACAGCCTCAAGATCGGAAGGCAGATAGTTTGGCTCGGAGACGATCTCCTGAGCCGTACGCCGAAGCAGCGTTGCCCAATAGTCGGGTCCGTGGACCTCGGAGTGAAGGGCGATCATCTCCTCCATCCATTCGGGCTCTTCTCGACGCACGCGATCGGGATCGAGTTTCATTGGAATTCGCTCGATGAGATCTGGGCTGACGAATGCGTTCGCCGCCTGCGCCACACAACTGGCAACCCTGTCGGGATGCTCTACGAGCGTGACGAGGGCGACGTTGCCCCCATTGCTGTGTCCGATGAGATGGGCACGATCAAAGCCGAGGGCCGGTATGAGAGCTGCAAAGTCCGCCGCCATCTCTTTGAACGAGTAGCACCCTCGGGGATCAGTGCTACGACCGTGCCCCCGACAATCGGGAACGATCACTTCGAATTCCGCCGCGAGGATCGGCGCGATACCGCCCCAATCGACCGCGCCAGTGATGTACGAACCGTGCACCAGAAGAAGCGGATCCATGCCGGGGCGATGATGTCCATATCTCTCGTAGTAGATCCGCGCACCCCGAGTCAAGCAGTACGGCATGGGGCGCCTATAGCAAACGCGTCGACCGCCTCAACGCTGCTCCTTAGGAGGGTGTTGAAGCGCGGCGAGACCCAATTCGGCCCATTGCTTCGGATCTGGCTCCGATGGAGCTTCAAGCATCAGATCACTCCCCGACTGGGTTTTCGGGAAGGCCATAACCTCGCGAATGTTGACCTGATTTGCGAGGAGTGCCGCCCAACGTTCGACACCGATCGCAATGCCACCGTGTGGTGGTGCGCCGTACTCGAACGCATCGAGGAGGGCGCCGAATTTGCCACGCGCATCTGAGAGCGAATGACCCATGAGCGCGAAGGAGCGCTCAAGCAGCGCGCGGTCATGAATGCGGACCGATCCGCCGCCAAGCTCCCAGCCATTCAGCACCACGTCGTACTGCTGGGCAAGCGCACCGCCTGCAGGATCTTCTGGGCTTCGCTTCGTGAGATCGCCCGAGCTCGTCGCAAGGAGACCAATGTGCTCGGGGATCGGTGCGCTGAATGGGTTGTGAGTAGCGTCCCAACGCCCCGACTCGGACTCCCATTGGTACATGGGGAAGCGATGCACCCAGCAGAAGGCGAGGATTTCTGGATCGGCGAGACCCGCTTCGGTAGCGATCTCAACGCGCAGCCTGCCGAGCACCTCGGCGGAGCGGATCGACTCTCCCGCGACGGCGAGGAGCAGGTCGCCCTCGGGCGCCGTGCTCTTTCCGCCAGTCGCACTCCAGATCGCCGCGATCGACTCTGGCGAGAGGAACTTTGCGATCGGCGAACGCAGTTCACCGTCGGGTTGCAGTGCGATCCACACCAGTCCGTCGGCGCCGTGACGCTTCGCGCGCTCGGTGAGCGCGTCGATCTCCGAACGAGCGACGCCGCCCTTTCCGGGGACACGGATCGCTCGCACGCGGCCGCCCTTCGCGCGCGTCTCGTCGAAGACCTTGAAGCCGGTCTCCTGCGGCAGCGCCGCGCCGAGATCAACAAGTTCAATCGCGTAACGCAGGTCAGGCTTATCTGAGCCGTAGCGCTCCATCGCCTCTTCGTACGTGAAGACGGGGAAGGGAACCGCCTGGATCGGGCGATCCGGGCGCGTGCGCCGTGTCACCTCGAGGACCATCTCCTCGACGAAGGAGCGAACGCTCGACTCGTCGACAAAGCTCATCTCTAGGTCGAGCTGCGTGAACTCGGGCTGTCGATCGCCGCGCAAGTCTTCGTCGCGGAAGCAACGGGCGATCTGGAAGTAGCGATCGAACCCAGCGACCATGAGGAGCTGCTTCATCTGTTGCGGCGACTGCGGCAGCGCATAGACGCTCCCCTGCTGGAGTCGAGATGGAACGATGAAGTCGCGCGCCCCTTCAGGTGTGCTCTTGATCAGGATCGGCGTCTCGACCTCGACGAAGCCGTGTTGGTGATGCACCTCGCGGATCGCCTGGACCATTGCCGAGCGCAGCAAGAGGCGGTCCCGGAGCGGCTCGCGACGCAGATCGAGATAGCGATGCTTGAGTCGCACGCTCTCGTCGATCGGCGCATCGGGCTCGTTGATATAGAAGGGAGGCGTCTTCGACTGCGAAAGGACCCGCACCGAATCGGCGACGACCTCGATCGCGCCGGTTGGCATCTTCTCATTCTCGGTGCCAGGGCGACGGAGGGTCACGTTCCCTTCGACCGCGAGGACCCACTCAACGCGCGCCTCGCTCAGCGCCGCGTGCGCCTCTGGTGAGACGCTTGCATCGACGACCACCTGCACGAGACCGTAACGGTCGCGAAGGTCGATGAAGACAAGGGTGCCGTGATCGCGGCGGCGATGCACCCAGCCGGCGAGGCGCACGCGGCGCCCAGCGTCGCTCGCACGGAGTGCGCCGCAGACATCGCTGCGCAGCCCGGTGGCGAGAAGGCTCGACGCGCTCGCCTTCTTCTCGCTCATCGCGCCCCCCTCTCCATTACGAACTTCTTCGCGGCAGCAAGCGCTGCCGCCTCGTCTGCAGGCTCTCCCTGACTCCCCGACTCCAAGTCGCGAAGGGTGAGGCGGCCATCTGGTTCGACAATGATGACGGCGATGGCGCCATCGCGCGCGGCCCCCTCGATCTGCTTCCCGATCTTTCGGCCGCTCGAATCGGCGCGCGCGGGGATCCCTGCGGCGCGCAGGTCCGAGGCGACGGCAATACGGAGCCCAACGTCGGCCGAGTCGAGACCGCACACGACGATCGCTGGGCTTGAAGCGACTGGAAGGGCGATGCCGCGCTCCTCGAGCGCGAGGGCGATCCGATCGATGCCGATCGCAAATCCGATCGCAGGGGTGGCTGGCCCGCCGATGAGTTCTGCCAGCCCGTCGTAGCGCCCGCCGCCACCGAGCGCCCCCTGTTGCCCCTGCTCGCCAGGGAGGAGGTACTCCCACGCCGTGCGCGCGTAGTAGTCGAGACCACGCACAAGGCGTGGCGCCGCAACGATGCGGATCTGCGCCGCAGCAAGCCCGGCGCGCACCGCAGCAAAGTGCTCTGCGCACTCCGCACACAAGTGCGCAGGGAGTTCAGGTGCGGTAGCGGCGAGGCGGGCTGCGACTGGATCCTTTGAGTCGAGGAGGCGGAGCGGGTTCGACTCGAGTCGCGCGCGATCCACCGCGCCGAGCTCCGCCGCTACCGGGGCGAAGTGGGTGCGAACGGCGGCGGCGAAGGCCGGGCGACAACTGCCGCAGCCGACGGAATTCAGATGAACCTCGACGTCGGTGAGGCCGAGGGCGCGAATGAACGTTGCGCCGAGCTCGATCACCTCAATGTCGATCCCTGGTCCAGCGTCACCGATCGCCTCAATGTCGAACTGATTGAACTGGCGATAGCGCCCCTTCTGCGGTCGGTCGTGGCGGAAGAACGGCCCGACGGTAACGAGTCGCACCGGGTGCGGCTCGCTGCGCATGCCGTGCTGCAGGTAGGCGCGCAGGATCCCCGCGGTTCCTTCTGGACGGAGCGCAAGTCGCGCATCGTCGTCACCCCGCCCTTCAATGCGATAGAGCTCCTTGGCGACCACGTCGCTCGAGCCGCCCATGCCACGCTCGAAGAGCGCCGACTCTTCGGCGATCGGCAACACGATGCGTCGATAGCCGGCGGATTCGGCGGCGGCGTATGCAGCAGTCTCGATTGCCGCGTGCGTCTCCGCGTGACGACCGATCAAATCGCGCAGCCCGCGTGGCGCTTGGAAGCCGCTCACTGTCGCTGCTCCCGCGAGACACTTCGCACGCCGCGAACGCGTTCAATGCGCGCCATGAGGCGTGCGAGCTCGCTGATCGAGCCCACGGCGAGCGTGGCGAGCACCTGGGCGTTCGTGGCCCCAATGGTGGCGACCGACGCGGCAAGGATGTTCACCTTCTGCTCGGCTACGACCTGGGTGATCTCCGAGAGGAGTCCGGTGCGATCGATCGCGTCGATGCGGATCGTCACGGGGTAACTCTCCGCCGTCGCCGCTGCGACCTCCCACTCGACCTCAATGGCGCGCGAGCTCTCGCGTGCGGTCGTCGACGAGGTGCACGATTCAAGATGCACGGTGACCCCCTTCCCCCTCGTGATATAGCCGACGATCGGATCGCCGGGGAGTGGCCGACAGCAGCGACCGAAGCGGGTGAGTAGATCGGGAACCCCCTTCACGCGAATCCCGCCGGTTCGTTCGGCGGGCGCGATCGGTGCTGGCGCGCCGGTGAGCGGCAGGATCGCGCGCGCATCGTCGGCGGCGACGCCGAGTCGCGAGACCACCTGCTGCGGACCGATCGCGCCGTAGCCGATCGCGGCGAAGAGGTCGTCGACGCTCCCCTGGTTCAGCGCCTTGGCGACCTCTTCGATCTTGTCGCGACCGACCGCCTCGATGGAGCTGCGCGCAAGTCGGCGCAGCTCGCGCTCCAGCGACTCGCGGCCGTGCGTCACGTTCTCGTCGCGCTCCTGGTGCTTGAACCACCCGCGAATCTTGTCGCGCGCCTGTCGCGAGTTGACGATGTTGAGCCAGTCGCGGCTCGGGCCGTGCTTCCCTCGCGCCGTCACCACCTCAACGATGTCGCCCGACTTCAGTCGATATTCAAGCGGCACGAGGCGATTGTTCACCTTTGCGCCGATGCAGCGATGGCCAACGTCGGTGTGCACGAGATAGGCGAAATCGAGCGGAGTTGCCCCCGCAGGGAGCTCCTTCACGTCACCCTTCGGCGTGAAGACGTAGACCTGGTCCTGGAAGACGTCGAGGCGCACCCCTTCGAGAAATTCTGATGCGTCGGTGACGTCGCGCTGCCACTCCAACAGCTGGCGGAGCCAGGCGAGCTTCGCATCGTAGGCGGCATCGGAGCGCGTGCCGTCCTTGTAGCGCCAGTGTGCCGCAATCCCGACCTCGGCAACTTCGTGCATTGAGCGCGTGCGAATCTGCACCTCGAGCGATCGCCCGTCAAGGGCGACAACCGCGGTGTGCAAGCTCTGGTACAGGTTGTTCTTCGGCACGGCGATGTAGTCGTCGAACTGTCCAGGGATCGGCCGCCAGACCGAGTGAACGGCGCCGAGTGCTGCGTAGCAGTCGCGCAGGTTCTCCACGATCACTCGGACCGCATAGACGTCATAGATCTCTGAGAAGGCTGATCCCTTGCGCGCCATCTTCTTGTGGATCGAATAGAGGTGCTTCGCGCGGCCAGAAAACTCTGCGGTGATGCCGGCGCGCTCGAGCTCAGGTCGCAGCACGGCGATCGCTCGCTCCACGTAGTCGGCACGAGCGTCGCGCCGCATGTCGACGAGGCGCGCCAGCTCCTTGTAGCGGTCCGGCTCCACCGCCTTGAACGACAGATCTTCTAGTTCCCACTTCATCTGCCAAATCCCGAGGCGCTCGGCGAGCGGCGCGTAGATCTCAAGCGTCTGACGCGCGATCCGTCGCTGCTTCTCAACGGGTAGTGCGGCGAGGGTGCGCATGTTGTGGAGGCGATCACCGAGCTTGATCAGCACGACGCGAATATCTTGGGCCATCGCCAGGAACATCTTTCGAATGTTCTCAGCGTGCTGCTCCTCTGCCGAGAGGGCCGAGAACTTCGAGAGCTTTGTCACGCCGTCGACGAGTAGGGCGACCTCATCGCCGAAGCGCTCGCCGATCTCTGCAGTCGTCACGCTCGTGTCCTCGGGGACGTCGTGAAGGAGCGCCGCGGCGAGGGTCGCTGCATCGAGGCCAAGTTCGGCAAGGATGAGTGCCGCCTCGGCGGGGTGTGTCACATACGACTCGCCCGATGCGCGCAGCTGCTCGCCATGCGCCTGCACCGCAAAATCGAAGGCGTCGGCGACGAGGCGCGCGCCTTCGCCACCGGCGCCACTCGCTTCAACGCGAGCGAGAAGCGCCGCGCGCAACTCGGCGACTGGGCGAGCGAGCGCGCGCACCTTTACTACCGGGTCGACCGCCGGTGGCGGTGTCCCAGTCGAGGCGGCGGCTGGCTGCGGCTCAAGGCTCATCTGTCGCGAGGATAGCCGAGGGATCGGAGCGCCTCGCGCGCTACAGCAGCCTCATCCCAGGGCTCATCGGTGCCGCGCCGCTCGATCGTGCGCTCGTGCCCCTTCCCAGCGAGCAGCACGACGTCGCCCGGCTTCGCCGCCCCGATCGCTGCGTAGATGGCGGCGCGTCGATCGTGCTCAATCGTCGTCGCGACGGCGGCCCCACTCCGCTCTGCGGCGATCGCCGTGGAGATTGCTCTGGCGATGAGATCGGGGTCCTCAAAGCGGGGATCCTCGTCAGCGATCCAAATCGCATCGGCGCTGGCGACCGCAGCGCCGACCGCGGTGCGTCGCCCAGGATCGCGCTCCCCCGCCGCCCCGGTAACGACCAAGAGGCGCCCGCTAGCGGCAAGAAGACCGCGGGCGATCTCCATTGCCGCCCGCATCGATGCGCCGGTGTGGGCAAAGTCGACGAGCACTGTAAAGGGCTGACCCGCTTCGATACGCTCCGCGCGGCCTGGTGGGCCTTGCTCTACGGCGACCGCCGCGATCGCTGACGCGATCGGAAGCCCCCAAGCATCAATAAGAGTGAGCGCTGCGGCGGCGTTCAGCGCGTTCACGCGCCCAGGCATCGCCATCTCTACGCGCTGAGCCACGCCGTTGATCAGCAGGCGACCATCGCTCGCAACGCCGAAGCGCGCGACCTGAATTCCTGCCGCCACGGCGGCTGCAGCGAAGGGTTCTGCGGCGGCGTAGTCGACGGGGAGCACGATCGTGGGGGCGAGACCGGCGGCACGGCTTGCCGTGCTCGAACGAATCGCCTTGACGAGGCGCAACTTCGCCGCGTGATATGCCTCAACGCTTCCGTGAAAATCAAGATGGTCGCTAGTGAGGTTTGTGAGAATTCCCGCGGCGAACGGGATCGCGCCGACGCGATCAAGTGCGAGCCCGTGGCTGGTCGCCTCAACGACGGCGGCGCGATCATGCGCGTCGACGATCGAGCGCAGCGCCTCCTGCAGCTCTGGCGCCTCTGGAGTCGTCTGGTGCGCAGGGGTAGTCGATTGGCGTCCGCCAACACGACGAATGGCGGTGGAGACGAGCCCCGTCGGAATCCCAGCGCCAGCGAGCGCGCTCGCAAGGAGGGTCGACGTCGTCGTCTTGCCGTCAGTGCCGGTGACACCCACCGTGATGAGCGCGTCAGCGGGATCGCCCTCCCACCAGGCGGCCGCCTCGGCGAGCGCCGCGCGGGCGTCACGTACGAGCAGCAGCGGCGCGCTGAACCCTTGGATCGGCCGCGCCGCGATCACCGCGATGGCGCCGCGAGCGATCGCCTCTGCGGCGAACTCTCCACCGTCGCGCACCGCGCCAGGGATCGCAACGAAGAGGCCACCGCGAGCAACCGATCGAGAATCGTGCGTCACAGCCGCCGATACAACGACTCCGTCGGCAGCAGTCCCGACCAGCGCTCCCCCGTCAGCGAGCAGGCCGCGCGCTTCAAGCCGCGCGCGCAGTGCCGAAAGCTGGAGCTGCGGCCGACTCATCGCTCGTCACCGAGCAGCGCACGAACGGTTGGAAGGCGCTTGAGCCGCGGAGCGATGCGCACGACGCGGCGGAGGATCGGCGCTGCGGCACGAATCCCATAGAGCGCCGTGCCAGCAAGATACGCGAAGAGCGAGACGCCGCCAGCGAGCATCGTGACGAGGGCAGAGCTGAGCCAGCCGCTCGTGAGGCTCAGCGCCGCGGCGAGCGTGACAATGCCAAGGGCGATGAGCGCCGCGACTGCGGAGAGTGCGATGCAAATCGGAACCCCTGCGAGAAAGCCGCGCACCGTCGGTCCAGCGACGCGCGAGCGCACCCGAGCCAGCAGGATGGCGCACTCAAACCACTCACCGATCGCCACCGCAGCGGCGAGTGAACCGAGCTCGAGGGAGGGGGCGAGCAGCGCCTGTGCTGTGAGCATCACCGCGACGCCAGTAAGCGCAGCGCCCACCGGGCCGCGCGTATCGCCAACGCTGTAGCAGAGGCGCGTGAAGACGGCGGTCGCCGCCATCGCCGGAACTCCAAGGAAAAGGAGTCGAAGCAGCATCGCAGTGCGCTCCACGGCGAGCGGATCTGCGGAGGGCCCGAGCGTTACCGCAACGGCTCCAGGGGCGATCACCTGACCGATGCAGGCGACGGGAAGGATCAACCAGATGGCAGTACCGAAGGCACCGTGCGCGGCACGTGCGAGCCCTGTGCGGTCGGCTGTGGCGACGAGGCGACTCGCCGCCGGAAGGAGCGCGGTTCCGATCGCGCCACCGATGGTCGCGACCGGGAACTGCAAGAGCGAGAAGGCGTAGTTCCAGGCCGTGATCGACCCTTCGGCAAAGTTGCTCGCCGTAGAGACGAAGGCGGCGAAGACGAATTGAATCGCGGCGAGGCCGATGACCCGCGGCGCAATGGCGAGGAGCGTCCTACGCAGGATCGGATCGGCGAAGTTCGGACGGCGAATGCGGAATCCCGCGCGATGCGCCTCAGGGAGGCTAACGATCAGGAGGAGGATCGCCCCGCTCACTGTTCCGGCCGCAGGCGCGATCGCACCGAAGGTTGCACCGAAAAGCAGCACCGCGACGATCACGGCGAGGTTGTAGAGGAGCGGCCCAAGCGCGGGGCCGCGGAAGCGTTCCTCGGCGGCGACCGCCGCATTCGCCACCGCGGCGAGTCCGAGGAAGAGCGGCGAGAAGAGGAGCATCCGCGTCAGGGTTGCGGTCTGTTCGATCCCCAAGGGGGAGAGCCCAGGCGCGACGAGCTGTGCCACGCGATCGGCCTCAACAAAGGAGATTCCGCCGAGGAGCGCCATGCCGCCACCGACGAGGAGCGCAAGCGTCGTGAGGAGACGCGAGGCGCGCTCGCGCTCACCCGATGCAACGAGTCCTGCGACCGCAGGAACGATCGCGCTTGCGATCGCCCCTGCGGCGATCAACTGATAGAGAAGATCTGGAAGCCGAAAGGCGGCGAGGAACGGATCGAGCGCACCGCTGACGCCGAAGACCACTGCAAGTGCGGTGAGTCGGACCCAGCCGAGAAGGCGCGAGGCGAGCGCCGCCCCGGCGAGGAGTGCGCTGTTTCTGCCGATGGCGTCCCTCGAAGTTGCGTCGCTCATCGCGCCCCTCCGCTCCGTCGCGCACGCGGGTGCGCAGCACTGTAGAGGCCTTTCAGTCGTGCGGTCGACACGTGCGTGTAGACCTGCGTTGTTGCGAGGCTCTCGTGGCCGAGGAGCTCCTGCACCACGCGCAGGTCGGCGCCCCCGTCAAGAAGATGTGTTGCAAACGAGTGGCGAAGCGTGTGGGGGTGGAATGCCGCCGGCAGCCCGGCACGCTTCGCGATCGCGTCGAGGCGCGCGCGAGCGCCGCGCTCACCGAGCGCGCCGCCATTGCGATTCAAGAAGAGGGCAGTCGCTGGTCGGCCGCTCGCGTTCGCCGCAAGGGCAGGGCGGGCGTCGCGCACGTAGCGCCTCAGCGCCGCGACGCAGGGGGCACCGAAGAGCACGACGCGCTCCTTATCGCCCTTTCCGGTTACCCGCGCCTCCCCGCGATCGAGACTGATGTCGTCGATTACAATCGCAACAAGTTCGGCGATGCGTAGGCCCGCCCCGTAAAGCAGCTCGACGAGCGCCGTGTCGCGCAGCGCAAGCGCCGGGCTCTCCCCCGCAGCCGCCATCTCGATCAGTGCGACCACCTGATCGGCACTCAGTACGTCGGGGAGTCGTCGTTCGCGCTGCGGGCGCGCCAGCGCATGTAGCGGATCGCGCGTCACGCTCCCCTCGCGCACCCAATAACGATAGAAGGTGCCGAGCGCGGCGAGGCGCTGCTGCACCGTTGACCTTCGACCGGCGGTTCCGAGCGCTGCGATGTAGCGACGCAAATCGTTTCGATCGGGGGTACGCCAATCGATGCGCTCGGCATCACACCAGGAGAGATACCGCTCCACCACCGACTGGTACGAGCGAAGCGTCGCCGGGGAGAGCGATCTGGCGCGGAGTTGGTCGAGGAACGGAGCCGTGCGTGGGTCGGTGACGGGCGTTGCCCGTCGTGGGAGCGGAGCCGCCCTCCGGCCCCCTGCCATCAGTTCCCCACGCCCTCGCCAGCGGGGGCTTCGGACGGCGCCGCAGCCGCCGCTGCCGCTGCCTTGCGCTTCGGCTTCCCCTTTGATTTGGTCGTCTTCGCGCGTGATGCCTTCTTCGCCTTATTCCCCGCAGGCTTCGCCGTGCTGCTCTCGGCGGCGGCGCGGCGTGGTCGCTTCGGTGCGAATGCCGCTGGGTCGGGAACGCCGCCGGCGACCGAGAGGCCGACGAGCTGACCTTCTGGGAGATCGATGCGCGCACCGCAGCGCGTGCAGATTCCGCCAGTGTCATCACGGCCGATCACCGCGCCGCAATCTGCGTGCGTGGCACCGGTCGGCTTCGGCCGGATCGTCTTGCAGTCGGGGTAGCGATCGCACGAGTAGAAGTAGGTGTTCCGCTTGTTGTTGCGCCGTGGTCCAAGCTTTCCACCGTGCTCTGGTCCACAGACGGGGCACGCCGCTTCGAAGGTGAGACGATGCTCTTCAGGAACCTCGGGCTTCGGGATGAACTTGCACTCGGGGTAGCGGTCGCACCCCAGGAAGTATCCGAAACGACTACGGCGCTGCGCGAGCTTTCCGGTGCCGCATGCAGGACAGTCCGTTCCCGCACCCTCGAGCTGCACCGCAGGATCGAGGGCCGCATCGTCGCCGATCACCTTCGGGAGCGAGCGTCGCTCGGAGTGTTCTGGATACAGGCTGCAGGCGAGATACCAGCCGAAGCGGCCGAGTCGCTCGGTCATCGGATGCCCCTCGGAGCACTTCTCGTCGCTCGGGCGATTGCGGAAATCGCCGGCGCCGATGCTCTCCTTCTTCTCGTTGACCAGCGGCTCGAACTCAGCCCAGAAGCGGCCGAGCACATCGCGCCAATCAGCGCGGCCTTCGGCGACGGCGTCGAGCTCCTCCTCCATGCCAGCGGTAAAGCCGAGGTCGACGAACGCGGTGAAGTGCGTCGTGAGCAGATCGCAAACCGTCTCGCCAAGACGCGTTGCGCGCAGTCGGTTCTCGCGATCGCGCTCCACATATTCTCGCTCTTGAATGCGCTCAATGATCGCGGCGTATGTTGACGGTCGGCCAATGCCGTGCTTCTCGAGCTCCTTCACGAGCGTCGGCTCGGTGAAACGCGGTTCGGGCTTCGTCTCGTGCGGGACACTCTCGATCGTTGCCACCTCTCCAGCCGATCCCTCGGGAAGATCTGGGAGTCCGCCCTCGGCCTCCTCCTCTTCGTCGTCGCGCCCCTCGAGGTACACGGCGGTATAGCCCGGCTCAATGGTGCGTGTCGCGGTCGTCTTCAGTCGATCCTCACCCGACTCCCAAATCAGCGTCGTCGTTGCCGCGAGTCGATCTGGCATTTGCGAGGCGATAGCGCGTCTCCAGATCAACGTGTAAACCTTCAGCTCGCGCTCGTCGAGGTAGGTGGCCGCCTCCTCTGGTGTGCGATGCAGGCTCGTCGGACGAATCGCCTCGTGCGCCTCTTGTGCGTTCTTCGACTTCGAGGCGTACTGACGTCCGCCATCGACGACCATCTCCGCTCCGAAGCGCGCGCGAATCACCTCTGCAGCCTCAGTGATTGCCTGCTGGCTTAGCGTGGGTGAATCGGTACGCATATAGGTGATGAGACCGGTGCGCTCGCCACCAAGGTCGACGCCCTCGTACAGTCGCTGGGCAATCTGCATCGTCATCTTGGAGCGGAAGCCGTGCTTTCGCCCCGCCTCCTGCTGCAGCGTTGAGGTGGTGAACGGCGGAACGGGGCGCTGCTTACGGGTGCTCTCGTTACGCTCTGCGACGCGCGCTGGGCGACCACTCAGACGAGTGACGATCGCCGTGGCAACCTCTGGATCCATTTCGAGCGTCTCACCCTTTGGACCGACGAGCGTCGCGGCGACGGTCAGCTCAGGAGCGATCGCTGGTCGGATGGCCGCCTCAACGGTGGTGTAGTGGCGTGGCACGAAGGCACGGATCGAACGCTCGCGCTCCACCACCAGGCGCAGCGCAACCGACTGCACCCGGCCAGCCGAGGACTTCGGCTTGACGAGACGGGAGATCAGGGGCGAGAGGCGATAGCCAACGAGGCGGTCCAGGATGCGGCGGGCCTGCTGCGCGTCGACCAGGTTCTGGTTGATCGGCCGGGGGTGCTCAAATGCCTCCAGCACGGCCCCCTTTGTAATCTCACTGAAGGTGACGCGGCGGCGAAGGTCCTCGGGGATCCCGAGAGCCTCGGCCACATGCCAGGCAATCGCTTCCCCCTCGCGGTCAAGGTCGGTGGCGAGCCAGACCCTCTCGGCGCGCTTCGCGGCCTTCTTAATATCAGCGAGTCGCCCCTCCTTCTCCTCGATCACCTCATAGGTTGGAGTAAAGCCGTGCTCGACGTCGACGGAGAGGCCCCCCTTCCGCGTCTTCTGGGGGAGGTCGCGCACGTGGCCATAGGAGGCGAGAACGGTGAAGTCCGGGCCGAGGTAACGCTCGATCGTCTTCGCCTTTGCGGGCGACTCGACGATGACCAGATTCGTGGCGGCCTTGCTACTCATGCGCGTGAGCGTAGCACCGCCCCTTCGGCGAGCCGCCAACGCCCCGCTCGCTGCTCGATCCGCCCCTCTAGGGCGAGGAGGGTGAGGGCGGCCGGCAGCGAAGCACCTCCGCCCTCGCTTGCGGCGAGGAGATCTCCCTCAGCAAGCCCGTCGGCCCCAGCAGCGGCGAATGATAGAAGCAGGCGGCCACGGGGGGAATCAGGCGCCGGACTCCACAACCCTTCGCTTGCCAACTCTCTGGGTGCTCGCGGCGGTGGCAGTCCTGGGCTGGGCGGCGGCGCGCCGCTGGGTGGCCCCGATGATCGGGGCGCCCCGCTGTCTGCGTACAGAGACGGCCCACCGACGCTCAACCAGGCGAAAAGGCTCGCACGGTCAGCAAGGATTGCAGGGACGAGCCGCTCGGGATAGCGCACGGACAGCTCGGCCTCCGCCTGGTACCACTCCCATCCCCCCCTGGCACTCGCTGCACCAAAGGGCGAAGTAACAATGGCTGTAGGGACCCCTCGCTCGACCGCTGCCTCAGCCGTGATCAGCGCCCCACTCCCCGGCGGTGCCTCGACCACCACCAGTCCATCACAGAGGGCGGCGAGAAGGGCATTCCGAGCGGCGAAACTCCAGCGCTCAGGCGGGGTCCCTGGTGGCCGGTCGGCGACCAAGGCTCCGCGAACCAGGATCTGCTCGGCCAGCGCCCGCGCCCCGCGGCGCAGACCTGCAGGGGCTGGGCTCGGGAGGACCGCGATCGTCACGCCGCCCGCCGAAACGGCGGCCTCATGTGCCGCCGCATCGATCCCGAGCGCCGCCCCACTCACGACCGCCCAACCCGCCGCGACAGCCGCCTGAGCCAACGCTCGTGCTGCGGCGAGGCCGTGGGCGCTGGGGCGGCGCGTACCCACAATGCCGACCGCTGGGATCCCGAGCGCTGCGACGCTCCCGCTCACCCAGAGAGGGCGACGGCGGTCGACGTCAGGGGCAAGGCCAAGCGCGGCGGCGCGCCGTGTGGGGAGGCGCGCGTCTCCCGGCTCGAGGCGAATCATCGACGCAACCGTGCACTCACCCTGTCGCCACGCGACCCGAGAGGTGCAACGCTTCGGCGAGCTCGGCTTCGCCTACCCCGCCTCTCCCATTCAGCAGTGCGCAGATCCGCGCGATAGTTAGGATGTGGCGCCGCCCGCGGCCGCCCATGTGCTCCATCGCCGCCGCCGCAACCCGTGAGGAGGCACGGAGCAGCTCCGCCTCGCGGTATCCCTGCGGCTCATCAACGAGTTCGTGGCGCATCGCAGCGACCCGCCGACGTGCATCGTGAGTCGTGATCTCCCCGGTCGGGAGCGCGTCGATTGACGCGCTCGGGCGTGCGAGGCGCAGCCGCAGCGCGAATCGATCACGGATCGGTGCAGAGAGCGCGAGGCTCCCGCGTCGTCGCGCCGACGGTGTACATCGACAACTCGCGTCCGCATGCTCCAACTCACCGCAGCCACACGGATTGCCTGTGGCAACAACGAGCGCTGCTCCAGGGAGTCGCACCGAACGACCCGCGCGAACGAGATCTACGATGCCGCGTTCAAGCGGCTCACGAAGCGCCTCAAGCGTATCGCGCCGATACTCACCGATCTCGTCAAGGATGAGCAGTCCGCGATGCGCCCAGGTGAGCTCGCCGGGCGTCAGTCGTGGGCCTCCACCGATCAACCCCGCAACAGTCAGGTCGTGGTGTGGTGTGCGCAACGGTGGGCGCGACGGATCGGGTCTGTCGAAACCGCCCGCTGACGCGATCGCCGCAACCTCGTCGCGCTCTGCGCCGTCAAGATCGGGAAGAACGCCGTGAAGTGCCTGTGCCAGCATTGACTTACCCACGCCAGGTGGGCCTTCGAGGAGGAGCGGAAGGCGACCCGTCGCAGCGATCAGCAGTGCGCGCACTGCAGTCGGCTGTCCACGTATCTCCGTGAGATCGACTGCAACTGCGGCGCCATCCACACGAGCGTAATCTCCCCTGCCGCGAACTGCATCAGGCGTCGACGTGTCGGCAACCGCTCGCCCTTCAACGATGTTCACCGCCTCGCTGAGCGTCGAAACGCGACGTGCGACGTCGTGCGTGAGCGCATGATGATGCACGCTATGCGGCAGTAGTACCGCACCCGCATCGCGTTCAAGGAGTGGGAGCGCGAGCGGCAACGATCCTGGAACGTCGCGAACCCTGCCGTCGAGAGACAGTTCGCCGATCGCAGCGATCGGACCAGCGACGATGCGCATCTGTCCACTTGCGACGAGGATGCCGAGCGCAATCGCAAGGTCAAAGGATCCGCCACTCTTGCGCAAGTCAGCGGGGGCGAGGTTCACGGTGATGCGACGCGCCGGCCAGGTGAACCCAGAGGAACGAATCGCCGAGCGGATTCGCTCGCGAGCCTCGCCGACCGCTGCGTCTGGGAGGCCGACGATGCGTACGGCAGGAATCCCTGTCGTCACATCGACTTCGACCTCGACGGGGACGCCGCGAATGCCAATGAGCGAGCTCGTCGCGATGGATACCGTCACGCACCAATCATCTCGATGGGTGCGTATCGTCAATGTAGCGAGCTAGCGAACGCTGGCAACCTCAGCGATCTCGCTGATCAAGCGTGCAGACCATCCCTCGAGCTCACCGGCGCGCTCTACCGCCTCGCTTATCGGCACGAGTCGCCCAGCAAGTTTCGTGGTCTCGCGGATCGCAATCTCGGCGCTGTCGAGCTCGGCGATGAAGACGATCCCGAGGTGCACGCGGCCTACGTCGTCGCCGTCGTCATTGAGCAGTCCGAGCGGCGTGAAGTGCGGAAGCGTTGGCGTCGTGACCTCCTCCTCCCACTCGCGTTGCAGTGCGCGAAGGATCCCGCCATCGGCAGCGCCGATGTGGCCGCCCACGCCGAACGAGGCACGACCGTGTAGGCGGCGGTCGCTCCCTCCTTCAAGGCGATCCATCCAAAAGATCGCGGGAGCGTCGCCAGGCGCACGATGAAGGGCGATCACGTAGGGGATCGGCTGCTTCCAGAGCGGGTCACTCTCGAGCTCACGGCGTGGGCGCGCTATTCCCGCAGCGTCGAGTCGGGCGATCTCGCGCCCGCCTTCAGCCGCATCAGCGAAACGTCGAAGCCCACTCCATGCGGGGCCGTCCAGCGCCTCCTCGCGAGGGATGCCGATGATCAGTTCGTCGGCGCCGCGAGCGAGCGGATCACCGCTCACTCCTCCTCCTCGAGCGCCTTTCGAACTGCGGCGAGCCGCGAGCGAATGTCGGCACGACCACCGAGCGGGTCGCGTTCGGCGGCGGCAAGGCGGGAATCCCAGGCGTCGAGCTCGTCGCGCAGGGCGCGAAGGCGCACGCGAACTTCTGAAGCATTCGTGGCGAGCAGGTCCGCACCCATCTCCTCTGACCCGTGCGCGAGACGAGTTGCGGAGTGCCAGCCGCTGCTCGCGAGCAGGCGTGCAACGTGCCAGCCGGTTGCGGCGCTCGCCTGTGGGCCGAGTGCGACCGAGCCGGTCAGAGCTGCGGCGAGCAAGAGCGGCAGATGGCTGATCCCAGCGGTCGCGGTGTCGTGCAGCTCGGCATCCATGGTCACTGGGCGCGCGCCACAGGCGGTGGCAAGCTGCTCGACGAGCGCCTGCCCAGCCCCGCTACGGTCCCCAGGAACAACGACCCACGGGCGACCAAGAAAGAGGTTGGGATCGGCGGCGGAGAATCCGGTCTCGTGACTTCCGGCCATTGGATGTCCGCCGACGAAACGCAGACCGCGCTTCGACGCCTCGGCCATGATCCAACGTTTCGTTGACCCCACGTCGGTGACCACGGCGGCATCCGTGAGGCGACCGGAGCGGCGACACACGACCAGCTCGTCGAGGAGCTCCGCCATGGCGATCGGCGGTGCCGAGAGGATGACGATCGCAGCGCCGTCGACCGCCTCGGCAATGCTGCGGCCGACGAAGTCAATCGAGCCCGCGGCGAGGGCGGTACGTGGCCCGATCTGTGAGGGCGTCCACGCGGAGATCTCGAGGCTCTCGCCGCCAAACGGACCAGCGCCGGCTGCGTCCTCGCGCAGTGCGCGTGCGATCGATCCGCCGATGAGGCCAAGACCGAGCAGGGCGACGCGCATCGCCAGATCAGCGCGGCGTGGCGCCCATTGCGGCGACCGCGTCGAAGGCGCGGACGACGGCACGAATGCCGCCCTCGAAGTTCGCGAGGTCCATCGATTCGTTCGGCGCATGGGCGTTGTCGTCGGGCGGGGTGAATCCAAGGAGGACAACTGGAAGTCCAAGCTCCTGCTGGAAGAGCGCGGCGATCGGGATCGATCCCCCCTCGCGCAAGAAGAGCGGCTCGCTCCCAAAGGTGTCGCGAAGAGCGCGCGTTGCCGCCTCGAGGTACGGCTCGCCGAGCGGCGTGATGAACGAGTGGCCATCGCCGAGCTGCTTCACCTCGATCGTCAACCCTGCCGGCGCAGCAGCGCGGAGTGCCGCCTCAACGAGCGCGCCGATCTTGGCTGGGTCTTGCCCTGGGACCAGTCGACACGAGATCTTCGCGTGTGCATGCGCTGGGATAATCGTCTTCGAGCCGTCGCCCATGAAGCCGCCCCAGATGCCGTTCACGTCGAGGGTCGGCCGCCCACCGCGTCGCTCCACCGTGCTATAGCCAGCCTCACCGAATGCGACCGAAGCGGGTCCGATCGCGGCAAGGTAGGCGGCCTCGTCGAATGGAAGCGCGGCGAAGGCGGCGCGATCGGCGGGACCGAGTGGGATCACATCGTCGTAGAAGCCGGGCACCGTCACGCGCCCGTCGGCGTCGTGCAGGCCAGCGATCATCTTGGCCAACGCGTTCGCCGGGTTCACGATCGAGCCGCCAAAGGCGCCAGAGTGCAGGTCGAGATACGACCCGACGAGATCGACCTGTAGGTAGGTGATCCCACGCAGGCCGATGGTGATCGCGGGGATGTTCCCTTCGAAGAATCCCGTGTCGCTGATGATCACAGCATCACCGGTGCAGCGCTCGGGGTTCGCCTTCATCCACGCCTCGAGGTGCACCGAGCTCGACTCCTCTTCACCCTCAAAGAGATACTTCACGTTCACGGGAAGTTTGCCGCGCGTGGCGAGCAGCGCCTCGAGGGCGTTGAGGTGGATGACGATCTGCCCCTTATCGTCGGCGGAGCCGCGCCCAAGGATGCGGCCGTCGCGAATCGTCGGCTCGAACGGGCTGGTCTTCCACAGGTCGAGCGGCTCGCCGGGCTGCACGTCGTAGTGGCCGTAGACGACGATCGTCGGTAGCTTCGGATCTTCAATCCGCTCGGCAACCACAATCGGGTGCCCGCCCGTCTCGCTCACCTCAACGCGCGTCGCGCCCACGCGGCGCAGCTCGGCGGCGAGCCACTCTGCGGCGGCGCGGCAATCGGCGGCGCGCTCGGGGAGTGCCGAGACGCTCGGAATGCGCAAGAAGTCGATGTATCGCTGCATTCGCCCCGTCGCGTCGGCGGCGAGGAACGCTTCGATCGCCGCCTCGACCGGCGACCAGGCCGGGCTCGGCGCGTAACCCATTAGGCCGGTTGGCCGGCGGCGGTGCCGCCCTGTGGTGCCTGGGTCGCTGACGGCTCCACATCGGGCTTCGGCGGCAGATTGATCCCCGCCGCCTTCAGGCGTGACACCACATCGGAATACGCGGCAGGCTTTGCGGCCACGCCATCGAAGAGCGACTCAAAGGCTGCCCCCTCTACGGTCTCTTCGGCGATCAACTTAGCCGCCAAGGCATCAAGTCGGTCGCGATGCTTGGTGAGCACCTCACGCGCACGCGATGCGCCACGATCAATGATCGCGCGGACCTCTTCGTCGATCTGTCGAGCGATCTCGTCGGAGTAGTTCTTCTGCTCTGACATCTCGCGGCCAAGAAAGATCATCTCGTCTTGTCGGCCGAGCGTGACGGTGCCGAGCTTCTCGGACATGCCGAAGCGCGTCACCATCTTTCGCGCGAGGTCGGTCGCCTTCTCGATGTCGTTCGACGCGCCAGTGGTGGTATCGCCAAACACGAGTTGCTCAGCTACGTTTCCACCAAGCATCGCGGCGATCTTGTCTTCGAATTCGCTCTTCGATTGCAGGTAGCGATCCTCGGTCGGCAGGTTCATGGTGTAGCCAAGCGCCATGCCGCGGCTGATGATCGTCACCTTGCTCACCGGGTCGCACTTTTCAAGGATTCGGCCGACCACCGCGTGACCACCCTCGTGGTAGGCGATGATCTGCTTCTCTGGATCGGTGATCAGGCGGCTCTTCCGCGCAGGACCAGCCATGACGCGGTCGAGCGCCTCGGCGAACTCGTCCATGCCGACGCTGCGCTTGTTGCGACGGGCGGCGAGGATCGCCGCCTCGTTCATCAGGTTTGCAAGGTCGGCGCCCGAGAAGCCGGGCGAGCGACGCGCGATCTCTTCCAGGTTCACCGTCTTGTCGAGCGGCTTCCCCTTTACGTGCACTTTAAGAATGGCAAGGCGCCCCTTTAGATCGGGGCGATCGAGGATCACCTGGCGATCGAAGCGACCGGGGCGCAAGAGAGCAGGATCGAGCACGTCGGGGCGGTTCGTGGCGGCAATCAGGATGATGTTCGTCCCGGTCTCAAAGCCGTCCATCTCAACAAGGATCTGGTTCAACGTCTGCTCGCGCTCGTCGTGTGAGCCGCCGAGTCCAGCGCCACGTTGTCGCCCAACGGCATCGATCTCGTCGATGAACACAATGCACGGCGCGTTGCGCTTCGCCTGGTCGAACAGGTCGCGCACGCGCGACGCGCCGACACCGACGAACATCTCGACGAATTCAGAGCCAGAGATGCTGAAGAACGGCACGCCCGCCTCGCCGGCAACCGCACGGGCAAGCAGAGTTTTACCGGTTCCCGGCGATCCGATCAGCAGCACGCCCTTTGGGATCTTCGCGCCGAGGGATTCGAAGCGTTCGGGGAACTTGAGAAACTCGACCACCTCGGCGAGCTCGACCTTCGCCTCGTCGACCCCCGCCACATCGGCGAAGGTAACCGGCGTCTTGTTCGCAACGAACATGCGCGCCTTGCTCTTGCCGAAGCTCATCGCCTGGTTGTTCTGCCCCTGGGCGCTGCGCATCATAAAGATAAACAGCCCGCCGATAAGCAGCACTGGAAGGAAGGCGCTCAACAGCAGGCTGATCAGCTGGCCGGAACCGTCGGGCTGCTTGGCGCCAAAGGCGATCCCTGCGGGATCAACGCCGCCCGCGGTCGCAGCGGCAACAAGGTCGCCGTAGACATCGGTGAGCTGAGTCGGAACCTCGACTTGATAGGTCTCAGGCGGCGTCTTGGTGTTCGTGACGGTGAGCGTCTGCTCCTGCTGCATCACCTTAGACACACTCCCCGACTTCACGTCGGCGAGGAAGGCGGAGTAATCGCGGCTCGGAGCGGGGGTCGGCGACAAGAGGACGCTGCCAAGGAGCACCACGCTCCCCATCAGAAGGATCAGCATCACGGCACCGTTGCGGAAGGCCTTTGGGATCATCGTTCACCTCCACTACTCTTCCGGCCCCTTCGCCCCATGCGAGGTGTGGTGGCGAGGGCAGGAATCGAACCTGCGACCAAGGGCTTATGAATCCCCTGCTCTACCGCTGAGCTACCCCGCCGCGCACGATACTGAGAGGATACCGAACCCGCGCCCCCAGCGCACCAACCGCTCTCGGGTAGGCTCCAGGCATGCTCCGCATCCTTGCCCTCTGCCACGGAAACATCTGCCGCTCGCCGCTCGCCGAGGTGCTGCTCCGCGCAGCGATCGAGGCGGACCCGGCGCTCAGACGGCGCGTGGAGGTGTCGAGCGCCGGGACCTCCGACGAGCACCTCGGTGAGGGGATGCATACCGAGAGCGCCTCGCTCCTCGCGGCGCGTGGCCTCTCAACTCGCCATCGCGCGCGCCAGCTCGACCTACAACTCGCCGCCGAGCAAGATCTGATCCTTGCAGCCGATCGCGCGAACTTGCGCGCCGCGTCGCAGTTGATTCCGCATGGGTCGGAGACCGAGCTCCGCCTCATTCGCGACTTCGACCCGCACGCTGTCGGCGCCGATCTCGATGATCCGTGGGGGTATCCATCGAGTGCCTATGAGCGCGCCGCGCGCGAAATTGAAGCAGCGATTCCAGGTCTGCTCGCGGAGCTGCGACGCAGACTCTCCTAGCGTTCGCTGAGCGCTCGACTAGTCGAAGTTCGCGATCGCCCCAATCAGTAGATCGGCGAAGCGCGCCGAGTCAATCGAAACCGCAACGTCTGCCGAGGCGCTGCGACCGCGCTCCACAAGCCGCTGTGGAAACCAGTCGACGATCGTGCGCCCGCGCGCGAGATCGCCGAGCTCTACGTCGACCGTGGCATGTACCACGCCGACCAGATCGGGATCGACAAGATGCGCAACGGCCACCGCATCGTGGATCGCACAGAACTCCCACTCATAGCGCTCACGATGAAAGATCAGGAAGTAGCGCAACAGGTCGGCAAAGATCTTGCCAGCGCGATTGCCGGCGGCGTCGAGGCGCGCGGTTTCGGCGGCGCCCATGCGCGCCAGGTGAGTTACGTCGAGCCCGACCATGGTGATCGGTATGCCGCTGACGAAGACCTCTGCTGCGGCCTCGGGGTCCACGTAGGCGTTGAACTCGGCTGAAGCGGTGACGTTTCCTTCACCGATCGCACCGCCCATCCACGAGATGTGCGCGATCTTCTTCGCGAGCTCAGGGTGCGCGCGCAAGAAGAGAGCGACGTTCGTGAGCGGCCCAAGCGGCGCGAGCACCACCGGCTCGGTCGACGCTTCGACGAGTCGCGCAATCAGGTCGACTGCTCCCGCTTCGTGCACGCGCCCACCAGGCTCGGGCATCTCGGCGCCCTCGAGTCCCGACTCGCCATGTACGTAGGCGGCGGTAAAGAGTGGTCGCACGAGCGGCACAGCAGCGCCTGCAGCAACCGGCGTGTCGCCAGCTCCAAGCAAGGCAAGAACTCGTCGCGCATTTTCAAAGGTGCGTGGCAACGTTGCATTCCCGGCAACGGTCGTGACGCCGAGCAGCTTCAGCTCAGGTCGCGCGACGGCGATCGCGATCGCCATCGCGTCGTCGTGCCCCGGGTCGCAATCGATGATCAGTGGGAGCGGCTTCGCCACGGTGCCGACCGGCGCGCGGCGCGGCGAGGGCGGATACGGCGTGGAGAGCGGGAGTGGATTCGGACGCGGGGCGCTCATGATCGCAGCGCGTTCATGGAAGCGTGCGGTAGGCGTCGACGAGGAGCTGTACGAATCGCGCGCGATCGATCGTTAGGCCAACGTCGCAATTGGCTTCGAGCCGGTCGCGCTTCAGTCGATAGTCAGAGGCGTCGCCGATCGTGCGGCCGCGCGCGGGGCCGTTGGTGCCGTCGACCACCACGCGGTAGCGCGCGACTCCAACGAGATCGGGGATCGCGAGGTGCAACACGGCGACCGCATCGTGGATCGCCATCCACTCGTGCTGTCCCCACTCCTTGGCGCGCGCGAACGCGAAGGCCAACAGTTCTGATGCGACCTTCGCCGATGCGCCGGGGAGCGCCGCGAAGGTGGCGAGGTCATCGGCGCCGAGCGTCGCGTGATGGGTCACGTCGAGGCCGATCATCGTGATCGGCAGGCCGCTCGCAAACACGATCTCCGCCGCCACCGGGTCGGCATAAATGTTGAACTCTGCAGACGCCGTGGCGTTCCCCTCCCCCACCGATCCACCCATGAGGCAGATCTCTGCGATCTTCGGCGCCAGGTGCGGAAAGCCGCGCAAGAGCATCGCAATGTTGGTGAGCGGGCCGACCGGCACCAGGGCGACGGGCTCGGGTGACGCCTCGATCAGTCGCACCATGAGCGCGACCGCTCCTCCCGGCTCGAGCGGCCGCGTTGCCTCGGCGAGCTTTGTTGCGCCGAGACCACTCTCGCCATGGATTTCCGTTGCGCGCTCGAGTGGACCGGAGAGCGGCCCCGCGGCCCCTTCGGCAACAGGAACATCGTCGGCGCCGTACAGGTGCAGCAGGCGCCGCGCGTTATCGGTGCAGTGGTGTACGTCGGCATTTCCGCCAACGCTCGTCACGCCGAGCAGCTTCAGCTCGGGTCGCGCCACCGCGACGGCGATCGCGAGCGCGTCGTCAAGGCCAGGGTCGGTGTCAAGGATGATCGGGAGCGGCTTTGCGGCGGTGCCGACCGGCGCGCGGCGCGCTGACAGTTTCGCGGCATAGAAGGTTGGCCAGCCGACGCGCGGATCGGCGCTCACCCTGCTACCCCTGCTCGTACGGGCGACCGGCCGACGCCGGGCCCCGCACGCGGCCGATCAGGCCAGCGACGACGATGATCGTCATCACGTACGGGACGGCGAGGAGCACTTGCGGCGGAAGCCCAACACCGAGGATCGAGAGGAGCGTTTGCGTGGCATCGGCGAAGCCGAAGATGAGCGCCGCGCCGAACGCATAGACGGGGTGCCAGGCACCGAAGATCAACGCGGCGAGCGCGATGAAGCCGCGGCCAGAGCTGATCCCCATGCCGAATCCACCGGTGCCACTGAGCGCCAGATACGATCCGGCGAAACCCGCAAGCGCACCCGCCAGGATCATGGAGCGGTAGCGGAGCTTGATCACGTCGACGCCTACGGTCCCTGCGGCGCTCGGCTGCTCGCCCGAAGCGCGAATCCGGAGTCCCCAGCGAGTCTTGAAGATGGCATACGTGAAGAATCCGACGAGGAGTACGGCGGCGTAGAAGTACGGCGACAAGTTGAAAAAGATATTGCCGATTACCGGTATGTCACTAAGCACCGGAATGGCGAGTGGGTCGATATTGACCGGCTGGTTCAGATCGGGATAGCGCTGGAGAACGCGCAGATAAAGGAAGTTGGTAATGCCGAGGGCACCAATGTTGATGATCGTTCCGGCGACGATCTGGTCGACCTTATAGCGCAGGCCAAGCACCGCGAGGAGCAGGCCAACGGCTGCGCCGATGAGCAGCCCAGCGATCGGTCCAGCGATTGCGACCCCGAAGAGGCTCGACGCCACAGCGCCAGCGAGTGCGCCGAGGAGGAACTTCCCTTCAATCGCGATGTTCAGGACGCCGCTCCGCTCCGAGATGATCCCGGCGAGGGAGCCGATCGCAACAGGCGCTGCGTAGTTCAGCGTACCGGTGAAGAGCACGGTGAGATTCGCCGCCGTACCGTCGAGGAGAGCAGCGACAGTCGCGACCGCATAGAACGGCGCGGCGATACCGATCGCGCCGCGCCAGCGGAACGAAGCGCCGCGCAGAAATTGCAGGGCAGCAATGGCGCCAGAGAGCGCCCCAGACAGTAGCCAGGGTGCGGCGATCGGGAAGGTCAGGATGATGTCTTTGCCACCAATCTTGTCGAGCCAAAACGAGAAGATCGCCTCCTTCGCCCCCGCCGCCGAGGCGGCGCTGAAGGAGGCAAGGGTGAAGAGCAGGAAGATGACCGCGCGAATGCGGGCCGATCGCAGCGCGGCGCGCTGTTCGGCGCTTTCAACGATTGCGCTCATCACGGCGGTGCTCATGCGGTCACCTCCTTCACTCGTCGCTTAAATGGCGACCTGATCAACCGTTGGGTGAGGCTCGGCGCCGCGATGAACATGATCACCAGCGCCTGGATGAAGAAGAGCAGGTCGATTGGAATCCCCGTGTTGAGACCCATGAGTGCACCACCGTTGCGGAGCGCGCCGAAGACGAGCGAGGTTGCCACCACACCGCTCGGCCGGGTCCCACCGACGAGGGCGATCGCGATCGCCGTAAAGCCAACGCCGCCAGAGATCGCCGTCGTGAGCTGCTTCACGGTACCGACCACCTCGAAGGCACCGCCGACGCCGGCGATCGCACCTGAGATGAGCATGGCGATCACCACCGACGAGGCGGCTCCCATGCCAGCGTAGCGTGCCGCCGGGAGGTTGAGCCCTGCGGCGCGCAGCTCAAAGCCCTTGGTCGTACGCCACAAGAACCAGCTCACCACCACGGCAAGGAGCAGCGCAACGATGAATCCGAGGTGGAGTCGCAGCGCTTCGATCGGCAGGATTGTGGGGATCACAACGAACTTATCGAGCGCCTTCGAGATCGGCTGCGTTCGATCCTCGCGCTGGATCAATTCCCAGTTGACGAGCAAGAAGAAGATGAAGAGGTTGGCGATATAGTTGAGCATGATCGTGGTGATCACCTCGCTTGCGCCGACGCGGGCCTTGAGGATGCCTGGAATAAATGCCCACGCGGCGCCGAAGAAGGCACCAAGCGCGACGACACCGAGGATGGTGATCGGCGTTGGGAGCCCGGCGCCACCGAGGACGATGGCTGCGACCGTGCCGCCGAGGGCGCCCATCATGAACTGCCCCTCACCTCCGATATTGAACACGCCGGTTCGGAAGGAGACCATCACAGCGAGACCAACGAACATCAACGGCACCGATGCAAGGAGCGTCTCAGTAATCGGTCGGAAGGCCTTCGCCCAGAGGACGGCGTCGCCACCAGCGGCGATTGCCTTTCCGAACTTTGCAGGATCGCCGAATGCGCCCATCAGCAGTGAGGTGTAGGCGAGGTAGACGCGCTGAACGCCGAGGACGATCGCGCCGAGCGGATCCTGCGGGATCTTACCCAGCACCTCGAGGTCCGAGAGCATGATCACGAGCGCGCCAACAAGGAGCGCCACGAGGACCGAGATCGCGGGGAGACGAATCGTTGCGAGGAGCTTGCGCAGACGCGTCATGCGATTGCACCACCCATCAGCAGGCCGACGCGCTCACGGGTTGCGTCCTTGGCGTCGAGGATGCCAACGATGCGCCCCTCGTACATCACGGCGACGCGATCGCCAAGGGCGAGCACTTCGTCGAGCTCGGTGCTGACGATCAGCACGGCGGCGCCGGCGTCGCGCTGCTCAACGATTCGGTGGTGGATGTATTCGATGGAGCCAACGTCGAGTCCGCGCGTCGGCTGCGCGGCGACCACGAGGCGCACGTCGCGACCGAACTCTCGGGCGACGATCACCTTTTGCTGGTTTCCGCCGGAGAGCGAGGCGATGTCGGTGTCGATCGACGGCGTGCGCACGTCGAAGTCCTTGACCGCTTGGGTCGCGCGGGCAGCAATCGCCTTGAGGTCGAGTCGCCCGCCCTTGCTGAACGGCGGGCGGTGGTAGGCGTTGAGAACGTAGTTCTCGGCGACGGTCATCCCCTTGATCATGCCGTCGCGGCTGCGATCTTCGGGGATATGCGCGACGCCAGCGTCGGCAATGTGGCGCGGCGAACCACCTTCGAGATGGTTGCCGTCGAGGATGAGTGACCCGGAGTCGATCGGGCGGAGCCCGGTGAGCGCCTCGACGAGCTCTGTCTGGCCATTCCCCTGCACCCCAGCAACGGCAAGGATCTCGCCAGCGTGTACCTCGAAGGAGGCCTCGTGCACCGCAACGCCACCGCGCCCGTCAAGCACGTTCATCGCCTGCACTTGAAGGATCGGCTTTCCGGGCTTCGAGGCGCCGCGCGAAACGGTGAGTTGTACCTCGCGACCTACCATCATCTCGGCGAGCGACGAGGCGTCGGCCTTCGACGGCGTGGTGTTGCCTGCCACGGCGCCGCGGCGCAGCACCGTGATGCGATCGGCGACGGCGAGGACCTCGTTCAACTTGTGGGTGATGAAGATCACTGAGGTGCCAGCTTTGGCGAGGCCGCGGATGATCTCGAAGAGCTCTTCGGTCTCCTGGGGGGTGAGCACCGCCGACGGCTCGTCGAGTACCAGGATGTCGCTCTTGCGGTACAGCGCCTTCAGAATCTCCACGCGCTGGCGCACGCCGACAGGCAGGTTCTCGATCTTCGCGTCCGGGTCAACCGCGAGCCCGTAGCGCTCCGAAAGCTCGATGATCTGTTTGCGCGCAGTCGCGCGATCGAAGGTGCCGAGCGGCCCTGTCGCTGGCTCAGCACCGAGCGCTACTGATTCGACGACATCGAAGACCGGCACGAGCATGAAGTGTTGGTGGACCATGCCGATCCCTGCAGCGATCGCCTCGGCGGGGTCGCGGAAGACGCGCTCCGTACCGTCGATGAGGATTGCGCCAGAGTCTGGGCGATAGAGGCCCGAGAGGATGTTCATGAGGGTCGTCTTGCCAGCGCCGTTCTCACCGAGCAGGCCGAGCACCTCGCCCGTGTCTACCGCGATTGAGACGCGGTCGTTTGCCAGCACGCCAGGAAACTGCTTCGTGATTTCACGGAGCTCAAGACGCATGGACGGTGCAAACCTCCGACATCAATGGCCGCTGTGGCTGTTGCAACCTTTTGAGCATCCTCGGTCCTGGCGGGTTGCCCCGCCAGGACCGAGAGCTCACAGCGATTCGCGCGAGCGAATCACCAACGAACTACTTCGCGGTGAAGTAGTCCGAAACCTTGATCGAACCGTCCTTGATCCCCGCCGCGAGTGCGTCGATCTCGGCCTTGAGGGCGTCGGTGATGAGTGCGCCGAACGTCGCGTTCCACGCCGCATCCTCCGTGTGCCAGGCCGAAAGGCCGACACCGCCGTTGGCGAGGGTGCCGGTGAGGTTCTCACCGCCCATGTCGCCACCAAAGTTCTTCTCGATCGTCGCAAGGACGACCGCACCGATCTTCTTCTCGGCCGAGTTCATCAGCGTGCCGCAGTACTGCGGGAGCGTGAGGCACTGGTCCGAGTCCACGCCCACGGCGAACTTCTTCGCAGCAAGCATGGCCTCGTACGTTCCCTCACCGGTCTGACCGGCAACAGGGTGTACGACGTCGGCCTTCTGGCTCATGAACTGCTGAGCGGTCGTCTTGCCGAACTCCTTGTTCCCCCACGGGTTATCGC
>JBPCTG010000009.1:0-1371 GCA_051006395.1 Candidatus Limnocylindrus sp.
GCGTCGGTTGACTCCCTCACCCCAGGGTGGCATCCTTCCGCCGTCACCCGTTGACACCCACGGGCAACTGCTATGCCCGCAGCCAGGCTCATCGAGGAGGTCCCGCCAGCCGATGGCTTCAGGCAGCGTCGCCGAGATCAAGAGCCGACTCGCCGTGGCCGACGTCGTCGGCGAGACGGTGGCGTTGCGCAAGGCTGGCACGACCATGAAGGGGCTCTGCCCCTTCCACGGCGAGAAGACCCCCTCGTTCATCGTCACCCCAGGGCGCGAAACCTGGAAGTGTTTCGGCTGCGGGAAGGGGGGCGACATCTTTACCTTCGTGATGGAGCGCGATGCGCTCTCGTTCGGCGAGGCGCTGACCCTGCTCGCCGCCAAGGCGGGAGTGGTGATCGACGACCGCAGCCGCGCTGAGGACGCTCGCAAGGCGCGACTACGCGAGGTGCTCGAGGGGGCGGTGAGCTTCTATCACGCGATCCTCACGGATCATGAGCTGGGTCGACCGGCGCTCGACTATCTGCATTCGCGTGGGTTCACCGACGCGACGATTGAGTCGCAGCGCCTCGGCTGGGCGCCAGACTCGTGGGACGCTTGCTCCAAGGCGCTCGCCGCGAAGCGCGGCGCAACCGCGGCAGAACTTGAAGCGGTCGGCCTCACCACGGATCGGGGCGGTGGCCGCGGCGCCTACGATCGCTTCCGCGCGCGCGTGATCTTTCCGATCCGTGACGCGAACGGCAAGGTGACGGGGCTCGGTGGACGCGTGCTCCCCGGGGGCGACGACGCCGATCACGGGCCGAAGTACCTGAACACCGCGGCGACCTCGCTCTTCGACAAGTCGCGCACCCTCTATCTCATTGACAAGGCGAAGGCGGCGATTCGTAAGAGCGGCACCGCCGTGCTTGTTGAGGGCTACACCGACGCGCTCATGGCGCATCAGTCGGGATTTGAGAACGTGGTGGCGAGCATGGGTACGGCGCTCACGCCGGCGCAGGTCGCCCTCCTTCTCCGCTACGGCTCAAAGATCCTGTTGGCCTACGACGTCGACGCTGCGGGCGCAAAGGCGGGGGCGTTCGGCGCAACCGAGCTGCTCCGACTCGTTGCCGATCTCGGACGCTCGGAAGGTGGGCCATCGCTTGTCGACGTTGGCATCGTGCAACTCCCCGACGGGAAGGACCCAGACGAGGTGGTGCGCGATCAACCCGACGCCTGGCGCGCAGCGGTCGAGCGACCGGTCCCGGTCGTCGAGTACCTGATCGAGACACACGCCGCCGCTCACGACCTGAAAGATCTTGGCGGGCGCAAGCGCGCCGTCGACGCGATCAAGCCGGTCATGCGCATCCTGCGCGACCCGGTGGTGCGCGATGGCTACCTCTC
>JBPCTG010000010.1:0-2010 GCA_051006395.1 Candidatus Limnocylindrus sp.
TCCGCCGTGTATCCGGGCGGTCGCTGCACGCTGCGCGCGGGAGAACTCGGCGCCGATGCAGTGCTTGCTGGCGCCGCCGCCATCGGACGAGCGGCGGTCAGCGTCGCGCGCTAGACTCCCCCGAATGTCTACATCCAATCGCAATCGCTGGATCGGCCTCGCCTGCCTCGCCCTCGGCTTGGCGATGATCATTGTCGACACCTCGATCGTGAACGTGGCGGTGCCGCGCATCATTACCGACCTCGGCATCACGCCGTCGGCCGCCGAGTGGGTGAACAGCAGCTACGCGCTGGTATTTGCCGCAGCACTCATTACGTTGAGCCGCATCGGCGACATCATTGGCCAGCGCCGCATGTACCTACTCGGCACCGGCGTGTTTGCAGCCGGTTCGGTACTCGCGGCGCTTGCGCCGACCGGTGAGCTGCTCATCGGCGCGCGGTTGCTGCAGGGCCTCGGCGGCGCCGCAATGGCACCGTCGACGCAGAGCATCGTGAACGCCACCTTCCGTGGTAAGGATCGCGCGATCGCCTTTGCCATTTACGGATCCGTGATCGGCGGCATGGCGGCGCTCGGTCCGGTCATCGGCGGCTGGCTCACCACCAACGCGTCATGGCGCTGGGCCTTCGGCGTGAACCTTCCGATTGCTCTCGTTGCCGTGATCGGCACGATTCTCACCGTTGCCGAGACGCCGCGCGAAGGGAAGAGCAAGGGCTTCGACGTTCCCGGTGTCGCACTCATCACGCTGGGCCTCGGCGGCATCGTGTTCGGCCTGATCGAGGGATACAGCTACGGCTGGTGGGCACCCTCCACGAGTTTCGCATCTGATCCTGCGTGGGCGTGGTGGCCAACAAGCGCGGTCTCCGCTGTTCCTGTTGCGCTCGCGCTCGGCGCACTCTTACTCGTCGCCTTCGCGTTGTACGAGCGCTCGCGCCTGCGCGCAAAGCGCCCGGTTCTTATCGACTTCTCGCTCTTCAGCATTCCAACGTTCCGCTACGGAAACATTGCGGGCTCCATCGTGTCGCTTGGCGAATTTGGACTGCTCTTCGCACTGCCGCTCTTCCTCGCCGCAGTGCAGCGCTACAGCGCCTTTGAGACGGGACTCTGCTTCTTGCCGCTCGCCGTTGGCGCTTTCTTTGCGGCGCCCATGGCGCCGGCGCTCACGAAGCGCTTCGGCGCACGCCGCGTCGTAACGCTCGGCATGGCGCTCGAGGCGATCGGCATTGCCGTCATTGCAATCTTGATTTCGCCCTCGGCAACCGGGCTGCTGCTCGGAGCTCCGCTGCTCGTGTACGGGTTCGGCGTGGGCTTCGCCACGGCGCAGCTCGCCAACGTGACGCTCGCCGAGGTCGACATTCCGCGCGCCGGCATTGCGTCGGGGACCAACTCCACCACGCGACAAATTGGTTCGGCGCTCGGCATTGCGATCATCGGCACCACGCTCTTCACGTTGATCGGCGAGCAGTCGCGCTCGCAGCTGCAGGCGCTCCCCGAACTCGCCGCCGCGCCACCGCAGGTGATCGACGGCATCGTCGAGGCGATGAAGGCAAGCGCCGGCCAGGCGCTCCCTGCGCTCGGCCAGAACCCAATGCTCGCCGCGAATCCCGAGCTGCTCGCCAAGATCACCGCGGCGCTCGCCGAAGGGTTCGCCACGGCCGCGCGCGGCGCCGGCATCATCGCTCTCGTGTTCGTGCTCGCCGGCCTCGCCGCAAGCCTCGCCCTCCCCAAGGAGCGCGTCACGAAGTAATCCTCTCGTTGCGCCGTGCGGCGCTCGTGCGAGGGCTACCCAGACACTGATTCATCGTGGATACTCCCTATCCACCCCGCGGTGCGCCGAGGTCGGCGAAACGGAGTTGGGGCATCGCCTACGGGCGGGAGGCGCAATGGATGCGACTGAGATCAAGGCGGCGAACGCAGCGGCACAAGCGGCGAGCGATGCCGCCTGGGTGAACCCGCGCGACCCGGCCCGCGCCGTTGGCCCCGACGGAAAGTTGCTGCGCAGCCGCCGCGCCC
>JBPCTG010000011.1:0-4545 GCA_051006395.1 Candidatus Limnocylindrus sp.
CCGCGCTCACGCGGTCGAACGAGGATCGGCTGCAGCACACCGTGCTCGCGAATGCTCGCCACCAACTCGTCGAGGGCGGCGGCGTCGGGGTTGACGCGCGGCTGCTTCGGGTTCGGAGCGATCCGATCCACGGCGAGCTGGCGCACCGATCGGTCATGGGTTGCACCCTCAGGTGCGAGAAGGTTTCGCACGCCATCGGAGAGGCGCTCGTCTTGCGAGAGGCGTCGGTTCGCCTCCGCGCGGAAGTCAGGCTTGGGCACGGGCGACCACCTCCGTTGCGAGTTCGCGATACATCTCTGCCGCATCCGAAGTCGGGGCGTATGAGGTGATCGGCTTCCCCGTGATTGGTGCCTCACCGAGGCGGATCGTTGAGGTGATGATGGTGTTGAAGACTGGCGCCTCTTCGTAGCCGCGCATCTCGGCGAGCATCTCCTTGCCGAGAACGGTGCGCTGGTCGACGAAGGTTGGGAGGAGTCCAAGGACAGAGAGGTCGCGGTTCAACTTGGAGCGGATCGTGCGCACCACGTTGATGAGATTCTTGAGCCCCTTCAGCGCGTAGTATTGCGCCTGCACCGGAATGATCACGGAGTCTGCAGCAACGAGGCCGTTGATCGTGAGAAGGCCGAGCGTCGGCGGACAGTCGATCAGAATGTAGTCGTACGCGTCACGACTCCCGTCGTCGAGCGCCTCGCGCAGCGCGTACTCGCGCCCCATGGCGTTGAAGAGCTCCACCTCTGCGGAGGCGAGGTCGAGGGTGGCGGGGGCCACGTCGATCCCAGCGAAGTCGGTCTTGACGATGATCGGGGAGAGCGAGCGCTGCTCCGCGATGAGGACGTCGGCAGTTGAGCGGGTTACATCGGCGAGGTTGAGGCCGAGTCCAGCGGTGAGGTTCGCCTGGGCGTCCATGTCGACGGTGAGAACCCGCAGGCCACGTTCCGCGAGGGCTCCAGCGAGGTTCACCACCGTTGTGGTCTTGCCGACCCCGCCCTTCTGGTTCGCGACCGCGATCACCCGTCCCATGGTCCCTCCGCAGGCTCCGCCGAGCCGCGCGACGCGCGGGACGGAGGCTGCGCGCATCGTAGCGCCCAGAGGCGGTGTGGGAGAATCGCCGCGCGTGGGGCGCTCCGCTCCGCGTGGTGGGGCTTCCCCCCGCCAGGTCCGGTGCGAGGCGACGGGTGGCCGGTCGGCGGCAGGAGGGGTGATGGCTGGAGAGGCTGAACGCGATGCAGCTCGCGGCGTGACGAGCTCCGGAACCCCGCTCGAGGTTGCGTACGGCCCGCACGACGCACCCAACACGGCCAGCGCGATCGGTGAGCCCGGCGCCTTTCCGTATACCCGTGGAGTCCAGGGGACCATGTATCGCGGTCGACTCTGGACGATGCGTCAGTACGCAGGCTTCTCAACCGCGCGCGAGTCGAACGCGCGCTATCGCTACCTGCTCGAGCAGGGGCAGACCGGCCTCTCCGTCGCCTTCGACCTGCCGACGCAAATGGGCTACGACTCTGACGCCCCTGAATCTGAGGGCGAGGTCGGACGCGTCGGCGTGGCGATCGATTCGCTCGCAGACATGGAGGCGCTCTTCGACGGGATCCCGCTCGATCGCGTCTCAACCTCCATGACGATCAACTCCACGGCGCCGATCCTGCTCGCCCTCTACGTGGCTGTGGCGGAGCGTCAGGGGGTCGCGCGCTCGGCGCTCTCGGGTACGACGCAGAACGACCTGCTGAAGGAGTACATCGCGCGCGGCACCTACATCTACCCACCCGCCGCCTCGATGCGCCTGATCACCGACCTCTTCGCCTGGTGCGGCACAGAGCTGCCGCGCTGGAACACCATCAGCATCTCTGGCTATCACATGCGCGAGGCGGGGGCGACTGCCGCGCAGGAGCTTGGCTTCACCTTTGCGAACGCGATCGCCTACGTCGAAGCGGCACGCGCCGGCGGGCTCGAGGTTGACGCGATCGGGCCGCGACTCTCCTTCTTCTTCGCCGCCTGGACCGACGTGCTCGAAGAGGTTGCGAAGTTCCGCGCGGCGCGTCGCATCTGGGCGACGATCATGCGCGACCGCTTCGGGGCGAAGAGCGAGAAGTCGCTGCACTGCCGCTTTCACGTGCAGACGGCAGGATCGGCGCTCACGGCGCAGTCAATCGACAACAACGTGGTGCGCGCCGCCTACCAGGCGCTCGCCGCGGTGCTCGGCGGCGCGCAGAGCCTCCACGTCAACGGCAAGGACGAGGCGCTCGCCCTCCCCACGGAAGATTCAGCACGTCTCGCCCTTCGAACGCAGCAGTTACTCGCTCATGAGTCGGGGGTCGCTGGCACCGTTGATCCGCTGGGTGGTAGTTACGCCATTGAGGCGCTCACCGACCGAATCGAGCGAGAGGCGCTGGAAATCATCGCCGAGGTCGATCGCGTCGGCGGCGCTGTCGCCGCGATTCAGAATGGCTTGCCGCAGCGGGCGATCCAGGAGTCTGCCTTCAACTACCAGCGGGAGATCGAGCGCGGCGAACGCGTGATCGTTGGGGTCAACCGCTTCGTCGACGAGCAGGTCGCAACGCCACCGATCGCGCGCATCGACCCGGCGCTCGAGCGCGAGCAGGTGCGCTCCCTTGCGGCGTTCAAGTCGAGCCGTAATACGGCAGCACTTGCGAGCGCGTTGGCGGCGGTCGATGCTGCGGCGCGCGGTACCGAGAACCTGATGCCGCCAATCTTGGCGGCGGTGAAGGCGGGCGCCACCGTCGGCGAGATCAGCAACGCCCTACGCGTCGTGTTTGGTGAACATCGTGAGTCGCTCGTTCTATGAGGGAGCAGGGCCGATGAACGAGCTCAGCGGAAAGCTTCCGGTGCACGGACGGCTGCATCACGTTGCGACTGTCGTGCACGACCTCGACGCAGCGGTGCGCTTTCACCGCGAGGTTCTCGGGCTGCCGTTGGAGCAGATCGCCGACGTCCCGTCGCAAGAGGTGCGCATTGCCTTTTTGACGGCGGGGGAGTCGAAGATCGAGATCGTTGCGCCGACGACCGAGACGAGCGGCGTCGCGCGCTACCTTGCCTCACGAGGCGAGGGGTTCCATCACATCTGCCTCGAGGTCGTCGATATCGGCGCGGAGCTCGCGCGACTCGCCGCGGCGGGAGTGCAGCTGATCAACGACGCCGCCGTTCCAGGAGTCGAAGGGCCGGTCGCATTCCTGCATCCGAAGAGTTGCAGCGGGGTCCTCGTAGAGTTGATCGAGGCTCCGGGTGGCCCGGCGTGGAGCCGGCTCGGATTCGTCGAGACTCAGCGCGGCGAGTAGCCCGCTTCGACCAGGAGGCGCGGCAGTTCGGTCGGCGAGCCCGCCACCTTGAACCCTGCGGCCTCGAGCGCCGCGATCTTGTCGATCGCGCGCCCTGAAGCGCCAGAGACGATCGCGCCGGCGTGGCCCATGCGGCGCCCCTCAGGCGCTGCGCGACCGGCGATGAAGGCGACACGCGGTAGGTGCGAAAGGTTCGCGGCGGCCCATGCTGCAGCCTCCTCTTCGGCGGCGCCGCCGATCTCGCCGATGAGTACGATCGCGCGGGTCGCCGCATCGGCGGCGAAGAGTTCGAGCGCGTCGCGGAAGGTGGTGCCGATGATCGGATCGCCGCCGATGCCGAGGCAGGTCGACTGGCCGATGCCGGCGTCGGTCATCGATTGCACCGCTTCGTAGGTGAGCGTGCCTGAGCGGCTCACCACGCCGACATCGCCGGGGAGGTGGATCGAGGCGGGGATGATGCCGACCTTCGTGCCGCGGCCGTTCGCGCCGGGGCTCGTCGCCCCTGGGCAGTTCGGCCCGATGAGTCGCGCGCCGTACTCGCGTACCGAGGCGAGCGCGCGGACCATGTCGTGCACCGGGATCCCCTCGGTGATGCAGAAGATCGTCTTCACGCCAGCTTCTGCCGCCTCGGCGATCGCATCGGCGGCGCCGGCGGCGGGGACGAAGATGCAGCTGGTGTTTGCGCCGGTCTCGCGCACGGCGTCGCTCACGGTGTCATAGACCGGCACGCTCTCGTCGAGCGCGCGCTCACCGCCGCGACCCGGCGTCACGCCGGCGACGATCTTCGTTCCATAGGCGACCATCTGCGCGGCATGAAAGCCGCCCTCGCGTCCGGTCAGTCCCTGAACGACCAGGCGCGTCTCTGGTCCGACGAGAATGCTCACTTGGCTCCTCCTGCGGCGAGTGCCACCGCCTTCTCTGCCGCCTCGTCAAGGCTCGTCGCCGTCTCAAACGCCGCCGCCTTCAGGAGCGCCGCCGCCTCGGTCGCGTTCGTGCCAACGATGCGTACGACCATTGGAACGACGCGCTCCTGCTGCGCACGCGCCTCGATCAGCCCCTTAGCAACCTCGTCGCCGCGGGTGATTCCGCCGAAGATGTTGACGAGGATCGCCTTGACTCCCGCATCGGCGAGGATGATGCGCATCGCGGCGGCGACCTTGTCGGCGCGCGCGCCACCGCCGATGTCGAGGAAGTTCGCTGGTGTGCCGCCAGCACGCGTCACCAGGTCGAGCGTCGTCATGGCGAGCCCAGC
>JBPCTG010000012.1:0-13371 GCA_051006395.1 Candidatus Limnocylindrus sp.
AGGTGCGGCGCGGTCACTTGACCGTCCAGGTCTCCCCAGAGGCGACGACGCGCTGCAAGTCGATCGGCCCCTTCGCGGCGCGTGCGGCGATCGCGCCGTCGATTTGCTCGACGAGGAGTTGATCGTGCGTTGGGCGTGGCACGCGACGGAAGACGCCGACGGGGACAGGGAAGTCTGGCCACCACATGCGGCTCAAGATGTGCGTCATCGTCGGATCTTCGGTCGTCTCGTCGTGCACGAGCAGGTCGGCGACCGAAACGCCACCCGGGGCAATAGAAACGACCTCGGGTCGCATGCCGTTGAGGCGGATACCCTTGTCGCGCTCCTTGCCGAAGATCATCGGCTCGCCGTGCTTCAGCACGAGCATGCGATCCTCCTTCACCGACTTGTCGGTGAAGTCGCGCCATGCCCCGTCGTTGAAGATGTTGCAGTTCTGCAGCACCTCAAGGAATGCGGAGCCCTTGTGCTCGCCGGCACGATGCATCATCTCCTGTAGGTGCTCTGAATGCGTGTCGACGGAGCGAGCGATGAAGCTCGCCTCTGCCGCGGCAACGAGGTTGATCGGAATGATCGGCGTCTCGATGGTGCCGAGCGGCGTCGACTTCGTCTTCTTGCCGATCGGCGAAGTTGGTGACGCCTGTCCCTTGGTGAGGCCGTAGATGCGGTTGTTGAACATGATCATCTTGAGATCCACGTTGCGTCGCATCGCGTGGATCAAGTGATTGCCGCCGATGGAGAGGGCATCGCCGTCGCCGGTGATCACCCAGACCATGAGGTCGGGGCGTGCCGCCTTGAGCCCCGTCGCAATCGTGGCGGCGCGGCCGTGAATCGTGTGGAATCCGAAGGTGTTCATGTAGTACGGGAGGCGCCCTGAGCAGCCGATCCCCGAGATGAAGACGATCTTCTCCTTGGCGACGCCAAAGTCCGGCATCGTCTTCTGCGTCTGCGCGAGAATGGAGTAGTCGCCACACCCTGGGCACCAGCGCACGTCCTGGTCGGACTCGAAGTCCTTCTTCGTCAGCACGGGAAGTTCGCTCTGCGTCACTTCGACCCCTCCACGCTCTCTCCGAGTAGCGACTCGGCCTTCGCCTCGATCTCGCCGATTTGGAACGGCTTGCCGCGTACCAAGTTGAAGCCGACCGCGTCAACCAGGTACTTGGAGCGCACGAGCATGCGGAGCTGGCCGAGGTTGAGCTCGGGCATCAGCACACGCTCGTAGCGCGAAAGGATCTCCCCAAGATCATCGGGGAGCGGATTGACGTAGCGCAGGTGCGCATGGGCAACGCGCTTGCCGCGCGCGCGCAGGCGCTCGACGGCGGAGCGGATCGAGCCGTAAGTGGAGCCCCAGCCGAGGATGAGTAGGTCGCCGCGCTCGTCACCGTAGACCTCGGTCTTCGGAATATCGCGCGCGATCCGTGCAACCTTCTCGGCGCGGAGCAGCATCATGCGGTGATGGTTGTCGGGGTCGTAACTCACCGTGCCGAGCTCGTCGAGCTTCTCGAGTCCACCGATGCGATGCTCGAGCCCCGGCGTTCCTGGTACGGCCCACGGTCGCGCGAGCGTCTCGGGGTCGCGCGCATATGGGCGGAACTTCGGCGCGTCGAGGCCGGCCGCTGGCGCGTTCTTCACCGCGATGGACGGAATGTCTGCGATCTGCGGGATGAGCCACGGCTCGGCGCCGGTCGCGAGGAAGGCGTCGGAGAGGTAGACAACCGGCGTCATGTGCTTGAGCGCGATGCGCCACGCCTCGATCGCCATGTCGAAGCACTCGGCCGGCGTTGCGGGGGCGATCACCGGGATCGGCGAGTCGGAGTTGCGGCCAAACATACTCATGAGCAGGTCGCCCTGCTCGGTCTTCGTCGGCATTCCTGTCGACGGTCCGGCACGCTGCACGTCGACGACCACGAGTGGCAGCTCGACCATTACGGCGAGCCCGAGCATCTCGGCCTTCAGCGCCATGCCCGGCCCCGAGGTGGTCGTCATGCCGAGCGCGCCGCCGTAAGCGGCGCCAACCGCCGCGCCGATCGCCGCGATCTCGTCTTCGGACTGCACCGTCTTCACGCCGAGGTGCTTGTAACTCGAGAGCTGATGCAAGATGTCCGACGCAGGCGTGATCGGGTAGCTCGCCAAGAAGAGATCGCGCTCGGCGAGCTTCGAGGCCACGACGAATCCGAGCGCCGTCGCCTCGTTCCCCGTGATGTTTCGATAGGTGCCGGGCGGCAAGTGTGCCGGTGGCACGCGGTAGTGGGTGTGGAAGATTTCGGTCGTCTCCCCAAAGGCGTAGCCGGCGCGCAGCGCGCGGCGATTCGCCTCAGCGATCCCCTCCTTGCCGGCGAACTTCTCGGCGATCCAGCGCTCGGTCCCCTCCATGCTCCGCTCGTAGAGCCAGAACATCACGCCGAGCGCAAAGAAGTTCTTGGTGAGTTCGACCTGCTTCGACGTGAGACCGAGTCCTTCGCAGGCACCGACCACGAGCGTCGACATCGGGATCTCGAACAGGTTGTAGCCCTTCAGCGATCCATCATGGAGCGGATCGGCGCCATAGCCCGCCTTCTTCAGGTTGATCTCATTGAAGGCATCGGTGTTCACGATGATCCCGCCGCCGGGCACGAGATCTCCAAGGTTCACCTTGAGCGCTGCGGGATTCATCGCAACGAGCACGTCGGGTCGATCACCTGGAGTGTGAATGTCGTCGCTCGAGAAGCTGATCTGGAATCCCGAAACGCCCGGCAGCGATCCGGCTGGCGCGCGAATCTCGGCGGGGAAGTCGGGGAGTGTCGAGACATCATTGCCGAAGAGCGCGGCGGTCTTGGTGAACTGGGTGCCGGTGAGCTGCATCCCGTCGCCGGAGTCACCGGCGAATCGAATCGTGACGCGATCGAGCTGGGTGACTTCGCCCGTCTTGTTGCTGCCCCCCGCCGTCGTCACGCGCCTTAGGCCCTCCGTGCTCGGGATCGTCGCGACCGCTGGGGACCGCGCGATGTGCCGCTCGCTGTTCGGGGCGAGCGTACCGCATCGGGGTACCAAGCCTGCAACGCGGCGAGAAGGCGCTCCTCATCCCGGCGACCGAGGAAGTGCCAGAGAAGGTAGAGGGTCACCCCGAGCGTCCAGAGGCCCGCAGCAACGGGCACGATCGGCGGGAGTTCACCGCCGGCGACCAGGGAGAGGGAGCCGCTCATCGCCGCCCCCCACAGGAGGATCGCGCCGATCGAATAGCCGATCGTCATCGCGCTCCCGTATCCGCCGACGCGCGCGAACGAGAGGAATGCGAGCTTCGGCGCGCCTGGATCGTAGAAGTATGCGGCCTCCAGTTGATGGGCGACGAGCACCTTGTGCCCATACCGCGCGTTGATCGTGCGCTCAAGGAACTCTGCATGTCGACGTGCGAAGACGGTGTAGTAGAAGTAGTACCCGGCCTCAAGAAAGGCGAACGGCACGATGAACGGCACAAGCGCCACGACGATCGGCGCGCTAATGGCGGAGAGGGCAATGAGCGCGATCGCGACGATCGCCCAAACGGTGATCTGACGGAAGAAGAGCGCCGAATAGGCGAAGAGCATGCCGCGCATGCGCCCGAGCTGCTCTTGAAGTACCCGCAGCGTTGGGTCGCCCTCGCTCGCGCCACGCGCCATCGTTGCCCTCCGTACCTATTGGGCCGCGACGAAGCCAGCTGTGCTGCTTGACCCACCGCCCTGCGCCACCATCATCGCCGAAGTACGCAGAAACCGCCGCCCGCTAGAATGGGAGCATGAAGCACGTTCGGCTCCTCGCCCTGGCACTCGCGACGGTACTTGTTGCTGTCGCCTGCGGCGGCTCGAGCGCCGAGCCGACCGGCACGCCGCTCTACGTCGTGACCCGCAGCTGGTCAAACGGGATCGAAGAGTCCGCGTCGATCTACCGGGACGGTCGCATCGTGATGCATCACAGCGACCACATGGAGCGGGTGACGATCCCCGCCGATCAAATGTCGGAACTCGCCACCGCCGCAGCGGCGGCCGGCGTTGTGCCAGGCTCAAACGCCGATAACCCCATCCTCGGTGTCTCCATTGACGGTGCTGCGCCGGTTCGGCCTGCAGCGAACGTGCCAGGATCGCTCACCGCACTGCTCAACCTGCTCCTCGACTCGCACACGCTGCATCCGTAGCGGCACGCGCGCTGCGTAGCCGCAGCGCAGCACCCCGATCGCGCTAGCGCGCGATCGCGGCGATGAGCACGAGATGTCGCCCCGTCGCCTCGCTGCGGATCTCCCCAAAGTGCGCGCCGAGCAGCTCGCTCGCCGCTTGATCAAGCGTTGAGGGATCAAGGTTTGGTGGCGCAAGGTCGATGACGGCGATACGCCCCCCCGTCGCCAACCAATCGTGCGCCGCCTCTACCACCCGCGCGCGCGCCGTTACGTCGAGTTGGCTCAACGCAAAGGGGATCAGCACGAGTCCCGCCGGCGCCCCCTCGGGTGCAGCGTCGATGGCGCGCGGATGTAGGTGCGCCGTGAGCCCATGCGCGATGAGGCGACGGCGCGCGCGCTCGAGGCAGTTCTCGCGTTCGTCGTAAGCGCTCGTATCGCCGCGCGATGCAAGCAACACCGTCCAGAAGCCGATGCCGGCACCAAGCTCCACGATGCGACCGTCGAACGGGAGCGCATCGAGCCAGAGCACGGCACGGTCGACCTCACCCTGCCAGGTCGCACCACTTACGGGCCCGCGATCGTACGGCGCACGATTGAGGTACCAGGCCTCGAGCGCATCAGGATCGCGTGGCGGCGGGAGCAGCCCGAGTCGTGCCGGTACCGCGCCAACCGCGCCAGTAGGTACGGAGGGAACGGCTGCGGGTGCAGCGGCGGCGGAGCGTTGTGCCGGGAGTGGAATGCCGATCGGCGCCGCCTCGTTGTTCGCGCGACGACGCATCCCCTCCTTTAACTTTGCGCGCAGGTACGGCTGCGAGGGGGCGCGTTCGAGACAGGCGGCACAGAGGAGCGTCCAGCGCTCGAGGGAATCTGCGTCGCGCGGTGCGACGTCGCTACCGCACCAGGAGCAGGAGAAGGGGGTCGGCGCGCTCAGCGCAGCCGCCTCAGCGCGGCTTGGCGGCGTCGACAGCGGCGCGCGCTGCGCCCTTGTCCTTGTACCAGTCGGCGTCGATCTGGATGTAGCCCGACCACTGCGGCGGTACCGACTCGGCGGGGAAGATCGAATTCACCGGGCACTCAGGCTCGCATGCCCCGCAATCGATGCACTCGTTCGGATCGATGAAGAGCTTGCGGTCGCTCCCCTCTTCGAAGTGGATGCAGTCGACAGGGCATACAGCGACGCAAGACTGATCAAGGACATCGATGCAGGGTTCAGCGATCACGTAGGCCATACGACGACTCCTCCTGTAACGATCATGCGCGACGGCGCCGCGCTTCTCGGCGGCAGACTACCACTCCCCGTAGAACACTACACGCGGCGATCGGTGTTGGTGGTGTGGGGTGGCCTACATCCCCGAAGGCGAAAAGCCCGCGTCAAGGAAGCGCTCTGGCTCGTCCTGAAAGTCGAGGAGGCAGCCGCGGCCGCAGAACCAGAAGCGCTCGCCGCCAGCGACGCTCGGGTCGAGGGCGCCGGCGGTGCGCCCTGGCTGTGTGGCGACTGAAAGGCTCGCGACGTCGATGGTGGCGGTAAGCGCCCCATCGCGAATCTCGACCTCCATGCCGCAGACCGGATCGATTGCGACGCTCATCTGACCCCCCTCATCTACTTCGTCTCTCCCCGATCGTTCGCCCCTTCACGCTCGTTGCGCAGTCGCTCCGCTAGGGCGACCTCGCGCCGCCGAATCTCAGCGGTCGCAACGTCGATCTGTGCCAGATCGTAGCGCGAGCCGCCCCGCTCCTCAGCGCGCGCCCAGGCGGCGAGCACGACGAAGATCGCAATGAGAAAGAGCGCATCGCCGATGAGCCACATGATCGCCCCTGCGAGCTGCTGATCTTCGAGCGGCGTTGGTCCCCAGCTGCGGGCAAGGGTTGCGTAGTGCGCGTAGAGGGGCACCGGCGCCCACATGATCGCCACGCCAAGGAACGAGTTCTGCGGCATCTGCGTGATCAGGTAGCCGAGCGCCCCGGCGCGCGTGAGCTTGTGACGAACCGGATCGATCGCAAAGAGCGGCGACCAGAAAAGCAGCGCGCTCCCGAGATAGAGCGAATGCTCGAGGTCATGGATGAGCGGGTCCTCGAGCGCCACGTTGAAGAGCGGCGAAAGGTGCGTTGTCCAGAGCACGGCGACGAAGGTGATCCAGGCGACGAGCGGATGGCTCAGCACGCCAACGACGCGACTCTCGAGGGCGGCGAGAAGGCGGGCACGCCAGCGGGGTGGGGAGAGGCGAAGCAGCAGCGTCACCGGACCTGCGCGCAGGAGCAGGACGGGGATCGGAAAGAGGAGGAGTAGGTGCTGCACCATGTGCGCCGAGAAGAGGGTTGCGTCGTACCGCTCGAGCCCCGACTGCAGCGCCACCAACAGCAGCGCGATCGCGGCGGCGAACGAGGCCGTGCGTCGGCGCGGTACCGGGTTCTGCGGATGCACGGCGTTGATGCGTCGAACCGCCACGATCCAGCCGGTTAACAGGAGCGCCGCGACGAGCGTGATCACCGGAGGGTTCGCCCAATAAAGGAGCGTCGAAACGTCGGGGGGCGGCGGAAGGGGGCCGTGGGCGGGGAGCCTGAGTGCGGGTTCCACGCCCCCATCTTCGTCCACTTCGCCGAATCGGGTGCGCGGCTACAATCACCGTACCGAGACTCGACTGAATTCGGGTCGCAGCAGCGGAGGGATCGAATGACGAAGTACGCCCTCGGATTCGGCCTCCTCTTCCTCGTCATCGGTAGCGTGTACCTTCTCCTCTCTGGTGACCTCGGCGGCGCATTCCTGCTCGGCACCCTCGGGATCGGCATGTCCACCATGGCGCTGGTCGTCATCCACGCGATGACCACCGAGGGCTGATCACGCCGTGGAGCTTCTCCGCTCGATCCTCGAGTGGATCGTCGCGCTGATCGGTCCCCTTGTCGCGCCTGACTGGGCCGCGCTGATCCGCCTCATTCCAATCGGCGTGTTGCTGCTCGTCGCGGGCTTCTACCTGTGGGTGCTGCTCCGCTATCGCGGCGCTGGACGCCGTCGCATTGGCATGCGCATGCGTGCCGCACAGCCGCCCGCCGGCATTCACCTTCCTGGCCCAAGCCTCGCGCCGCTCCTCGTTTCAGCTGGGGCTGGTGCGCTCTTCTTCTCCGTCGCGCTCGGTGGCGCAGCGCTCGTCGTCGCGGCGTCGCTCTTCGTGCTCGCACTCCTCGCCTGGGGTCGCGAGGCGGTGCGCGAGTACGACGCGCTCGGTGGAGGACACAGCAGCGCCCTCGCCCCTATCGGTAGCAGCAGCGCGGCGCCGTCTGGGCCGCCCGAAGGGGTGCATCTGCCGCCACCGTCACTCCTGCCACTCTTGGTGAGCCTGAGCGCCGCGGTACTCCTCTTCGGCGTTGCCGTGGGCGCTTCCATCGCAATCCTCGGTGCGCTCATGACCGCGCTCGCCCTTGTCGGCTGGCTCGTTGATGCAGGGCGCGAGTATCGCGCCATCGCAGACGCCGACGCGACCGGTCACCTAGTCTCACCAACTCCACGCCGCGCGCCAATTGCGGCGATCGCACTCCTGTCGATCCTCTTCGTGCTGGTCGGCGGGACGCAGGCTGGAATCCTTCCACCAAAGTTTGGTGAGGCGAGCCCCGCACCGAGTGGCGACGGTGGACCACCAGCGCCGAGCGGCGATGCATCGGCGGTGCCGAGCGTCAGCTGCGACACCACGGGAGCGCTCAGCGCCAACGCTGGCGCGGCGAGCGGCGTCACCGTCGCGATCGTCGCCGAGGGGGTGAAGTACACCGCCGCATCAGTCGAAGCCCCAGCTGACGCGCCATTTGCAATGAGCTTCGAGAATCGCGACGCTGGGATTCCGCACAACGTTGCCATTCACGTCGGTGGCCCAGGGTGCGTTGGCGCTGAGCTGTGGAAAGGGGCGATCTTCCCTGGCGTCGCAACGCAGACTTATGACGTTCCAGCCATCGCAGCCGGGAGCTACGTGTTCGTCTGCACGGTGCACCCGAACATGGTCGGAATCCTCACGGTTAAGTGAGCATCCGGGGTTCGTTCGCTCGAACCCTGGCGACACTTTTCGTTGCCACCACGCTGCTCGGCACCCTCTCCGCATGCGGTGGAAATAATGCCAGCGGTGATCCGCTCCTTGGCAAGACCATCGTCATCGACGGCGCGCATCTTCTCGAACGTCCGACTGACATGGCGGTGAAGATCGGTGCGTTCGCCACCGGCGATCAGCGGATCGTGCTGAACTTCTGGGCGAGCTGGTGCATCCCCTGTCGTGACGAGATCCCGCTCCTCGCAGCCTACGAACTCGAAGCGGCTCCGCATGCGGTCATCGTCGGCGTGCTCTATCGCGACGAGGCGGCGCCGGCGGCGGCAGCGGCGGCAGAGCTGGGGGCGACGTGGTCAACGCTGCTCGATCCCGACGGGGCGATCGCCGGGCAGGTTCCCGTGAACGCCGCCCCGCTCACCCTCCTCCTCGACGCTTCGGGAGTCGTGCTCGACTACCGCGTTGGGCCCTTTGCCAGCCTCGAGGAGATCCGGGCGTTCGTCGACGCGCCATAGCGGCACGGGGCTGCACGCCCAGGTGGGCTTGGGGATGTGTGGTGCTGGTTGCGGGGGATGGATTCGAACCACCGACCTTCGGGTTATGAGCCCGACGAGCTGCCACTGCTCCACCCCGCTCGCGGAGTATCGGCTCGAGGGGGCGCCTCGTCAAATGCGCGGAGCTACGTGCGGCGCCGGAAGGAAAAAGCTACGCCCCCTCGCCGGCCTCTTCGGCGTGGCGCCGCAGAAATGCAGCGATCGGAAGCCGGGTGTTGAACCCCTCGCCCATGGCGTGCGCGAAGGAGACCACTTCGCCATCGGCCTCCTCCCAACAGAGCAGGAACGCTCGCCCGAATGCGGTCGCAGGGAAGTCGATAAGGCCGCGCTCGATATCACGCAACTCCACGCCGCGCGAGGCGACGCGATCGACGCTCGCTTGCATCTGATCGACGAGCGCGCGAATGCGCAGCTCGACCATCGCACTGGTCATGAGCGCCTCAGCGGCCGACTCGGTTGCCGTGGCGGCAGGCTGCGGTTGTTCGGCACCACCGGGGCGCGCCCCGGTGCGCTCAAGGCGTCGAAGCCGAAGCAGGTCGTCCTTCATCGCCTCCAGGATGCGCCGCTGCTCACGCAAGAGCGCGATGAGCGGGCGCAGCTCAGGGAGCGCGCGCGTTGCCGCCTCGAGCGACCACTCTTTTCGCATGCCTAGATTCTCCCACGATCGGGGGTGCCCGACTAGCCTCGTGGCATGGGAGAATCTGCGCGGGCCGGTAGCTCAGCGGTAGAGCAGGGGTCTTTTAAACCCTTGGTCGCGGGTTCGAACCCCGCCCGGCTCACCATCGTTACGATTCGTAACACGTAACGTTAGAAGCGGATCTCCTCGCCTACGTGCAACTTCGCGCGAGGAGGGCCGCTCAACACGTGCACCGCACCTCGACCCTCTACGCGCCACGCGTCGTCTCCGCTTCTGCGCACGAGCGCCGTGAAGTCTTCGATACCGAGGGCGACCTCGCCGGCGGCGAATCCAGAGAAGACAAACGAGAAGAGGCGGTTGAAGTGCGGAATGACGCGCAGCGGCGGCACCAGGTTCAGCCCTTCGGTGGCGGTGGAGCCCGACGAAAGGCGAAAGCGCGGCACCAACGCACCCATGACCATCGCGCCAGCGCTACAGCCGGCGAGCGCACCGCCGCTGCGCCAGTGCGCCTCAATCGCGCGGCCGATCGCGCTGTCGCGCAGCGTATCTGCGAGATAGTTCGGGTCGCCGCCCGAAAGGTAGACGAGGCCCGCGTCGTGAACGATCTGCACCAGGGCAGGGTCGTCTACAGCGGCACGGTCGTAGATCGGCAGGAAGTGTGTCTCGACGCCGATGCGCCTCCCCTGCTCCGCGCCGAGCTCGCGCCAGTAGCCGAGTCGCTTCTCGCTCTCTCTCCCCGCCGCGGTCGGAATCTGCACGTAGGTGCGGCCCTTGCCGCGCGCGACCGCGTCGTCGATAAGCGCCGCCTCGAGCGCCTGCATCTCAGGAAGATATTCGCCGGAGCCGACAAGGGCGATCGCCCCTGGCCCCGTCAGCGCTACGCCCTCGCGACCTGCGCCCGTGGTCAGATGCGAGCGCCGACGGACGCCCCGCGACCGCGGCTCAGCAAGCGATCGATCGCCGCATAGAGGAGTGCGATCACGTAGCCGGCGATGAGGATCTCAACCACCAGCGTGAGCACCGCCGGGTAACCGAGCGTTGCGACGTTGAGGAATCCATACGGATAGACGCCCTGCACCGCGCCACGCATGAGGGCGAAGGCGATCCACGTCAGCGGCAAGATGTAAATGCGCAGAGTCTCGCGCATCGTGAATCGACCGCGTGGGCCGACAAGTAGCCAAACAAGCACCGTAGTAATGGGAGTGATGTAGTGCTCAAAGAGGCTGGTCAGTGCGTTCCAGCTCTCAGGATTCGCGTACGGAGCGATGAGAAGGTGGTACAGGATTCCGGTCATTGTGATCATGAAGAGTCCCGAGTTTCGCAGTGTCGTGAAAACGCTCCCCGCGCGGGCCGGCGCGAGGAAGAGCGCAGTGAGACTGATGCAAACGACAAGGTTGCTCCAGTTCGTGAAGTAGGTCATGGAGTCAAAGATGCGCCCGATCGCCCCCGGCCAGCCCGCAGCGCTGTGGCCGAGCAGTGTTGGATCTGGCTGGGTGTAGGGAATGATGTCGAAGAGGTTGATCAAGAACTGTCCGCCGAATCCTATCCAGGCGACGAGGGCGTTCAGTCCAAAGAGACGCTTTGCCGTAGTGTTCGATGCCATCTCCCGCTCCGATCTTCTCTGATCGCGGAGAGTGCCCCTTGGCGCTTCGCTTGCGCGAGTCGCTCGTTAGTAGGTGGCACTCCCCTTACGACCAAGTTTGCGGCGCAGCCAGGCGGCTGCTCGCTCGCGCTGAGCGTAGACCACCGCGGCGGCCAGGAGAAGGACGAAGTTCAGCGTCCACGCCCCTGCGGCGGAGAGGTATCCGAGCTGCTGACCGACCTCACCCGAGATCGCGAGGCCTGGGATCGTGGCCCCAAGAATTCCAAGGCGGAAGACCGGGGCCTTCGGCGAGGTTCCAGCGACGAGCGTGGCAGGCTCCGAAGTGCTCGATGCGCTGAGACCACCGATCAATAGTGCGTTCGCCCCGATCACTGTGCCGCGGGCTCCTGCGCGCCACTCGCCCGCAGGCAGATCGCTCTGCGGCACGTTGGCCCAACTGGAGATGCCGCCAGCCGCCGAAGGGGCGGCCCAGAGCATGCTGGTGAGCTGCGTGCCATCGGCTGTGTTGCCGCCAGCGACGTACAGGATTCCATTCGCTGACCAAAGAGCCGCCTCACTGCGAGGAGAGGGTAGGTTCGCATCGCCCTCGGTCGCGCGCCAGCGGTAGATCGTTCCCACCGCCGCGTCGCCTTGGGCGATCTGCTCTGGTGACGGAGTTGCGACGGAATGTCCACCTGCAATGCTCTTCGCAACGGCGATGTCTCCGCGCAGGGCAACCCCCGTTGGGCCAGATTCATCGCGTCCGCCCCACACCCAGATCGCATCGCCAACAAGCACTGCTGCCGCATCGACTCGCGGCGCGGGAAGTTCCGAGAGCGGCGCCCAGGCACCAAGATTCCCCGCGTCATCAAGCTTCGCCTTCCAAACAGTTGACTGCGGCTCGTTCGCGTTGTTGTCACCACCGATCAAGATCAGCCCATCGCTCACTGTGACGATCGCAGCGCCGGTGCGGGGCTCTGGCAACTCGAGCGTCGGCTCTGCGGTCCAGGAGGTGATGGCACCGGTGGCGTCAGGCGCACCGACGAAGACGCTCGTCACGGCATGCTGGTCGACTGAGGTGCCTCCAACGATGTATGCCTTGCCAGCAAAGAACGCAGCGGCGGTTCGCGCGCGCGGCTCAGGAAGCGGTGCGACTGCAGAGAACGCGCTCAGCCCGTCGGCGCGAATCTCCGCGGCTGCCACATCGGAGACGACGGCGTTTTCGTCGAACGCAACGTCGGCATAGCCTCCGACGTAGTAGAGGCGCGAACCGGCCTGCACGAGTGCCCCGCCCGTCCCCGCTCCAGGAAGCGAAGGTGTCGACCCGCTCTTCCACGGAAGGAGTGCGCCGCGCGGTGCTGGGCATGGGAGCCCCTCGTTCTCAGCGGGGCAGATGTTGACGATCGGCGCGAGGTTGAGGCCAAGGTCAACGGTTGGAGAGACGACGAGATAGTAGGCGCGGTCAGGGATGTAGCCGAGCAGCAAGATGATGACGAGCGTCCAGGCAACAGCGCGAACGCCAGCCCAGCCCCATCCCGCAGCGTCGAGCAGCCCGAAGAGCACGCGTCGCTGCGGCCCCGCACCCACGAGGCGCGGAGTATTGGTACCGCTCATCGACGCACCGCGCGCATCACTTCACCACCAGAGTGCCGACCATGTTGGGGTGCACCGTGCACACAAAGACGTAATTGCCAGCGCTCAGTGCTAGAACCTTGTAGGTCTGCGTCGCGACGCCAGGGAAGATCGCCCCCTTGTAGAGCTCCTTGCCGACGGCGGCGGTGGTGCCCTCGTGGATCGCGACGTTGTGCGGGATCCCCGCATCCTGGTTCTCGAAGACGATCTCGAATGGCTTCCCCGCGGCGACTTGCACGCTCGCTGATCCGTACTTCACGCCCATCGCGACGATCTTCACGCTGCTCCCCGTCGCGCCGCCGCTGTCGCTCGGTGCTGGGGTTGGGGTCGCGCCGCCAGATCCGCTCGGCATAGGTGACATGCTCGGCTGCGGACCGTAGGCGTCCTTCCAGCAGGCGGGGACTGGCGTTGCGTCGGGGGCTGGGGCGTAGTTCGCATCACGCCAGCCGCTCACTTCAACCATTTCGCCGGTGGCAGGGTCGCGCACGGTGACCGTGTCGTCCTTCGTCGCGCGGATCCAGGCGATCAGCTCTTCGATCTCGCGGTAGTTCAGCGGTCCGCCATTCGCTTCGGACCAGACGCCCATCAGCGAGTTGGCGTCGCCACACACGTAGCGACCGCCGACGGTGAGGACGTTCTTCAAGTAGGAGGGCGTGAGGTGCGTTAGGAGCTTCCCTTGGTCGTTGAGGACTGGCCCGATGCCGCCCTGCCCCTGTGCGCCGTGGCAGCGCGCACAGTTCGCCTCGAAGAGGTTATAGCCGCGCTTCACTGTCTCGAGGTACTGCTCATGCTTCGCGGCCTCCATGCGCGAGGAGCCCGTC
>JBPCTG010000013.1:0-7155 GCA_051006395.1 Candidatus Limnocylindrus sp.
TCGCAGCGGCGCGGTGCAGCGCCAGGGCACGACGGTTATAGCCGAGCCCCCGCCACGCCTCGAGCACCTCGGCGGCCTCGGCACGTGCAAGATCTGCGAGCGTTGGAAACCTCGCAAAGAATCGTTCGGCGAGCGCCTCGACGCGTGAGATCTGCGTCTGTTGTGCCATCACCTCGACCACGAGCACCGAATAGGGATCGGTGCGCTCGCGAATGCGCAGGGTGCGGCCGCTGCTGCGATACCAGGAGATCAGCGCCCGACCGATGCGTTCGGTGGCGGCGACGCTCATCGCTCCGATGGAAGCTTTGGGGGAATCCTGTTGCCGCGCGCCACTGCGCGCAGCGTTCGCGCCAACTCTGCCTGCTCCACCGCGTCGGCGAGCGCATGGTGATCGGCGATCAGGTCGGTCGGATACACCTGGCGCACGAAGCGCTTCACCGTCTTCTTCCAGGTGAGGTTGTCGCCACCGTGAATGGCGTAGTAGATGCTCTTGAGGTCTATCGCCGACATGCCGAAGGGATTCCTCACCCCCGCCTCGGCGAAGGCCATGCAGAGCCACATCCAATCGAACGGCGTGTTGAAGCCAACGAGGAGCGGTGCCGACTCGGGGGCGACCTCTTCAACGGTCGCGCGAACCCACTCCGCGAACTTGCGCACCCCCTCGTTGCGATCCACGCCTTCTGCCTCAAGTCGCGTGCGGGTGAGCCCGTGTACGCGCTCCTCTTTACGCCCCCACGGCTTCGCAGGATCAGGGCGCAGCTCGATGTAAAAGGTGCGGGTCGGATCGTCGACGAGGCAGGCGCCGATGCTGATGAGGCTCCCCTCGAGCGGCGTTTGCCCGGAGCACTCCACGTCGACGCTGAACCAGCACTCCTGTGGGAGTCCTGGCTCGAACGGTGGCGGAGGAGGTGCGTCGTGCTGCATTGCTGCAGCCTACGGCATTCGTCGCGTCACTCGCTCCGAACCATGATGTGCTTCGCCACCGTGTAGTCCTCGAGGGCGTACATCGACTGGTCCTTGCCGTAGCCGGACTCCTTGAAGCCGCCGTGCGGCATCTCGCTCGTCAGGGTGAAGTGATCGTTGACCCAGACGGTGCCGAACTGCAGTGCCTTCGAAACCTTGAAGGCGCGGGCGATGTCGCTCGTCCATACCGACGAGGCGAGGCCGAACCTGCAGTCGTTCGCCCAGGCGAGGATCTGATCCTCATCCTTGGCGCGCTGCACGGTGACGACCGGCCCGAAGACCTCCTCTTGGATGATCTCGGCGTTCTGCGATGCGCCTGCGATCAGCGTTGGGCGATAGTAGTGGCCACGCCCGCGAAGCTCGCTTCCGCCGACTACGACCTCAGCCTTGCCGTCGATGCGACGTACAAACCCTGCGACGCGCTTCCGCTGCGCCTCGCTGATGAGCGGCCCCATCTCGGTCGACTTCTCCTCGGTCTTGCCGACCTTGATGGTCTTGATGCGATCTGCCATCGCAGCAACGAGTCGCTCGTACACCTTCGGCCCTGCGATCACGCGGCATGCCGCGGTGCAATCTTGGCCAGCGTTCCAGAAGCTCGCGGCACGCATCGTCTCGGCGACGAGGTCGATGTCGGCGTCGTCAAAGACGAGGACCGGCGCCTTGCCGCCAAGTTCTAGGTGGAGCCGCTTCACCGAATCCGACGCCGCTGCGGCAATCTTCTTCCCGGTTGCCGTGTCTCCAGTCACTGAGACCATCGCCACGCCAGGGTGACGGGCAAGATAGGCGCCAACGTCGTCGCCGGGCCCCGTGATCACGTTGAAGACGCCTTCGGGGAAGATCTCCTCTTCCATTGCGATGCGCCCGAGCATCAACGCGGTGAGCGGGGTGCGCGCCGACGGCTTCAGCACCACGGTGTTCCCGGTAACGAGCGCCGGGCCGATCTTCCAGCCCGCCATGAGGAGCGGGTAGTTCCACGGCGCGATCGAGGCGACGACGCCCACCGGGTCGCGACGGATCATGCTCGTGCGACCTGGGAGGTACTCGGCGACCGCCTTCCCCTCCATGTTTCGAGCCGCGCCGGCGAAGAAGCGCAGATTGTCAACGACCGCGTCGATCTCAAGGCCAACGGCAGAGATCGGCTTTCCGGCATTTGCAGATTCTGCGCGAGCGAGAGAACGCTTTCGCGACTCGACCGCGTCGGCAAGCTTTAGCAGGGCGAGGCTCCGTTCTCCGGGCGTTCTGGCGCTCCAGGCGGGAAATGCTCCAGCGGCTGCCTTTACCGCGGCATCCACGTCGGCTCGCCCGCTGTGCTGCACCTCGGCGATGGTCCGACCCGTCGAAGGGTCCTCGACCTTGAGCGTCTTGCCGGACTGGGCCGCTACCGCCCGCCCGCCGATGTACTGCCGCTGCGCCCTGGTCGCCATCGCACCCTCCTTGATTACGGTCGCGCTGGCGGCGCCAGCGCATCACCGAGAGCCTACCCCCGCCGCTCCAAAGAGCACTGCGCCGTCGCGCCCCGCGCACGGCGTAGCCCACGCCTCGCGCATGGCGCTGCCCACGCTCCGCGCACGGCGCGCAGCGGGGTGGCGAGGGGGGCGATGCGGCGCTACGCTCTTGGGGATGTCACGTCAGTTCGTCGTTCAGCTCGATCACCGCCCAGGCGCCCTCGCCGCGCTCTGTCGCGAGCTGGAGCGCCGCCAGGTCGACCTCAAGGCGATCGGCGGCGGTGGCATTGGCGACGTTGGTCACGTAATCATCAAGGCGGCCGACGACGACGCAACGCGCGAGGTGCTGAAGGAGGGCGGTTACACCTACTACGAAGGTGAGTCGGTGCTCGCCGAGGTCGACGATCGACCGGGCGGCATGCTCTCGGTACTGGAGCGCCTCGGCGCCGCTGGCGTCAACGTGTACGGCCATCTCTTCACCGGACGTTGGGGCGATCGTGCCACCTTCGCCTTCGTGGTCGACGATGCAGACCGCGCGCGCGCCGCACTCGACGCGGCAGCCTCCTAAGTAACGAACTAATCCTTCGTTATCAGCTTCTTCGCTGGCGTGCAGCCGTAGCTGTGTCTCGGCCAGCCGTCTCAGTCAGCGTTGAGGAAGCGCAGTGAGATCGCGACCGCCTCGCGGTAGCGTCGCGTTGCGAATGGATGATGGTTGAATCCCTCGAGCGGGTAATACTCCACGTCGCTGAGCGCACCGATCGGCGCGCACCACTCCGGGCGCACGATGCGATCGTTCGTGCCATGAATCACGAGCGTCGGCACGCCGAGCGCGCCACCCCGAGCGACAAGCGCGTGCGCATCGCGCTGTGCGCGAAACGCCTCATCGCCCATGCGCGCCGTCACCGCGAGTACCCACGGTGGCGGTGCCGGCTCCTCGCTCGGCATTGAGTCGCCAGGATCGAGATCGGAGCCGATCCCCGTCGGAATCCGCAGCATCGGCACGATGCGCGAGAGATATGGCGCAAGAGCGCGCTTCCAACCAGCGACCGCGGCATCGAGGGCCGGCGCGGAGAGCACGAAGCGATCCGGGAGCGCCTCACGATGTGCCGCGGCGCCGAGCGCGATGAGCGCCCCCATGCTGTGCGCTACGACGACGAGCTTGCGACCTGGTCGGCGCAGCGCCGCGAGTTGCTCGGCGAGATCAAGGTGATAGCGCTCCCAGCGATCAACATGGCCGAGTGCCCCCTCAGAGCGTCCGTGGCCGCGCAGATCCCAGGCGATTACCCGCCAGCCGCCCTCAGTGAAGGCGCGGGCGGCGTAGGTGTAACGGCTCAGGCTCTCGCCGATCCCGTGTCCAAGGAGTAGGTCGCCACGCGGGCTCCCGACCGGCTCCCAGACGCGACGGTGCAGAAGCACGCCATCGCTCGCTCTGAAGGGATCGACGACTCCTAACGCCGTTCCGAGCACCGCATCCATGGCTGGGATCCTACACTTACCAGGAGGGCGCACCGCGCCCAGTTTGGAGGCAGGCGATGGGCGACCAGAAGCTGAGCGGCGGGCGCGTGGAGCGCGACTCCTTCGGCGAGATCGAGGTTCCCGCCGAACGCCACTGGGGGGCCCAGACGGCGCGTTCGCTCCACTTCTTTGCGATCGGCGATGAGCGCATGCCGCTCGCCGTGGTGCATGCCCTTGCGCAGGTGAAGGCGGCAGCCGCCGAAACGAACGCCGCGCTCGGACTTCTCACCAACGAGCAGCGGGACCTGATCGTGCGAGCCGCCGATGAGGTTGTCGCCGGCACGCTCGACGGCGAGTTCCCTCTCTCGGTCTGGCAGACCGGATCCGGAACCCAGAGCAACATGAACGTGAATGAGGTGATCGCCTCGCGCGCCAACGAGATTGCTACAGGGAGGCGCGGCGGTAAGTCGCCGATCCACCCGAACGACCACGTGAATCTCTCACAGTCGTCGAACGACGCCTTCCCCACTGCGATTCACATGGCGGCATACGCCGCGGTGAGCGGCGAGCTGATCCCTGCGCTCGAACACCTGCGCGGCGCGATCGCCACGAAGGCGAAAGGCTGGGAATCGATCGTGAAGATCGGTCGCACCCACCTTCAAGACGCGGTGCCGATGACGCTCGGCCAAGAGTTCGGCGCGCACGCATCGGCGCTCGCTGCCGACATCGCCCGCATCGAGGCATCGCTCGTCGATCTTCGCAAGCTCGCCCTCGGCGGCACCGCCGTTGGCACCGGGCTGAACAGCCACCCAGACTTTGCGAAGCTCGCCGTTGCAGCGATTGCCAAGCGAACAGGAAACCCATTCGAGCCGGCCCCCGACCGCTTTGCGGCACTCGCAGGACAAGAGGCGACGCTCGCTACATCAGCGACGCTGCGCACAACCGCTGCGTCGCTCATGAAGCTCGCGAACGATGTGCGCTGGCTCGCCTCAGGGCCACGCGCCGGACTCGGCGAGTTGAGCATTCCCGAGAACGAGCCTGGCTCGTCGATCATGCCCGGCAAGGTGAATCCAACGCAGGCCGAAGCGCTCACGATGGTCTGCGTGCAGGTCTACGGCCTCGACACTGCCATCGCCCTTGCGGCGAGCCAAGGAAACCTACAACTGAACGTCTTCAAGCCGCTCATCGCCCACGACCTGCTCGTTGCGGCGCGACTGCTCAGCGACGCGGCGCGATCCTTCGCCGACCACTGCGTGGCGGGGATCGAGCCGAACACGCAGCGCATCGCCGAACTGCTCGAATCATCGTTGATGCTCGTGACGGCACTCACCCCGGAGATCGGCTACGACAAGGCGGCCGAGATCGCAAAGCATGCGCACGCAAACGGCACGACGCTTCGCGAAGCGGCGCTCGCCCTCGGGCACATCGACGCAGCGCGCTACGACGCGCTCGTTAGCCCTGCGGCCATGACCAAGCCGACGCGATGAGCAACGGGGCGTAGGGTGTCGACACTTGTCCTTATCCGTCACGCCAGCACCGAGGAGACTGGCCGTTCGTTAAGTGGCAGGCTTCCCGGAATTCCGCTGAGCGAGAAGGGTCGCGAGGAGGCACGCGCCCTCGCTGAACGCCTCTCGAGCGTCGACTTCACCCGAATCGCCTCATCGCCAATCCAGCGCTGCCTCGAGACGCTCGAGCCGATCCTGCGCACGCGCACCACGGGCGTTGCGGCGCGGCCAGAAGTCGAGATTGACGAACGCCTTATCGAGGTCGACTACGGCGCCTGGTCGGGGCGCGAGCTAAAGGCGCTCGCCAAAGATCCGCTCTGGACTACGGTGCAGCGCCAACCTTCGGCGATGCACTTCCCAAAAGGTGAGGCGCTCGCCGCCGCCGCTGCGCGTGGCGTTACGGCGGTGCGCGAGCGCTCCGCTGCGCTCGGGGGTGACGACGTTTGGCTCGCCGCGAGCCACGGCGACGTGATCAAGGCGATCGTCGCCGACGCGCTCGGCACGCCGCTCGATCTCTTTCAACGCATCGCAATCGATCCGGCGAGCATCACGGTGATCCGCTATGGCGGCGAGCGCCCGACGGTCGTTCGCGTCAATGATTCGGGCACGCCGCTCAGCACCCTGCTCTCCGGCCGGCGCCGCGGCTCGCTCCTCGACCGCATTCGCGGACGCAGCGGAGGCGCACGTTGAGCCGCAGGATCATGCGCTTCGATCCCCCTGATCGATTCATTGCTGGCGCCATCGGCGAGCCGGGGCGCCGCGTCTTTCATCTGCAGGCGATCGGTGGAGGGATCTCAGCAACCGTGATCGTCGAGAAGAGTCAGGTCGCAATCCTCGCGCGACGGATCGCGGAGATGCTCAAAGATCTCAGCGAGGGTGGATCAGTCGAGTTGCCCCCAGAGTCGCCGACGCTGCGGCGGCGCAACCCGGAGCTCGCCGAACCGGTCGACCCTGCATTCCGCGTCGGAACCATCGCGCTCGCCTGGGACCCATCGGTAAAGCGCCTGATCTTGGAGTTCCGCGACGACATGAGCGAGGAGGAGGCGAGCGAGGCGCCCGCCCCGATCAACGACGCGTCGACCGGCCCCGACGTGCTGCGGGTCTCACTCCCCGTCGACGCCGCCCTTCGTTTCGCTGAGCAGGCGCTCCAGCTCGCAGCAGCCGGCCGTCAACCCTGCCCCAACTGCGGCGCACCGCTCGACCCGAACGGTCACACCTGCGCCCGCAAAGCCGCCTTCCTCAACTGAGGCACGAGAGCTGAGCGTCGCAGCCTGAGCAGCGCGTCGCCGCTCCGTGGGCAGCCACTCCCCACGACCGCAGGGGCGATTGCACCTGCGCAGGCGCTTGAGATTCTCCGTGGCGCGCCAGAGCTGCGCCCGGTGGGTCAGCTCGTCGACGCGAGCAACTTCACCCTGCTCTGCGAAATCGGAGATGCGCCGTTACGCGTGATCTATAAGCCGGTACGTGGCGAGCAGCCGCTTTGGGACTTTCCCGACGGCACCCTCGCCGCACGTGAGGTCGCTGCGTACGAACTGAGCGAAGCGCTCGGACTGCACGTCGTGCCGCCAACGATCCTGCGCAATGGCCCCTCAGGCAAAGGGGCGGTGCAACTCTGGATAGAACATCGCGGCGTCGAGGAGGCGATTCGCCTGGTGAACAGCGCCGACGAGGCGCTACGCCCACTCGCCCTCTTCGACGCAATTGTCAACAACGGCGATCGAAAGGCGGGCCACCTATTGCCGATCGACGCTGCGACGGGAGTACGGGTGCTCGGCGTTGATCACGGC
>JBPCTG010000014.1:0-11586 GCA_051006395.1 Candidatus Limnocylindrus sp.
GAGCGCGCCGAACTCGAGGCGATGCCCGAAGAGGAAGAGGCGGAGATCGCCGCTCTCTATCGCCACCGCGGCTTTCCTGAGGCAGAGGCGCACACCATCGCAAGGCGGCTGATGGCAGATCCGAAGGTTGCCCTTGAGACGCTCGTACGTGAAGAGCTCGGCCTCGACCCTGAAGAGCTCGGCTCACCGTGGGGTGCGGCGATCGGCTCATTCTTCTCCTTTGGGGTTGGCGCGATCGTTCCGCTCGTCCCATTCATTCTGCTCAGCGGTGGCCCCGCGTTGATCGCATCCATCGTGGCGACTGGCTTGGCGCTCTTCGCTGTTGGCGCGTCGGTGAGCCTGCTCACTGGCCGATCGGCGCTGTACTCGGGCGCCCGTCAGCTCGGGATCGGCGTTGCGGCTGCAGGCGTCACGTACCTTGTGGGCAACCTCATCGGCGTCAACGTGTAGCGCCGGGAGGAGCAGGCGAGGATGATCCCAACGCCCCCCGACGCGATCCTGCTCCAGCTCGGCCCTATCGCCGTGCGCTGGTACGGACTTCTTTACGCGGTTGGCCTTCTCGTTGCATATCGGTTCATGGTGCGTGAGGCGCGCCGCCGCATGCTGAACAGCGAACTCATCGCAACCGGGCTCGTGGTCGTCTCGATCGCCGCGCTCGCTGGGGGTCGCCTCTATCACGTGATCGACGCATGGGATCGCTATGCCGCGAATCCGATCGGCGCGCTCATCCCGCCATATGAGGGGCTCGGTGCACCAGGCGGCTTGATCACCGGAACGATCGCGCTCGCGATCATCCTGCGTCGCTGGCGCCAGGACCCATGGCGCTGGATTGACGTGGCCGCGCCAGCGATCTTGGTGATGCAGGCGATCGCGCGTTGGGGGAACTGGTTCAACCAAGAGCTCTACGGCCTGCCGACGGATCTGCCGTGGAGTCTTGCGATCGACTGCGCACACCGTACCCTCGACACCTCGTGCAGCGCGATTGGTGAGGCGACGCGATTCCATCCGCTCTTCCTCTATGAGTCGCTCTCTGGCCTCGCGGGGGCGCTCCTCTTGCCGGCGCTCGCGCAACGGCTGCGCGGTGCGCTCACCCCTGGCCTCATCGGGCTCGCAGCACTCGCCTGGTACGCCAGCACCCGCCTCCTTCTTGAGGGGCTACGCCTCGACAATTGGCGCGTTGGTGGGGTGCCGACCGCCTACATCGTGATGGGGGCGGTCCTTATCGGCACCGCGCTCGTTGCACTGCTGCGCCTGCGCCTCGGCTCGCGCACAAATTCGCGCACGAACTCGGGCACGCGTCTCGCCCCGCGGCGCGGAGCGGTAGGATCGGGTCAAACGAGCGGGCGAAGACGCGCGCGAGGCACCTTGCCCCGCGGCGTTCGGCGCAAGAGTCGATAACGGAGGCCACATGGCACGAATCCAGCGACGCAAGGTGACGGTGATCGGTGCAGGGAATGTTGGCGCCACCACGGCCCAGCGAATCGCCGAATCGGGGCTCGCGGACGTGGTGCTCGTCGACATCGTTGAGGGACTGCCGCAGGGGAAGGGGCTCGACCTCGCTGAGGCGGCGCCGGTCGTAGGCCATGACGGTCGCATCACCGGCACGAATAGCTACGACGAAACCTCAGGCTCCGACGTGATCGTGGTCACGAGCGGCATCGCCCGCAGGCCGGGGATGAGCCGCGATGATCTGATCAGCACCAACGCAGGGATCGTGCGCGGCGTGGTGAGCGAGGCGGCGAAGCGTTCGCCTGACGCGATCCTCGTGGTTGTCACCAACCCGCTCGACGCCATGTGCCACGTGGCGATCACGGCGTCGGGCTTCCCGAAGTCGCGCGTGATCGGCATGGCGGGGACGCTCGACTCGGCGCGCTTCCGTCACTTCATCGCCCTTGAGACCGGTGTAAGCGTCGAGGACGTTCGCGCATTCGTGCTTGGCGGCCATGGCGACTCCATGGTTCCCCTACCGCGCTACTCGGCGGTCGGCGGCATTCCGCTCCCCGAGATGCTCTCGGCCGAGCGCATTGCTGCGCTTGTGCAGCGCACACGCAGCGGTGGGGCGGAGATCGTCGAGCTGCTGAAGACGGGGAGCGCTTTCTACGCCCCCGCCGCCGCAACCTTCGAGGTCGTGGAGAGCATTCTCCTCGATCGTCGCCGACTGATCCCATGTGCTGCGCTGCTCGAAGGTGAATTCGGCGTGCAGGGACTCTTCGTCGGAGTTCCGGTGATCGTTGGCGCCGGTGGGATCGAACGCATTGTCGAGGTGAAGTTCACCCCCGATGAGCAAGCAGCATTCACCAAGTCAGCCGATGCGGTGAAGGAGCTGTTGACCCTTATCTAGCTTTGGCCCTCATCGAACCGAGGGCAAGACCTAGAACCAGCGGGTGGTGATGACCTTCTTGGTGGTGTAGAACTCCACCCCGTCGCGACCTGTGGCGTGCAAGTCGCCGAAGAAGCTCTTGCGGCGACCGCTGAACGGGAAGAATGCCATCGGCGCTGCCACGCCGACGTTCACACCGAGCATCCCTGAAGTCGCGCGGCGCTTGAATTCGCGCGCGGCGCCACCTGAGGCTGTGTAAATAGAGGCTGCGTTGCCGTATTCGTTCGTCGTGGCCATGAGGTGAAGCGCCTCTTCGAGATCCTTTGCGCGGAAGAGGGAGAGGACCGGCCCGAAGACCTCTTCGCGCGCGAGCGGCGATGCGGCGTTGATGCCGACGATCGTTGGGCCGATGAAGAATCCCTTCGACGGGCCAGTTCCGCGACCGTCGCGGATCATCTCGCCACCCGCGGCGATCCCTTCGTCGACGAGGCGGTGCACGCGATCGCGCGCCTCGCCACGAATCACCGGGCCGAGACCGACCCCTTCGTCGAGGCCGCGCCCCATTTTGATCGAAGTCACATGGTCAAGAAGGCGGGGGAGCAGCTTCTTGTCGGCGTCGCCGACAAGGGTCAGCACCGAGCCTGCGAGGCAGCGCTGTCCCGCATTGCCGAAGGCGGACTCGGCGATGTTCGGCACGCTCTGCTCTAGCACCGCGTCGGGCATGGCGATGATGTGATTCTTCGCGCCGCCGAGCGCCTGCACGCGCTTCCCTGCCTTCGCTGCGCCCTCGTAGACGATCCGGGCAACGCGCTCTGAGCCGACGAAGCTGATCGCGTCGATCTCGGGCTCATTGATGATCGCGGTGACGGTCTCAACGGCGCCGTGCACGAGGTTCACAACGCCGGCCGGGATCCCCGCCTCTTCGCAAATCTCAACGATTCGTTGCGACGAGAGCGGGGTGCGCTCCGACGGCTTGAGGATGAATGCGTTGCCACAGGCGAGCGCGAGCGGCAGCATCCACATCGGGACCATGAACGGGAAGTTGAACGGCGTGATTCCTGCCACAACGCCAACGGGGAAGCGGACCATCTCGGAGTCGATGCCACGCGAGACTTGGTCGAGGTTCTGGCCCATGAGGAGCGTCGGCGCCCCGCAGGCGAAGTCGACGACCTCGATCCCGCGGCGCACCTCGCCAGCGGCGTCGGCGTAGACCTTGCCATTCTCTGTCGAGACGAGCCGGGTTAGCGCGTCGCGGTTGTCGAGGAGCGCCTCACGCAGCGTGAAGAGATAGGCGGCGCGCTCGGGGGGCGGCACCTCGCCCCAATCGGCGGCGGCCGCGCGCGCCGCCTTCGCTGCGGCGGAAACGTCGGCCACTGTCGAGAGCGGCACGTGCGCGAGTGGCTCTTCGGTCGCCGGGTTTGGCACCACCAGTCGCTCGCTCCCTGCGGAATCGACCCATCGCCCGCCGATGTAGTTCTTAAGGGCGGCGGGGGCGGTCTGAGCCGCGAGCGCCTCGATCGTCATTGCCATGGGGAGCATTCTGCTGGAGCCGCACAACTCGTGCGTATCTCGTCGCGCGCCATGCGCTGCAGCGGCCTGTACGTGCGGCGTGAGCGGTATGGTGGAGCAACGATGGGCGCCAGAGTTACAGGCGCGCGATGAGGAGGGTTGATGGCTGGGACGGCTGCCAAAGGAACCACAGGCATGAGTGGCGCCGAGATCGTCGCCCTCTCGAAGCGCCACACGATGACCGAGTGGTCGGCGCAGGCTGGAGCCAATCCTATTCCGATCGACCACGCGAAGGGCTCCTGGTTCTGGACCCCCGAAGGTGACAAGATCCTCGACTTCAACAGCCAGTTGATGTGCACCAACATCGGCCACGGCGATGAGCGAGTGCTCGCTGCGATTACCGAGCAGGCGGCGAAGCTGGCCTACGCCAACCCTTTCATGGCCACAGAGCCGCGCGCACGACTCGGCGCGAAGCTCGCCGAGATCTGCCCCGGCGACATCGACGCCTTCTTCTTCACCAACGGCGGCGCCGAGGCCGTTGAGAACGGCATTCGCATCGCGCGCCTCTTCACCGGCCGCCATAAGATCGCCGCCCGCTACCGCTCGTATCACGGCGGCACATCTGGCGCGCTCACCGCCACCGGCGATCCGCGACGCTGGTTCACCGAGCCAGGCATGCCAGGAGTCTTCCGCATCCCAGACTTCCACGAGTTCGGCGCCGAGTCGCCACGCCCAGCCGCTGAGGTACTCGCCGAGACCGAGAAGGTCCTGAAGTACGAAGGGCCGCAGAACGTCGCCGCGATCATTGTTGAGACGGTGGTCGGCACGAACGGGATCCTGATCCCGCCCGATGGCTACATGCAGGGGCTTCGCGAGATCTGCGATCGACACGGGATCCTGCTTATCGCCGATGAGGTGATGGCGGGATTCGGCCGCACCGGCAAGTGGTTCGCGGTCGACCACTGGGGGGTCGTTCCCGACATGATCACCATGGCGAAGGGATTAACGAGCGCCTACGTGCAACTCGGCGCACTCGGCATGCGTCGCAAGATCGCCGACCACTTCGCCGAGAAGGTCTTCGGCGCAGGGCTCACCTACAACAGCCATCCGCTCGCCTGCGCCACGGCGCTCGCGACGATTGCGGTCTACGAAGAGGACCACCTCATTGAGCGTTCCGCCGAGAGTGGCAAGAGGCTGCGCGCGCACCATGAGCGCATGAAGGCGAAGCACCCGTGCGTCGGGCCGATCCGCAACATCGGCCTCTTCGGCATCATCGAGCTCGTGCGCGATCAAAAGACGAAGGAGCCGATCGCAGGATTCAATCAGACGGTCCCCGAGATGGTGGCGCTCGGCAAGTTCTTCCGCGAGAACGGTCTTTACACGATCGTGCGCTGGAATGGCTTCTTCACCAATCCGCCGCTCAACATCTCGGATGAGGATCTTGACTTTGCATTTGAGGTGATTGATCGCGGGTTGACGGAGGTCGATCGGGCGCTCGGCCTCGCCTGAGCGAGCGGCGCGAGCGATGAGCCACGCAGAAGTGATCGGCGCAGGAGAGGCGCCACCAATCCTCACCGAGCTGCATCGCGGCGATGTGCTTGAGTCGGCACATCGCGGCGACGTTGCGGTGGTCGGCGCCGGCGGCAAGTTGATCGCGTCGCTCGGCAACCCCGATCGCCTCGTCACGCTGCGCAGCGCGATCAAGCCCTTCACTGCAGTAGCGGTGCTGCTCGCAGCGACCGAGGCGGGGATTGAGATCGATGACGTATCGCTCGCCCTCTCGTCGGCGAGCCATGCGGGGGCCGACGAGCATGTGGCCGTCGCGCGCGCGATGATCGCCGCGCACGGATTGGATCCAGAGCTCCTGGTGCATGGCCGTCCCTCACCACTGCGCGCAGGGAGCGCTGGCGACCTGCTGCAGCACATGTGCTCCGGTCAACATCTTTCGCTGCTGCTTCTCGCCAAGGCGCTCGGCGTCGACGCGCGCGGATACGACGAATACGCCCATCCGGTTCAGCAGCGGCTACGCGCGGTAGTCGGTGCGCTCCTCTCTGTCGATCTTGATGCCGCACCGTGGGGGGTCGACGGCTGTGCCATTCCAACCTACGCCGTACCGCTCCGCACCGCAGCGGAGGGGGCGCGCCGCTGGGCACATCCACACGACGCGGCGGTTCGCACCGAGCTACGCAGCGGGCTGACTCGCGTGCGCGCCGCCGCCATCGCGAACCCGCGGCTCATTTCAGGGGGTGGCTTTCTCGACACCGACCTGATTCGCGGCGGCGAAGGGGAGGTCGTCTCAAAGCAGGGGGCCGAGGGGCTCTGCCTCGTCGGCGCGCCGGGGATCGGCCTTGCCGTGAAAACGGAGGATGGCGACGGCGCGGCGCGCTCTGGGCGCGTCGCCACGGTTGCTGCGTTGGCCGCCGTCGGGGCCGCGGTGGCGAGCGCCTCGTCGCTTGGCCTGCATCGCACCGTACGCCTGCCTGATCCGCGCGGCGGCGAGCCGCTCGCGACGCTGCGTCCGAGCGCCGCCTTCGACGCGCTGCGCCGCTAATGCAGCTTCCGGAGGCGTGGCGCCTCCTTGAACTCTCGCCATCGCCGACCGTTGAGCAGGTAAAGGCGGCGTATCGCCGCCGCGCAAAATCGCTGCACCCTGATCTCTCTCCGTCAAATCGTCGCGCAGCCGATCCAGCTCTCTTCGCGCGGCTTAGCGCCGCGTATGAGGCGGCGCTTGGCGAGGCCGCTGCGGCGGGTCGCCATGGCCCGCGCCCCCGTGCGCATGTTGCATCACCGCCCCCGGCAGCCTCGTCGCAACGTCATGCGCCGCCGCCGATTCGTCGTCGCCGCGAGGGCGCGCAACGCAGCGCGACTCCCGATGCGCCGCCGCGCGCCACTCCTGGCTCAACCACCTACCCCGACGAGCCCTACGCGGGTGATCCGGTCTGGGACGGCGCAGGCTGGGTCGGCCCGAACTCTGGCACCTATTGGACGGTGAACCCGAAGGAGTACGCCGACCCGCGACGGCACGGCGCCGAGTACCGCGCTCGTGGTCGACGCCCCGTGCGACGTGATCCGCGTAGCTCGCGCCCTAGCGGCGATTCACTCCAAGGCGACGGGTCGGATTCGGAGTCGCGCGCCGCGCCGAGCAGCACCGATCGACCGGGGCTCCTTGCCCGCATCGCGGCGATTCTCTTTCGGCGGGGTACGATCTAGGAATGAGTGAGTCCCCAACACTGATGCGCGTTCGCATCGCACCGAGTCCGACCGGGCCGTTCCACATTGGAACGGCGCGAACCGCCCTCTTTAACCTGCTCTACGCGCGACGCCACGGCGGCACGTACATAGTGCGCGTCGAGGACACCGATGTTGCACGCTCATCGACCGACTTCGAGCGCGACATTCTTGAGGGGTTGCGCTGGCTCGGCCTTGAAGCCGACGAAGGGGTGCGCGGTGATGGGGGAGAGATCGGGGCGCACGGACCGTATCGACAGAGCGCGCGCGGCGAGCGCTATCGCGAAGTAGCCGCCGAGCTCCTTGCAAAGGATCTTGCCTACCACTGCTTCTGCACCGCTGCCGAACTTGACGCCGAGCGCATGGCGCGCGAGGCGCGCAAGCTTCCGCCGCGCTACTCCGGTCGCTGCGGCAAGATCGCGCCGGCCGAAGCTGCCAAGCGCGTCGCCGCAGGCGAGTCTGCGGCGCTGCGCTTCCGGATTCCCGCTGGCGCGGTGGTGATCGACGATCTCGTGCGCGGCCGTGTTGAGATTGACTCCGAGGCGCTCGGTGGCGATCTGGTGATATTGCGCGCCGACGGATCGCCGCTCTACCACTTCACCGTGGTCGTCGACGACGCCGACATGGGGATCACCCACGTGATCCGCGGCGAGGATCACCTCTCGAACACGCCGAAGCACATCCTGCTCTTCCAGGCACTTGGCGTGCCGCTGCCACGATTCGCGCACCTTCCGCTCATCCTCAATCCCGATCGCACGAAGATGAGCAAGCGCAAGAGCCAGACGGCGCTCGCCGACTATCGGGCCGAGGGCTTTTTGCAAGAGGCGCTCATCAACTTCCTGGCTCTTCTCGGTTGGTCCACGGGGAGTGAGGACGAGATCCTCTCGATGGATGAGTTGCAGGGGCGCTTTGATCTTGAGCATGTGCAGAAGGCCGGCGCTGTCTTCGATCGCGTCCGCCTGGAGTGGATCAACGGCCAGTGGATTCGCAAGCTCCCCGTCGACGAACTGCTACTGCGACTCCGTCCCTTCTACGACGCCGCTGCGGCAGACGGTCGCATCGCTCGCGCCGCGAGCGACGCCGAACTTGCGAAGCTGCTGCCGATCATTCGCGAGCGAATCCAGCTGCTCTCGGCGGCGATCCCGCTTACCGACTTTCTCTTTACTGATCGTGTTGAGCACGACCCGGCGCTGCTCGTGCCGAAGCGTTGGGATGCTGCCACGACGATTGCCGGGCTCGAGGCGGCGCGTCCGATCCTCGCCGAGGGGATCGGCGAGGGGGAGCCGCTCCTGCTTGGGGCCGATGACCCGCTTGAAGCAAAGCTACGCGGTGTCGCGGAGGCGGCGGGCTGGAAGGCTGGTGACCTCTTCATGGCGCTGCGCGTCGCCGCGACTGGGCGCACCGCGACGCCGCCGCTCTTCGACTCGATGCGCCTCCTTGGGGGCGCGGCGCTCCTCTCCCGTATCGACGCTGCGATCGCCCGCCTGCGCACAGCCTGACGCCCGCCTGAGCGCTGCCTGAGCCAGTCGACCATAGGGCTGGGTCCCTGAGCGCCGCTGCTAGGATCCACCCATGCGCATCAGCAACCTCTTCGTCACGACGCAGCGCGAGGACCCGGCCGACGCGGAGATGCCATCGCATCGCCTCCTCTTGCGCGCCGGATACATTCGCCCGCTCGGCGCTGGAATCTACTCGCTGCTCCCCCTCGGCATGCGCGTCAACCAGCGCGTCACCCAGGTCATCCGCGAAGAGATGAACGCCATCGACGGGCAGGAGATGCTCATGCCGGTGGTGCACCCAGCCGACCTTTGGCGCGAGACAGGGCGCTACGACCAGATCGGTCCAGAGATGGGCCGATTCAAGGATCGCGGAGATCGCGACATGGTCCTTGCAATGACCCACGAAGAGGTCGTTGCCGATCTGTTGCGCAAGCTCGTCAGCTCATGGCGCCAGCTCCCGCAGCAGGTCTATCACTTCCAAACGAAGTGGCGTGATGAGCCGCGATCGCGCGGCGGTCTGATCCGCGTGCGCGAGTTCACCATGAAAGACGCCTACTCCGCCGATCGCGACGAGGCGGGGCTCGATCGCTCGTACGCACGCTACTATCACGCCTACACGCGCATCTTCGCGCGCCTTGGCCTCAAGACGATCGCCGTCGCAAGCGACGTGGGGATGATGGGCGGCTCCCAGGCGCACGAGTTCATGGCCTTCTCGGATTTCGGCGAGGACGCGCTGGCGATCTGCGATGGCTGCGGCGCCGCGTCGAACAGGCAGGTCGCGGTGGTGCGCAAGCCAACGCCAGCCGCCGAGGCGGCGCTCCCACTCGAAGAGGTGGCAACCCCGCACGCCGACACAATCGCAGCGCTCGCCGCGCAACTGAAGGTTGGCCCAGAGCGGACCGCGAAGGCGGTCTTCTTCGCCGATGGCGAGGGGCGCTTGATCGTTGCGATCGTTCGCGGTGACGATGATGTGGAGGAGACGAAGCTGACGAACGCGATCAAGCGACGCGACCTGCGTCCCGCTCGCGAGGAGGAGATTCGCGCAGCTGGGATGGTCCCTGGATTCGCATCACCAATCGGCGCGAAGGGGGCGGTCGTGGTCGTTGACGACCTAGTCGCCGCATCACCGAACCTCGTAGCCGGCGCGAACAAGGATGGGTTCCACCTGCGCAACGTCAACGTGCCGCGCGACTTCACACCGGACATCGTGGCCGACATCGCCTCGGCGAAGGGAGGCGACCCCTGCGTCGCCTGCGGTAAACCGCTGCGCATCGCCCACGGTATCGAGGTGGGGAACATCTTCAAGCTGGGAACGCGCTACACCGCGGCGCTCGGCGCAACCTTCGCCGACGAGTCAGGGACGACTCACCCGATCATCATGGGTTCATACGGAATCGGCGTAGGGCGTGCCGTCGCCTGCATCGCCGAAGCGCACCACGACGAGAAGGGGCTCGCCTGGCCGTCGGTTGTCGCCCCGTTCGACGTGCAGGTCGCGCTCCTCTCAGCGAAGAAGGATCCGCGCGTCGACGCCTCCGCGCAGGCGCTCGAAGACGCCGCCGAGGCGGCGGGGGTTGAGGCGCTCATCGACGATCGCGACGAGACGCCAGGGGTCAAGTTCGCCGATGCGGAACTCATGGGCGCCCCCTGGATGGCGACGATCAGCCCACGCTCGCTCGACGCAGGGGGCGCGGAGCTAACGAATCGCACCACCGGCGAGCGCACCATCCTCGCGCTCGACGCACTTTTGTCAACGATCGTGGCGGCACGAAACGCGGATCGTGCCAAGATCGAGCGCGACCTTCTCGCTGCCGGATATCCGCCGCGGCTCGACGCCGATAACTCTGTCCTGCGAAGCTAGCGCGGAGCGACGCCGCTAGCGGTCGCGCTTTGGGGCGCGGAAGAGCGCCGGGGGCGCGAACCAGACGAGCCGTCCGGCTCCCTCGGCAATCTCGCGGGAGAGATCGATCCGAATCGCCGCCCCCTTTTCGATGGAGATGTTGCGGATTCCAGTGAGCCCGGCAACCAGCGCCGCAAGCTGTGGCTCGTGTCCGACGATCATCAGCTTGCTGATCTTTCCGCGCTCTCCGAATAGTTCATGAAGCTGCGCAAGGCCCGGCCCGGTGGCGAGGCGCTCGTCGACCGCTGCTTCAACATCAAGAGCAGCAGCGAGGATCGCAGCCGTTTCAGCGCAGCGTCGAGCAGGTGACGTGCGGATGGAATCAAGATGCAGCTTAGAGTCGAGGAGCACCGCCGCCAGGCGCGACGCCTGCTTGATCCCCTTCTCGCTGAGTGGACGTTGGGATTCTGGACCGATCCATTCACTCGGGTCGCCAGCATCCGCATGCCGCACGAGGAAGACTGAGCGCTCTCGATCGTTGGAGTTGTTTGGCATATTGTCTCCTCGCTAGAGTCTCGCGATCACGGTTGGATGTCGATGCGCCCGTATCCTACTCCAGTTAGGATCACTCCATGCCAGCTCGAAGCGCGACCGAAAAAAAGGCCCTTGCCGGCCGCAGCAAGAGAAGCTTCGCCCTGGCGCCAAGGATCTTCGGCGTCGCGGATATTGGTTCAAACTCGACGCACCTCCTCGTCGCGGTCACCGATGGAGAGCGTGTCGAGCCGCTGATCGACGCTTCGCATTCACTGCAACTTGGCGCGCTGATTGCTGACCGAGGCGAGATCGGTAAGGGCCCAGCCGCCGAGCTCGGCGAGGTGCTTGCCGGCGTCCGGGCGCAGGCCATGAGCGCCGGCGCCGAGGATTTCGCAGTGGTGGCAACGGAGCCACTTCGCCGCGCCGATGACCGAGTCGAGGCCATTCGCCGAATCTCGTCGCGATTTGAAGGGACGGTTGCCGTTCTCGAACATGCGGAGGAGGGGCTCCTCACCGTCCTTGGCCTGCGTCACCCGCACGACCGCTCCAAGTCGCTCGTCGTGATCGACATCGGCGGCGGGTCAACCGAGATCGTGCACATTGCGCCGAATCGCCCTCCGCGGTCGTTCGGGGTGAGCATCGGCTCAGCGCGACTCGGT
>JBPCTG010000015.1:0-10829 GCA_051006395.1 Candidatus Limnocylindrus sp.
TCGAAGTGCGATCGCTGCGTCGAGCGTTGGCTCAAACTACACCGTGATCCCAGTAATCTCCGGTCCGCTCGCGGTCGTCTACCGCGTCGATGGCCTCAAGAAGGGCGGCGTGAAGGCTTCGCTACGACTCAACGGAGAGGTGCTGTGCGGCATCTTCTCGGGTCAGATCAAGGTTTGGAACGACGCAAAGATCAAGAAGCTGAACCCAGGCGTCACGGGGCTCCCGGCACAGAAGATCCAGGTCGTCGGGCGCTCGGACAGTTCTGGCACCACGTACGTGTTCACCTCGTACCTCGGTAAGGCAGCCGCAGCCGCGCAGAAGAACTGCGGCATGCAGTCGAACTTTGCCGCGGGCGAGGCGAACTTCAATGACGCTGCCGGCACCTTCGCCCCAACGAAGACTGCACCTGGCACCTATTTCGCGGGCATCCGCACCGCAAATGGTGCTGATCCGATCATCGGCAAGTCCGGAAACGGCGGCATTGCACCGTTCGTCAAGGCCACGAACCTGACGATCTCGTACGTCGAGTGGTCGTATGCGAAGAAGTATGCGTTGAGCACTGCTGCGATTTGCACGAAGAGCAAGAACGGAGCGGGCGCCTACGCCTACCTCAAGCCGAGCGCGGCCGGCACTGTTGCCGCCCTCGCAAAGGCAGCCGCGGCCGAAGATCCGATCAACCCAAGTGCCGCCTTCGTGCAGCCGGTGTACGCCAGCGGCACCACGTCGTATCCGATCGTCGGCTACTCGTGGCTGATGCTCTATACGGACTACTCGCGCGTAGATAAGGGCCAGGTCCAGGGTCTCGTCAGCTTCCTCAATTGGGCGCTGACCACCGGCCAGGGCTCGACCTTCCTCTACAACGGGTATGTAGCACTCCCAACCGCCGTGCGAAATGCGGCGATCGCAGAGCTCCACAAGATCAAGTACAACGGGACACCCGTCTGGCCGTGATCTTCACTGCTCAGTTTGACTGAGCTGGCTGAGGGGCGGGGAAGTTCCCGCCCCTCAGCCGTTATCATCAGCCCGCCAGCAGACCGCCACGAAAGGGAGCCATGTCACTGAGCCAAAAGCTCGCATCGGGATCAGGTCTCAGCGCCGACAAGCTCTTCCGCGCAGCAATGACCGTCGGGCTCATCGCCGCGGCCGCTCTCGCGCTCTGCGTTGCGGGCACTCTGCTCTTCACCTCGCTCCCGCTCTGGAGCCAACAGAGCCCTCTCACCTTCCTCACCGAACAGAACTGGCTGACCGGTGTCGCGCAGGCTGATGGTTCGACACTCGACATTTATGGCGCAGCAGCAATGATCTACGGAACGATCGCAACTGGAGTTATTGCTATCGTCATCGCCGCTCCGATCGGCATCGCTGCAGCGATCTACTTGGTCGAGCTCGCCCCGCGCCGACTCTCTGCAACGCTTGCCTTCATCGTTGAGCTCATCGCTGCGATCCCCTCTGTGGTGATCGGCCTCTGGGCGGTCGGCGACCTTTCGCTGCGCATTCGTGACTCCATTGAATGGTGGATCGCTTCGAGCGTCGGTAAGGTGATCCCAATCTTCAGCGAAGACCCGACCTCTCCCGCTTCTGACAGCATCTTTCGAGCAGGGTTCGTGCTCGCGATCATGATCCTGCCGATGGTCGTCGCGGTGAGCCGGGAGGTGATCCGGTCGGTGCCAGTATCGCTGCGCGAGGGGTACATCGGTATGGGTGCTACTCGCTGGGAGACGATTCGCGACATCATCTTGCCGGCGGCGCGCGTTGGACTCGTCGGCGGCGTCTTGCTCGCGCTCGGTAGAGCCCTCGGCGAAACGATTGCGGTCACCATGGTGATCGGCAACGCGGACGCCATTCCAGGGAGCCTCTTCCTTCCGGGCCAGACGATCGCTTCGAAGATTGCCAATACCTTCGGTGAGGCAAGTGGCCCGATCCAGTACGCCGCCCTCGCCGCGCTCGGGCTTTGCCTCTACCTGGTATCCCTAGGACTCAGCATTGCAGTGCGGATGATCGCGCGACGCAGCGTGGTGTCAGCAAGGGGGAAGCGATGAGCCTTGCCGCGTCGCTGCGCACTCCCGCCGCAGGGGAACAGAGACGACGACGCGCTGATCGCGTGGCGATCCTCCTCATGCGCGCTGCGGCGGCGATCGCAGTCGCGCCCCTCATCGCGCTCATGCTCTTTGTCACCCTCAAAGCGATCCCCTGGCTTGGGATTACGCTCTTCTTGAACAATCCGCTCGACAAAGAGCCTGGAATCCAAAACGCGATCATCGGTTCTCTGCAGCTGAGCGTTGCAGCGCTACTCGCTTCGGCACCGATTGGGGTGGTCGCCGGGATCTACCTGTCGGAATACGCGCCGCGTCGCATCGCCTCTGCCGGCGAGCTGCTCATCGACATCATGCTCGGCGTGCCGAGCATCATCGCCGGGCTCTTCGCGTATCTCGTGCTGGTGCCAGTCCTCGGATTCTCTGGTTGGGCGGCGATCGTCGCGCTCTCGATCCTGATGATCCCTGTGCTCATGCGCACCACCCAAGAGGTGCTTCGACTGGTGCCGCAAGGCGTCAAAGAGGCATCGCTCGCCCTCGGCATTCCGGTCTGGAAGACAACGCTCTTCATTACCTGCAGGACCGCCTTCTCAGGGATCCTCACCGGGCTGGTCCTCGCCTTCAGCCGCGGCCTTGGTGAAACGGCGCCGCTGATCCTTACCGCACGTGGAACGAATGCCGCGAACTTTCTCGACTTCGGCACTACGATGAACGCCATGCCGATCGTCATCTTCCAGTACTCCAATGCGGCCGACTCGCGGAGCATCGGCCAGGCATGGGCGACCGCGCTAATCTTGCTCGCCATCGCCCTCGTGTTGAACGTGGCCGTGCGCGGTCGCTCCATCACATCGAAGGTGGCGTGATGACTGACCAGAACGCCAACACCAACGTTGGGACCGGCCTCTCGCTCCGCGACGTAGAGGTCTTCTACGGCTCGTTCCGCGCCGTGAACAACGTCTCGATCGACATCAAGCCACGAAGCGTCACCGCCTTCATCGGCCCGTCGGGGTGCGGCAAGTCGACGCTCCTGCGCTCGATCAACCGCATGCACGAGACGATCCCCGACGCCACACTCAAGGGGCAGATCATGCTTGATGGGGTCAACCTGTATGCACCTGAGATCGACGCTGTGCGGGTGCGTCGGGTCATCGGCATGGTCTTCCAGAAGCCGAACCCCTTCCCCACCATGTCGATCTTCGAGAACGTCGCGAGCGGATTGCGCCTCGCCGGGACCGCCTCGCGCTCGGAGATCGAGGGCGTGGTGGAGGACTCCCTCAAGCGCGCGGCGATCTGGGATGAGGTCCGCGACAAGCTGCGCCAGCCTGGTACCTCGCTCTCCGGCGGACAGCAGCAGCGACTCTGCATCGCCCGCGCGATTGCCGTGCGGCCTGAGGTAATCCTCATGGACGAGCCGTGCTCCGCGCTCGATCCGATCGCCACGCTCAAGATCGAGGAGCTGGTGCGACAGCTCGCGACCGACTACACGATCGTGATCGTCACCCACAACATGCAGCAGGCCTCGCGCGTCTCCGACGAAACGGCGTTCTTCAACATGGGCGAGGACCGCGGCGGCTACCTCGTAGAGGCAGGCGCCACCAAGCAGATCTTCACCGCGCCGAAGAACCCGATGACCGAGGATTACGTCAGCGGGAGATTCGGTTGAGGCGCAGCCTCGGGGCGGCTGCCATGGCGCTGGTCGTCGCGATCGGTTGTCGACCGCCGCTAGATGGCGAGGGGTCGCCAGGCGCGTCCTCGATCGCAGGGGACCTCGTCGCATCCGTTCCGGTGACGGTGATGGTTCATCTTCCTGGCCTCCCTGGTGCGCTCGCAGCACCGTTCGTGTACGCGCAGGCGGCTGAGGTCATCACCGCGGCAAACGTCGTTCTCGACTACACGACGCCGTATCCGGGTGAATCTCCGTTCCTGTCGCGGACGGAGAGTGACCGCGTCGACCTCTTCGTCGCAACGAATACGGCGGTAACCCAGGCTGGTGCGGATGCGGCAAACCTCGTGCGCATTGCTCACCTGCAAACACGCAGCGATTTCGAGATCGTCGTGCCAGCAAAGTCGAAGGTCGCCTCGGTTGCCGACCTCGCAGGAAAATCGATTCTGATCGACGGCATCTTGGGTGACGAAGCGCCACTCACCGCAGCCCTTGCTGCGGCGGGGGTTAGCGCCGATAGCGTGTCGTTCATCTACTCCGAAGATCTCTCCACTCCCTACGACCCGATCGGCCTTTTCGACGGCAGCTACGACGCACTCCTCACCCACCCATGGGACGGGGGCGTACGCGCCGTGCAGGGATTTGACCAAAATGGAGACGTGATCGGCGTGAAGGGGCTTCGCTCAATCGCCGTGAGCGCGGCTGACGCTGATGCGCCAGAGGGGTACAGCCTGTGGGTCGACGCTGCGGCGCTCGAGACACCCGACTTACTTACGGCACTCGCTGCGACGCTGATCGGCATCGGCGATGGTCTCGCATCGTGCCGCGACAGCGCTGCGGAGTGTGCGGCGACGCTTGCCGACTCCGGCCTCGCCGACCAGTCGCAAACGACGCTGGAGTGGGCGATCGATCGCTTCCTCGCCTCGATCTATCCGTCAGCCGTGCCGATCCTCTCACTTGAAGGAATAAGTGGTGCCAGCGACGACAATCGCGTTATTGATCGAGCCGAAGGGAGCTGGCCAGCAACACTGGATCGGCTCGGAAGCGACTGGGTCGCTGCGGGGGGGCCGCCCCCGCTCGAGTAGGCGCGACTACCCCCGCTGTAGCGGCAGGATGAACGTAAAGGTCGACCCGCCACCAAGTTCAGATTCAGCCTGGATCGTTCCGCCGTGAGCCTCGACGATGTGGCGCGAGATCGAGAGGCCGAGTCCGGTGCCGCCGCGATTCGTGCGCGCACGGTCCGCCTTGTAGAAGCGCTCGAAGACGCGGTCGAGGTCGGCGCGCGCAATACCACTGCCCGCATCGCGTACCGAAACGCTAACCTGATCGGGATCCCAGACCGTATTGATCCAAATGGTCCCACCACGCGACGAAAACTTCACGGCGTTGTGGACGAGGTTCACGATCACCTGAGCGAGCCGGTTGGGGTTGGCGCGGATGGGTGTCGGAATGCCCGCTGACGGCGCGATCTCAATTGACACCCCTTCGTTCTGGGCAAATGGAAGTAGGCGATGCGCGGCGGTGCTCACCAGCGCATCTAGGTCTACCCCTTCGTCGAACTCCATGCCGACGCCGCTCTCAACTCGCGCGAGGTCGAGCAACTCAGCGACCATCTGGCCGAGGTTCTGCGTCTCAGCCTCGATTGTCGCGATCCCTTCACGCAGACGCGTCGGCGTTGTCGCATCGGCTCGCGCCACAACTCCAAGCGATTCAGAGAGAAGCCCGATCGTGGTGATCGGAGTGCGCAACTCATGCGACAGATTGTCGACAAACTCGGTACGGATCCGGCGAAGCCGAACGACCTCAGAGGTGTCTTGCGCCAGCAGCCAGCGACCGCCACCAGGAGCTTCGAGCACCGAGAGTGCCCGGCTCTTGCCGCGGCTCCCTTCAAGCTCAATGCTCTTTGGCAGGCTCGCGCCGTCGCGATAGAACTCAAATGCAGGAAGGTCGGCAAGCGCTTCGATCAGCGGCCTCCCCTCCATTGCGCCTTCAGGTCGCTCGAAGATCCGATGCGCAGCAGCGTTTGCCGAGGTCACGCGTGCATCCGCAGAGACCAACACGACGCCAAGGTCGATTCCAGCGAGCAGAGAGTTCAGCTCGTCTTGCGCCGCCGCCGCCGAGGCATCGGAGGCGGCTGCCATTTGCGATATGGCCCGAATGGTGCTCACAGGATCCTCCGTTGACACCACATCGGTTGCATTAGGGAGGGCAACCTCGTCGCTAATGCGTTGCAGCTCCGCGCGCGCCCGTGCAGCACTGCGCACCGAAAGCGTTGCGGCAAGAAGCGCAACGCCAGTGATGATGTAGAGAAGTTCCACGCGCCCTCCTTTCCCGCCGCTGCCGAATTGCCTCAGCCGGGGGGTCACCGAGCCTATACTATTCTCCTCAAATGAAGACCCGCACGATCCTCGTCGTTGACGACGAGCCCACGATTCGGACAACTGTGGCCGAAGCGCTCACGGCAGACGGGTATCACGTCGTTTCGGCGGCCACTGGCGCGGAAGCGCTGACAACGTTTCGCGCCGAGCTCCCCGACCTCGTTTTGCTCGACGTGATGCTCCCAGGCATCTCGGGCATAGAGATCTGTCGCGTGATTCGCGCAGAGTCTGCGGTGCCGATTATTTTGCTCACCGCCCGAGATGCCGAGGCCGACAAGGTGCTCGGGCTCGAGGTTGGTGCCGACGACTATGTCACCAAGCCATTCAGCCTTCGAGAGCTCTCTGCGCGCGTTCGCGCGGCGCTTCGACGCGGCGAGTCTGCAGGATCGGCCCCAGGAAAGTTCGTGAGGATCGGAGATGTGCAGGTTGATCTCTCCGGGCACCGCATCTTGCGCGGCGACGACGTGCTGCCGGTAAAGCCGCGCGCATTTCTGTTGCTCGCCTTCTTCATCGAGAATCCAGGGAGAGTCTTCACGCGTGAACAGCTACTCGAGAGGGTGTGGGGGACCGACTTCCCTGGTGAAACGCGCACGGTTGACGTGCACGTGCATGCGCTGCGTGAGGCGATTGAGAAAGACCCAGCAGACCCAAAGATCCTGCAAACGGTGCGTGGCACAGGCTACGTCCTCCGCGCTGAGGCAACGTAGCGCCCCGTAAACACGCTGTTTACGTGCGACGAATAGTGCGGTGACCCCCCTCTTTCACTATGATGCTGGGAACTAATCCGCACGTAGGGGGCATCGATGAACGAATCAAACGGAGAGACGAACACCGCCAAGGGTGGGCTGCCAGCTCCGCACGGCATCCGATCTTCATACGATCGCTCCCTCGAAGAGATCAAAGAGGGCGTACTTCGGATGGGCGGCCTTGTTGAGGAACAGATTCGCTCCGCAATCGCCGCGCTGAACTCACGCGATATCGCTGCGGCTCAGAAGGTTATCGAGTCTGACCGCGCAATCAACGAACTGCAGCGCAGCGCAACACAACTCATTGCTGAGGCGATTGCCATGCAGGGGCCGGTCGCCCGCGACCTTCGCTACCTTCTCACCCTCGATCACGTTGCCTACGAGCTCGAGCGCATGGGTGATCATGCCTCTTCTGTCGCCAAGCAGGCGCGTCGCATCGCCCCGCTCCCCCCCATCGAACACGGGAATCGACTCTCCGAACTCGGCGTGCAGGTAGCGGATCTCGTTCGCGGGATCATTCGCGCGCTCGTCGATGCCGACGACGTCGCTGCCCGAAGGGTTGCCGGCCTCGACGACGAGGTCGACCGAAGCTACCGAACGTTCTTCGATGAGACGCTGAAGCAGATGCGCGACGATTCGACCAAGGTCGACGCGGGCACGGCGATGCTCTTCGCCGCGCACTACCTCGAGCGTATCGGCGACCGCGTCACCAACATCGCCGAAGACATCGTCTTCTTGTCGTCGGGAGAGGTCGAGGACCTCAACCCGTAGGTCGCGTCGTCTAAGATCCTCTTGCGCGCCGACCAGGCGCACCAAGAGGAGGTGAGATGAACGCAATGAACGAGACCCTCGACCGGTCCCTCGGCCATATGGCGTGGGCGAACGCCGACGTGTTTGCCAGACTGGCAAACCTCCCTGACGCGTCGCTCGCGCTCACTGCACCCGGGAGCGAGTGGAGTGTTGCCGCGATTGCCCACCACATCGTCACCGCAGCTGAGAACTACGCACAGCGACTCCATGGCGACCCGCGCGCCGAGAAGCGTGAGATGCCAACCACGGCACGAGAGATTGCGGCGCTCGGCGCGGCACTCGCCGAAGCCGATGCCCGCCTGCGACACGCAGCCGGGCAGCCAGGCGAGCAGGTGATCGCGTGGACCTCGTTCTCTGGCGAGGCGCTTGCGGTACCGCGTTGGACGCTCGTGAACCAAGCGGTTCACCACGCAACGGAGCACCGAGCCCAGATCGCCGGCGCCCTCGCCGCGCACGGCATCGATGCGATCGACCTCGATGCGGTCGACGTGTGGACCTACCAGGAAAACGTGCGCGGGGTTACCGGCGCATGACGACGCTCGCGGATCGCCCGAATCGCGCCCTGCTCGTGATCGACGTGCAGGTTGGCGTGGTCGGCGGCGCGTACCACCGCGACGCGGTGATCGCGAACATCGCTTCGCTGATCGATCGCGCCCGCGCCGCGAATGTGCCAGTAGTGTGGGTGCAACATTCCGATGCGCAGCTTGCGCAGGGGAGCCCTGCCTGGGACTACGTGCCCGAACTGCAGCGACTCGAGGGCGAGCCGCTCGTGCACAAGACCTTCGGCGATTCATTCGAGGGCACGAACCTCGAGCAGGTCCTGGCCGCCGCAAGCGTTGGCCACCTGGTCGTCACCGGCGCGCAGACCGACGCCTGCATTCGCTCCACGATCCACGGTGCCTTTACGCGCGGCTACGACGTCACGCTGGTCGGCGATGCACACACGACGGAAGACCTGAGCGAGTGGGGCGCACCAACTCCTGCGCTCGTGATCGCGCACACGAACCTGTACTGGGGGCAGCAGTCGGCGCCCGGGCGCACTGCAACGGTCGTCGCCGCGAGCGACGCGAAAATTACGCCGCGCGGATAGCGGGTCGCCGAATCAACAAGGCCGCGAGGCTCGCGAGGCCGGCGAGCATCGCGGCGCCGATGAATGCGGGTGCGTACGTTCCGATGTCGTCGCGAATCACCCCGGCACCCCACGCGGCGATCGCTGCACCAACCATGTGCGAGGCGAAGATCCAGCCGTAGACCACCCCGACGTTGCGCCGCCCGAAGGTGTCAGCGGTGAGCGCGATCGTGGGTGGCACGGTGGCGATGTAGTCGACGCCGAAGAGCACCGCGAAGGCCACAATGCCAAGCGAGTCGTGGATCGCGGGAAGGGTGAGCAGGCTCACACCGCGGAAGAGGTAGTAGACGAAAAGCAGCCTACGCGGATCGATGCGATCGGTAAGCCATCCCGAAGCGATCGTGCCGAAGAAGTTGAAGAGCCCCATGAGGGCGAGCGCCTCGGCGGCTACGCCAGGGGTAAAGCCATGGTCGACCGCGTGGGCAATGAAGTGCTGACCCACCACGCCGTTCGACGAGAACCCGCACACGAAGAACGTTCCAGCAAGGAGCCAGAAGGTCGGCGTCTTGGCGGCGCGGCGCATCGTTCCAGCCTCGGCGGTGCGCTCCACGCGGCGCTCGGCCGCGCTCTCGCCGAGCGGTGAGAGGCCGAGGTCCGAGGGGTCGTCGCGCATCATGAGCGCGATGGGAATCGCGAGCAGTGCAGCGGCGATGGCGAGGCTAAGGGCGCCAGCGCGCCACCCGGATCCTTCGACCATTGCGGTGAGGAGGGGGTAGAAGAGCAGCTGTCCGGCGCTCGACGCCGCACCAAAGATGCCCACCACAAAACCACGGTGGCGGATGAACCATCTACTCGCTACCGCGGCGCCGAGGACGCTCGCGATCATTCCTGTGCCGATGCCAGAGAGGAGGCCAAAGGTGAGGGTGAGCTGCCACTCCTCCACCGCGAGGCTGCTCAAGCCAAGCGCCGTGGCTGTCACGAGCAGCGCGATCGTCGCCACGCGTCGCGATCCGATCCGCAACATCAGCGACCCCGCGGCGGGGCCGGTGAATCCATACACCAAGAGTCCGATGCCTGCGGCAAGGGAGAGCGAGGCGCGCGACCAACCGGTGTCGATCGCCATGTCGAGCAAGAATGCCCCGGGAACAACGCGGATTCCCGCGCCGAAGAGCAATGCGGCCGAGGTCGCGGCGACAACCACCCAGCCGTAGTACAAGCGCGTGATCATGGCTGGCAATCCTATCGCGGCAAGTGTGAGTCTGCCGATAAAACCACTCGAACGTTGGGTGTTAAGGTGTGCACGAGGGCCCAGATGGACGCCCAGGACCCACTGGAGCCAACATGTCGAATTTCGTCGTTGTGTGCACCTTCAAGCCAAACACTACTGAAGAGTCCATCGGCGCGCTCGTACCAGCGGAGCGAGCCGCTGCCGAAGCCCTTCATGGAACTGGTCGCATCGGCTTCATCCACATCGCTCCGCCACCAAGGCGAAAGGTGTTCATCGAAGTACACGCGAGCGACATTGCGGCGGCAGAGCAGACCGTTCGCGAGCTCCCGATGGCCGCGCTCTGGGACCTCGACACGTATCCGGTGAGCACTCCACCAACGACCACATAATCTGAATCACCCCGTCGGTGGGTGAACACGTCAACAAGGTGCATGTGCGTGATCGTTCATCACTTGGATGGGGCGATGTGCAGCCGCCAGTTCATCATGAGGAGTGCCAGCGTCGCCGTTCCGCGTACCCACTTACCAAACCCAACAATCAAACCCCTTGGGTGGGGTGGTCGCCCTACCCCTTGCGCTCTCTGGCTGACTCTGTGCGCGGGCCGACAGGCACATTGCCCACAGCAGCGCCCAGCCCGAAATCGGCAGGCATGTCGACAAAACGCGACTCCACCTCGCCAGGACGCACCACATACGTCTCGTGAAAGATCCCTACAGCACCTGTGCCGCGTGTCGATCGCTTGTAGAAGGCGGTCCATGCTGGTCGGTGCTTCCGTTCACTGTTCGAGGCGTACGCCTCAAGTGCATCAAATGACTTCCAGTACTGGATCACCGTGATCGTTCGGCCGGCCATTTCGGTACGGGCACTGAGGAAGCCGAGCTCAGGGTTCTTGTAGAGCTCC
>JBPCTG010000016.1:0-15975 GCA_051006395.1 Candidatus Limnocylindrus sp.
GACCGAGGTGCCGCTGGCGGTAACGTCCGTCAACTTCACATCGTACTCGACGCAGGCAACGGTGATCGTATTCGACGAAACGACACCCGTCGCGTTGTCGACCACGTGAATCTTGCGGGTCTCGCCGGCCGAGTTTTCATCGCAGAGTCCGCCTGGCACGTTGTACGCACCGTTGGCCGGCTCGGCGAAGGCATAGCTGTCAGCCCCGTCGCTTACCTCACATCCCTCATCGTTGAAGTCTGTGTAGTACTCGTCGGTGATTTCGTCGCAAGAATCGGCGTACGAGTCGCTGCCATCCTCGTTCGTGGTGAACTGCGAGAGCGAAATGCCCGCGCCGTCCGCCACGACGAAGCTGATGCCCTTACCGTCGTCGTCACCGGTGTCAAGCACCCAGTGCGACGCGCCCGCCTGGCCCATATTGCCATCATGCTCAGTATCGTCGATCCAGTTTGCTGCCCAGTTCCAGCAGCCCCACGTATCGGCGATTGCGCTGTTGCAGTAATCGCGCTTGGTGTCTTTTACGTTTCCGTTCGAGTCATAGGCCATCGGCTCACCACCACCGTTGCCGATGATGTTGCCTGCAGAGTCCTTCGCCACGACTACGAACGCGTCGCCCCAAACTTCCGGGGTGATCCCGTCGTAGTCAGCGTCGAGGGCGTCGGTCCCGACCGATGCGATCGCCGACGGACCCGTGAGGGCCAACGATGCGACCGCGCCGATGAAGCCGATTTTGCGCGTGTACGTGAGCGAGCCAACGGTGACCGTGAGGGTCACTGGCTTGGCGGCATACCCTTCCGAAGCGACACAAACCCAAAGATCCCCAGAGATCAATGTCAGATCAGCGAGGGCGCCGTCAAAAGTATTCTCAGAATCACACCACTCATCATCGTTAGGATCGTCGTCGATACCAACTGCTGCCAAACCAGCAGCGTTGCTTGAAAGCGACGCGTACAGGAAGTAGCCGTTGGTCACAGCGTTGTCATATGCGTCCGCTGTGTGAACCATAAACATAGCCCAACCGGTCGACGCATCGACATAGAGCGTGTCGGAGCACGGAGCTCCACCGCCACCGATGTCAGTGTTAGCCAGGTCGTCTACGCCATCCCAGACCCCCGAGCCAGCCAAATATGGCTCGCATGCCGTATTCATCCAGCTCTTGGTGGCCGACGGCTTGCCAGACACGCCAGCAGCTACTCCGACGAGATAAAGCTTTTCGCCTCCGATAGAGATGGTGTCGGTGACACCAGCAGCCGGAGCAGTGAAGACGACAGTTGCGTCAACGTTGCCAAAGTCGTCGATGAATCCGAAGCTCACGCTCTTGCCGTTGGGCGCGACTACAGGAGTAGGCACGTCGGCGGTTGGCGTGGCGCTCTTGATCAAACCGGTATCCGTGAGAGTTACGGCGACACCATCAGCATCACTGACGTCAAACTGAACGTCGACCGTGATCGACGCGCCAGCGATGACGTAGTAGATCGATCCGCTAGTCGCTTCGATGTCGCTATCGGAACTGGAGTAGGAAACTCCACTAATTACCGAGTCGGCCGCGCGCACTGAAGGCACCAACGAAGATCCGAAGATCCCCGCGAGCAAGCCAGCAGTCGCAATCGCGGTTGCGAACTTCTGCTTGATAGACACGTATGTGTCCTCCCAAACTACTGAACCTAAGGGGAATGCCCCAGGTTCTATTACCGTGCCATTCCGCACGACCCACCTGACAACGGCACGACAGCCGTCAGGTAGGAGTCAAGTTCACGCTACGGGTTCGTGCTCCCCGGAGCGGCCGTCGAATCATCCCCCGACGGATTGGGATTGACCGGTGCCGGGGTCCGCCGAGGCAGATCCGTCGGCTCCGGTGTAGGGGTGGCGGCGGGGGCGGGAGCCTCCGTCGCAGGGGCCTCGGTGGCAGGAGCGGCGCTCGCATCCGTGCTCGAAGCTGGGGTGGTGGCGGGCGCCTCCGTTGAGCTCGCGCTCGGGGCTGCCTTGGGAAGCGACGAGCTGATCGCCGCTGAGACCAGGAGCGCACCGCCTGCGGCGGCGAGCGTGGTGAAGACCATGGCGAAGGCCACCGCGGCCGCCGTCACGTGGCGCAGTGTGCGACCGAAGATCGACACGGGGCGCCGGCGCGCCGCCACGTCGGCGAGGACCGCCGCCGTGATCGAGGCGCTGAGGGTCGCCGAGGCGACCGGGGCCGCCGTGCGGCCAAGCTCCTGGGTGAGGAGGGTGAGCTCAGCGACCGCGTGGCGGCACGCTGGGCAGGTGGCCGTGTGGCCAGAAACGAGAGAAGGCAGCGGCGAGCCCTCGAAGAGGGCGGCCTCTGCCTCGATCAGAACCCGTGCACAGGTCTGCATACCTAGTGAAGGCGCCCCCGCGGGCATTTCGTTTCATTTGTTACAGCTACGACGGACGACGCTCCCCGCCGAGGTCGCCGAGGGTAGTTCGCAGTTCCTTGAGGCCGCGCGCGAGGTGGGTGCGCACGGTCGCCTCGGGGATTCCCAGGGTGCTGGCGATCTCCTTGGTGCTCAGGCCCTCCTGGAAGCGAAGGGTGACCGCCGCTCGGTACTTGGGCGGGAGGCTCGCCACGGCGGCGGCCAGGCGGTTGGAGAGGTCGCCCTGGGCCGCTGCGACGACCGGATCGGCGCCTGGGGCTGCATCGCGGAGCTCCCGGGTGCCCCCGTCGGGCATCGGGCGATCGAGGGACTCGCCACGCTTGGCCGTGCGGGCGGCACGCTCGTCGACCTTTTGGGCGGTGCGCACCGTAATTGTTACCAACCACGCTTCGAGGGGGGCAACCGGCCTCCATTTCGCCAAGTCGCGGGTCGCCTGGATCAACGCCTCTTGGACCGCCTCCTCGGCATCGCGGGGGTCCCGGCAGAGGCGCGCCGCTACCCGGTAGAGGCGAGGGGTGAACCGTTCGACGAGCACGGCATAGGCGCTCTCGCGCCCTGCCAGGCAGGCCGCGACCAGCTCCTCGTCCGATAGTTTGGGCATGCGCGCAGGATACTACCCTTGCGCGGCGCCGAATCCCCTTCGGCCCCGAATCGCTCTCGGGTGCCGATTGACCCTCGTCAAAGCCAGTTGGCCCTAATAGACGTCGAGGTAGCGATCGAGCTCCCACTGCGACACGTGGATGCGGTACGCCTCGGTCTCGGCGCGCTTGGCGTCGAGAAAGTTGCTCAGCACGTGGTCGCCCAGGGCGCCGGTCACCACCGGATCGGCGGACATTTCGGCGATCGCCTCCTCGAGGCTCCCCGGCAGCTCGCGAATCCCCTGCTGGGCCACGCGCGCCGCGTCCATTTCGTAGAGCGACTCCTCGACCGGGTCGGGAAGTTCCAGGTTGTTCTTTACGCCATCGAGGCCGGCCGCGATCATCACCGCAAAGGCGAGGTACGGGTTCGCCGACGGGTCGGGGCAGCGCAACTCCATGCGCGTGCCTTCAACCGAACGGCCCGCAGAGATCATTGGCACGCGAATGAGCGCGGAGCGATTGCGTCGCCCCCACACCAAGTAGGTGGGCGCCTCGTAGCCGGGAACGAGTCGCTTGTACGAGTTCACCGTGGGCGCCAGGATCGCGATCATCGCGCGCGCGTGCTTGAGCACTCCGGCCATGTACGACTTTGCGATCGGCGAGAGGCCGTACTTGTCTCTCGCGTCGTAGAACACGTTCTTGCCGGTCGACAAGCTCGCAAGGCTCTGGTGCGTGTGCATGCCCGAACCGTTGATGCCGAAGATCGGCTTCGGCATGAAGCTTGCGTACAGGCCGTGCTGCTTTGCGATCTCCTTGAGCGCATATTTGAAGGTGGTGGCGTTGTCGGCGGTGCTCAACGCGTCGCTGTACTCGAAGTCGATCTCGTGTTGCCCGGGTGCAACTTCGTGGTGCGCGGTTTCGATCTTGATGCCGAGCGCCTCGAGCGCGTCGACCATGTCTTGGCGAATCTCGATCCCCTGGTCGCCGGTGAAGTCGAAGTAGCCCGCCTTGTCGTGCGGCGTCGCAGTCGGGCGACCGTTGGCGTCGTACTCGAACAAGAAGAACTCGAGCTCGGGTCCCATGTTCACCTTGTATCCGAGCTTTTCGGCGCGTTCGACCTGACGACGCAACACGCCGCGCGGATCGCCAGCGAACGGCCCGCCGTCGGGAAGGATCACATCGCAGATCACGCGCGCCGTTCCCGCGCCACTCTCGGCGGGCGCCCACGGCAACACGCGCCAGGTGTTCATATCGGGGCGCAGCAGTTGGTCGCTCTCGGCGATTCGGGTGAACCCCTCGACCGACGAGCCGTCGAACCAAGTGCCGTGCTTGATCGACCCTGCCATCTGGTGCATGGGGATCTGCACGCTCTTCGTGATGCCATGCAGATCGACAAACTGCAGCTGTACGGTGCGGATCCCGGCCGCCTCCGCCTTCGCCACCACCTCGAGCGCCGCCTTCGTTTCGGCCTCGGTGCGCCCGTTCACGCTGCTCCCCCCGCTTGGTATAACCCCTCCCTCTCTGCCGTCGCTGAGTGAATCGCCCCAGATGTGCGACGCTTACCAAGATCTTGTGCCGTTGGCACAGATTTGCCTCCTTGGAGCGTTGCTCGAAGCCGCATTGATGGGATTCTAGGGGGTCAATTCGGTGCTGTGGGGGCCCAGAGCCGCGGATAGGGCTGTGAACTTGCACAATTCTCTCCCTAGCGGTCGCTTCCGCCGCACCCCTATGCTGGTGCCATGGCAACAATCCGTGGTGATGGACCGAAACCGCCCAAAGGGCTGCGACGAGCGCTGCGCGTGCTCAAACCCCTCTACCTCGCACTCCCCATCTCGCTGCGACGGCACCGCCTCTTCTACAAGCACTACGGAACGTGGGGAAACTTCCGTCATCCGGTCACTGCAAATGAGAAATATCAATGGCGCATCATCAACGACAAGCGGCTCTGGCTCGGCGTGACCAGTGACAAGCTTGCCTCGAAGGAGTACGCGAGGCGCGTTGCATTGGCAACCGGGCTTCCGATCAAAACGCCAGAAACCTATTGGGTTGGCACCGACGTGCGCGAACTACAGTCGCTATCTGGAACACTTCCCGCTCGCTGGGTCTTCAAGCCCAACCACTCGTGCGGCCGCTTCCGCTTGTACGACGGCGAAGAGGCTGTTGACTGGAACGAGCTCGCGGCGCTGGGTACGAAGTGGCTTGAACCTGACGAAGAGGAGATCGCGCTTGGCCACACCGGTTATTCGTACGCGCGCAAGCTGCTCTTCGCTGAGCAACGAATCGGAGTCGGCAGCGAACCGCCCGGAACCTGCCGATCGCATGGTAGTGGCGGCGTTGCGATCACTCATAGCGTTACCATGGATGCGCACGATGACATTTCCCGTAGACGTGCGTTTGCGTACAACGATCGATTCGAGCGAATAACCACTGGAGTGAAATGGGAGGCAGCTGCAGACGACCAACGATCTCCGTATCTTCAATTGAGCGAGCGCGAACGATCAGAGGTAAGCGCAATCGTTGGCGCGCTGACGCGCGATTTCGACTTTTGCAGGGTCGACTACTACCTTGACGGCGGCTTCTGGTTTGGCGAATACGCCCCCTATTCGTCGAGTGGCCTCATCAACTTTGGGCCTGAGCGAGACAAATTTTTGAGCGACCGTTGGCCGCTCCCTGATCTTTCCGCGCCAGACCCGAACGAGCCGCTGTGGCGCGAGCTTCTTTCGCGCTCAGAGCGCGGCACCCTGCAGCGCTAATGCCAACGATCAGGAGCGACGCTGCGCCGATCCCTACTGGGGTCGGCCGCATCGGTCACGAGGCAAAGCGCCTGCTCAGGTTTGTACCCTTGCCGCTGCGACGTCACCTTTTCTACCTCCGCCACCTCGGCACCTGGGGAAACTTTCGCAAACCAACGCACTACAACGAAAAGGTGCAGTGGCGCATCATCAACGATCGCCGCACGTGGCTCACGATGGCGTGCGACAAGCTGGCATCGAAGGAGTACGCCTGGAGAATCGCAACCGAACAAGGCCTGCCGCTGAAGATTCCCGAAACGCTCTGGGTCGGCACCGATGTGCGTGCGCTCTACGCGCTCCGCGACAGGCTTCCCGCACGCTGGGTGCTCAAGCCGAACCACTCCTCGGGGCGCTATCGGCTCCTCGACGCAAACGACGAAGAAATTGACTGGGACGACTTGATCAAAGCGAGTGATCGATGGATGCGTCCAGACGAAGAGACCGAGATCCGTGGCCACTTTGGATACGTGGGGGCTCGAAAGTTGATCATTGCCGAAGAACGCATTGGGACTGGTAGTGAGTCGGCAACGATTCGATTCAAGGGAGGCGATCGCGGCATTGCAGACGTTGGCGTGACCGTCGGCGTTCATGGCATCGGCACGCATAAGTCCTACACCCACGACAACCAGCTGCGCCGCATGCCGAGCGAACGCGCGATCGGCGCACCTATGGAGGAGCGTTCGGTGATAGAGACGCTGGACCCCGAAGAGCGTGCAACGCTCCTCAAGATCGGCATGGCACTCTGCGCCGCCTTCGATCAGATTCGCGCCGACCTGTATTCTGCCGACGGATTCTGGTTCGGCGAATTCACCGCCTACTCGGCCAGCGGTCTCTACCTGTTTGGCCCAAAACGCATGCAGAGGTGGAGCGACAATTGGGTGCTCCCCGATCTGAGTGTCGCGGATCCGCGGGAGCCACTCTGGCGTGAACTGCTCGCTCGAGAGGAGCGCGGCACCCTGCAGGGCCAGGCCCTGCAGGGGCACAACGCTCGTTAGTTTCCGGCCGAACAGGCCTCTGGGTGCAGGTACCCCGAAATGAACGACCAGTTGAGGAACGTTCCGGTGCTACCTGCGCGCCACGGGTGCGCGCAATCCCACATCACGGCGAAGCTGTCGACCACGTCGGTGGCATCGAGCGATGCGCCATTATGGAACTTCACCCCGCTGCGGATCGTGCAGGTCCAGGTGAGACCATCTTTCGAGGCAGTGCACGACTGTGCGAGCGACGGGGTCGCAAGCGATGTGATTGGGTCAACTCGGTACAGCCCCTCGGCAAACTGGAAGCACGATGCATACGCATCCTGGTTCGAAGGATTGTCCGGGCAGTAGAGGGTATTCGGTTCCCCTTCGATCAGCCACACCAGCTTGTCGCGCGTGCTTGGTGTCAACAGGGAGAGTTGCTCCAGCTGCACCGAAGATGCATACGCGCCCTTCACGTCGGCGCGGAAGAGCGCCGCGGACGAGGCGTAGGTGTTCGGCACCATCGGTACGTTCTTCTTGATGAGGCCCTCGACTTCGGCGTAGAGCGCCTCGCGCTCAGCGCTTCCCATGGTGGAGTCCGCCTGCATGAGCGTGGCCTCGATGTCGGAGTAGATCGCGCCGAAGCGTGGGCTACCGCCGCTGCCGGAGAGGAAGATGAAATCAAGGTAGTTCGACGGATCGAGGAAGTCGGGAATCCAACCTCCGCCGATCATGATGCCGTCGAGCTCACCGGCGCGTGCGCCCGCCTGCCAGGTGGTTGACTCGACCACTTCGATCGTCGCGTCGATGCCGATCTCTTTGAGTTGGGCCTGGAGGTCGACGGCCATCTCCTTTGGCTGTGGCGTTTGCGAGCTAATTCGATCGCGCACGACGATCTTCGTCTTGAAGCCGTTCGGGTAGCCAGCCTCGGCAAGGAGTGCGCGTGCTGCGGCAGGATCGTAGGGATACCAGTCCTCCCCCTTGCAGGCGAGCTGCACGGAGCAGGGAACGATTGTGCGCGCGAGTTCAGACCCTGCTGGGAAGAAATTCTCGGTCACGCGCGCCCGGTCTACACCCTGCGCGATTGCCTGTCGAACGCGAATGTCGCTGAACGGCGCGAACTTGTTGTTGAAGAAGTAGTAGTTGATTACGATCGGAGCGCGCTTGAAGAGTGCGAGCGACGCATCGCTCTCCGCGCTCGCATAGTCATCGGAAACGATCGATGACGCACCATCGGCAAGGCCGGCCTGCACCTGCAGGAGGCGTGCGTTCCCTTCGGGCTGCCAGGTGATCACGAGTTGCTTCACCTTCGCCTTTTCGCCCCAGTAACCGTCGAACCGGCTGAATACGATCTGCTCGCCGTTGACCCACGAATCCACCTTCCACGGCCCTGTGCCATTCGGCACCGTTGCGATCGTTCCATCGACTCCCGCCGTTGCGAGATACCCAGAGTCATTGACGACCATCGGTGCCAGTGCGAGTTTACTGAGAAACGCTGGGTCAGGCTTGCACAGTTCGAAGCGTACGGTGTGCTCGTCGGTTGAGACGATGCGGCGCATGTTCAACACGGTGCGACCCGCATCATCGACTGGGCAGTCGGCTGCCCCCTCTTTTGGCCACGACTCGGCGGCGAAGTCGATTTCCGACTTTGGGCGCGTAGCGCTGCTACCGCCACACGCGGCGGCAATTACTAGTGCGCTAATGAATAGTGCGCCGATCCAACGCTTTGAAGGAGTTGCGTAAGCTCGCATAGTTGTTCGCTCCTTGGGTACAGGGTTGCACCTCAACCACGTGGTCAATGTTATCAGAGAGCCCTACTACGTGCAGAACGCTGAGCGTGCTGCGACCTGCTTAGCTAGCGCAGGATCCAGCCCGTAATTGCGAAGGTGCGGCTTACCGTTGCGGCGGTAGTGAACTTGCCTTCGGTTAGCTTCATGAGGCGAAGCGACAAACCTGCGACACCGGGTCTCGGGCCAACGAGCAGGTCATCGATGGCGTCACCATTCCAGTCGCGCACGTAGAGACTTGGGACGGCGGCACCGACAGGTGCGGTCCACGCGGTGAAGGGCTCGCTCCACGAAAGGATCTTTCCGCCAATCTCTGTTGCGCCTGGGGGCTCGGCGCTGCGCACCGGCGCCGCCCAGGCGAGTCGGATGCGCACCTTGGTGCCGGCGGCGGCGGTATCGATCGATACGCCGGGGTTCAGAGCGGCGATGGAATCCGCGGTAGCCGCAATGCCTAGGGCAACGGCGCGGGAGGCGACCTTCGCCCAATCGTCGCCGGCTCGCAGCCAGTCAAACTCACCCGCGGCGATGCGCACCGGCGCGTTGCGGAAGAGCACGCTCTTCGCCCTGATCACGCAGCGATCGTACGGGGCGGTGAGCGTCTTGCCGCGAACGAGCACCTTGTTCCCATTCATCAGCCGTAGGCAGGCTTCGCTCGCGCCGATTCGCGTGGCGATCTTTGTGTAGGTGTCGTTCGGCTGAATCGTTACGGCGTAGGTCGGACCAGAGTTCAGCGCGATCAGCGAGGCAGCGGTCACCTTTAGTCGCTTCGCGATGAGGGAGATGTTTCCCTCACCCGCCAATACCTTCGTTGTTTCGGCCGGCTTCACCTCGGGGGCGAACGGTCGCTCCACATTGGCGACCGTGCCGTCGTCAGCCTCGATGAGCGAGATCGCATGAATGCGTGAGCGCCCTGCAGCGTCGGTGTTGCGCACATAGAGCTCGTCGTACCCATCGCCGTTCAGGTCGCCGAGCGCCGCGGTCCAGCCCGTTCGCACTGGCCAGAGCACGGCACCTGGTGCGCTGAGCTCGCTGGGGCTCCACGCCGCAATCGGCGGCTCACCAGAACCTTGGCCCATGGAGAGCATGAGCGAGCCGTCGGCACCACGCCAGAGGGTGATCAGGTCGGGGACGCCGTCGGCGGTAACGTCGCCGAGCATGAAGCGCGCGTCGGCTCCAGCCGCCACCTCAATAATCTTCGTTGGGTCTTCGACGGCGCCGTCGTCAGCGGGGAGCGCCAGCTGCCAGAGGCGGAGCGTGCTGCTCTCAGGTGTCGTGGCTGAAGGTACGCGCTCAGAGATGAAGAGCTCTTCGATCCCGTCGTTCGAGGTGTCGATCGCGAGCAACGAAAGCGTTGCCGTGGGGTCGAACATCGACGTGTCGGCGAGGCGCTCCCGCGCCGACTTCAGCACCCCCGCCACAAGCGGCGTTTCGACCACCGTAAGAGTTCCGTCGCTGTTTCGGCGCAGATCGGCAACGGCGGCGCCGCCATCGCTCATGGTGCGGGCAACGATTCGATCGACGAGCGTTTGACCGCTGGTGAGCTTCACGCTGCCGACGCTCTTCCCCTTGAGAAGCCCAGTCGATCCCACATTCGCGTCGGATGAAACGATGCGCATGCTCCCCGCAGGCGAGAAGACCGCGAGATCGCCACGTGCATCGCCGGTCAGATCGCCATGCGGAGAGAGCACGCGGATCGGATACACGGCGGTGATGTCGTAGCGATCGTCGGCAACGCTTGCGGTGCCAGACCCTTCGACCATGTCGCCCTCCCACGAGTAGAAGGACTCGCGCAGGAGAGCCTCGACGGTGAGGTTGCGACTGCGCGCGCAGTCATCGGCGTTCACAGGGAAGAACGACCAGCCGCGGTAGTGGCTCGGCTGCGACGGATGGCGCATTTGCACCGACAAATCGCCGGGCTCCGGTGGATCCATGCACTCCCTAGTCACGGTGAAACTTCCGTAGAATCCTGGTCGCCAGAATCGCCACGTACTATCGATTGGGTAGAAGCGCTGCATCGTGATCCCCCACGTTGCATCGACCGCAGCGTTGTAGCGAGCATTCGACTTCGTCCCGTCGTCGTACCCCGGCTCATGAATGCCTCCGCGCGTGTAGAACTGATTCATCGAAGGGTGGTCGACCACGTCGAAGCAGGAGCGCTTCGAACTCTTCGTCGGCTTGATGGGATCACCGTTGTCGTCGAGCACTTCGAGCGGTGCTGTCCAGGTAGATGTTGCGTCGTTCCACTTCAGTCCGCCGATACCGTCGTCTTCGAGGTCGGCGCCAAGGCGAATGCGCATGTCGAGCGCGATCGTTGCGTGCTCGGAGGCACGCTTCTGGTTGCTCCAGTCGGGATTCCCGTCGCTGCCGTTGAGCTGGTTGTCGTCGGCGTAGTCGGCGCGCACCCACGACGCCTGCTCCTCGGTAAAGCTCGTGAGCCCCCACCAGTTGCGGGGGTTCATCGTCCACGACCATGCGTTCTGCTTGATCGCCACGGCACCCGCTCCCAGCAGTGCATTTGAGTACGGCGTGGGGAGGTACTCCGACCAGAACTCGGCGACGTGGGTGCGGTACACGTAGGTGCGGAAGGGGACGACCTCCACGAGCCCGGTGCGGGTGCGCAGCACTCGGATCGTTTTCGGCGGGGAGATCAGGCTCTTCCAATTCGTGCATGGGGCGGGATCACCCGCTGCGGCCACAGGAGTTGGGGTGACGACCGCCGGCGCTACAAGCGCCAGCGCGAGGAGGAGGGCGAAGAGCCGACGTTCCCGCATACCCATCATCGTAGCGTGAGCGGGTACTAACCGCCGCTTTCGAGTCCGCCATCGGCGTCGAGGATGCGCAGTGCAAGAGCCAGCGCAAGGCGTAGGTCTGGTTCACGAAGGTCCCAGCCGGTCAGCTCTTCGATGCGACGTAGCCGATACGCGGTGGTGTTGCGGTGTACGCCGAGCGAACTGCTCGCCTCCGACGACCCGGCGGTGTCGAGCACGGCGCGCAATGTTTCGATGCGCTGGCGCTGCGACGCTGCGGTGCCCACCAAGAGCGGCGCGAGCAGGTCGAGTGCCTGACGTCGCGCGTCGGGGATCGCCGCAACGGCGCCGAGCAGGCGATGCGCCGGCAGCAGTTCGGCGCGTACCAGCTGTGCGCCGCCGCTCCCCGGTCGCCCGCCGACGCGACGCTCGAGTGATTCGAGCGCGGCGCGTGCTTCAGCCTCGGCGGCGGGTCGCGCGGCGGGGTCGCTAAATGGCCGCGACACCGCAACGGGGCGGCCGATGCGCTTTGCAACCTTCGCGGCGATCTGGGCGGCACCAGGATCGGCGGCGTCGGCAACGGCGATGATCCGCACTTCGAGGCTCTCGTTGCTACCGCGCAACATGAAACGCCGCGGGCCGGCCAAGAGGCGCAGTTCGCGGCGGAGCGCCGGCACGTCGGTCTCATGCGGTCGTGGTTGGCGCGCGGCGAGCGCGACCCACGGCGGCCCCTCTGCGGGAAGCGTGCGCACCTCGCCGCGTCCAGCATTGGCGGGGAGTTCGGCGGCAACGCGCACGATCTCGAGGGCGATGAGCGGTGCTACACGATCGCAGGCGATCCGCTCGCGCTCACCGAGCGGCTCGTCGCCGAGGATCACGATCGAACCTGGGCGATCGTCTCCATCGTCGCCGAGCGGCGATTCTTCGGCATCGGCGTCGCGGCTGCGCCCACGCGCGTCGGCGCCCTGGCGCTCCCCCTCTGGTGCGCCGGGGACCGATGGAAGCGGGATCCGCTGACCGACGCCGCGTGATTTAAAGAGGTAGCGACTCACGGCACTCGCCGCCGCGGCGCTCGTTGGCAACCCAGCAGGCGCGACCACGGCGAGCGAGGCGCCGCCGCGCGCCTCGAGTACCACGCCGCGGCCAATAAACGCGGCGAGCGCTCCAATGAGTGCGTCGAGCCCCTGTCCATCAAGGGCGAGTGCTGCAACCTGTCGTTCGAGGGTGACCGCTTGGCGCTCCAACTCGGCGCGACGGTTCACCACCGCGCCGATGAGCGTGCGCTCGAGCGTTGCCGCCTCAACGCCGTCGAGGCGCAGGCACGGAAGGCGCGTCGCACGCGCCGCGGCGGCTAGATCGTTCAGCGCCGCCTCGTCGATCGACGCCGTACTCGCCTCACCGCCCGGGAGCGCAATGATGCCGACGGCGTCGTGATCGGCGAGATAGTCGACGAGCTCGGTGCGCGCGGCCTTGTCGGTTGCGACCGAGCGCAGCGTTGCGATCGGCACGATCGCAAGGTCGCCAGGCTCCATACTGTCGAACGCCGGGAGTCGGTCGCGCAGCAGGCGCACCCAGGTGACGCTTCTCGCCATCGCCTCTTCGCGCGCGTTGACAAGTGGCGTTGCCCCAGGCAGCAGTGTTTGGACCAGTTCGCGCAGCGATGCCATTACGCGGATCCTCCGCCGAGGATCGCCGCTACGCGCTCAAGGGTGCGCGCGCTGCTCACGGGATCGGCGCCGCGATCCACCAAGAGTGCCGCATCGACCTCGCGTGAGCCAGGCGTGACGCGCAGCCAGAGTCGCGTGCGCGGCCGACGCAGGGTGAAGGCGAGGCCACCAACGATGAGCGCCGCGGCGAGCCAAATGATCGGCGCGCCAGGATCGCGTCGCGCGATGATCCCCGTGTATGAGCCGATCGATTCAAGCTTCACGCTGAACCCCGCGCCCGGCGCGCTCGCACTCTCGCCAGGGGCGATCACCGAGGCGAAGATCGGCGTAAGGAGCGGCGACCCGTCAGCTGCAATCGCCCCCGACGGATCGGGGCGACTCGCGACCACGAAGACCACCGCTTCGCCATCGGCACTCGTCGTGCCCGAGCCGCTGGGGCCCGCGCCACTCGCGTTGCGGCGCAGCTGCAGCTCGAGGCCGGCGTCTCTCCCTGGGATCGGCAACGTGGCGTAGGGGCTGCCGTCGGCGACCGCGGTGAACGGCGCGTCGCCCGACCAGAGCAGGTCGCCGACCGCATCGCGTACCTCGAGCTTCGCCGATGGTCCAAAGAAGTTCTGGTGAAAGCTCCACCTTTCGTAGCGGAGCGGCTCGTTCACGCGCACGATCTGTTCCGCGACCTGCGCGCCGTCGACGTACACGGCGAGATCGGTGGTGAAGTCGAGAAATGCGCCGGTGGCGGATCGCGGCGCGGAGAATCCTCGGTTCTGCAGCACGATCGTGCCCTTCGCGCCGATCGTGCCAACGGGGAGCGCCTCGCCGTCGGTGAGCAGAATCCCCTGCGTGTAGCCGAGCGCCCCCGACACTGCTGCGCCGACAAGGATCAGCACGAGTCCCGCATGCATCACCAACGTGAAGCGATACGAACGGCGATTGCGGTCGGCGTGCACGATCGTGGCACCAGTGTTCGTGGCGTTCGCTGTCGTTGCCGCCGCTGCGATGCTCGTCTCCCAGCCGGAGCGGCGCAACAGTGCCACGGCGGCGTTCGCACGCTCCGCAGTCGCGCCCTGCGGCACGGCGGCGGTGAGCTGCAGTGTGCCGCGGCCGGGAAGCGACGCGGCGAAAAACTCGTCGGGTTGCACAACGCGGCTCCGCGCGGTGCTCGCCCAAATCTTCGGCACGCGATCGAGCGTGCAGACGACGATCGAAACGGCGAGCAGCGCCAACAGGGCGACGAACCAGGGCGAGGTGAAGACGCGGAATAAGCCGAGCCGCTCAAAGATGCCGAGGAGTGGTCCAAGGGTCGGCTGGTAGGCGGCGCGCAGACGCCCCATCTCGCTCGCGTAGTCGCTTGCGTTGGTGAGGGCGTAGTCGGGGAGCTGCCGTAGGGCGATCCCGATCGTCGAGGCGAGGGCGATCGCCGCGATCTGCGCGATGGCGAAGCTCACGTTGCTGAGGAGCGCGCGAAGGACGATCAGCGGGGCGAGCACCTCCTGATGGTAGCCTTCGCCCCGCTCCGCCATCGGGCGGGCGGCGGCAGCGCCCAGGGCCAGATCGGCCACTCGGCCGCATCGAACGGGCGCAGGAAGGCCGGAGGCGGAATGTCCAAGGCGAACGATCGCGGCGCCCTCGACGATCTCGATCGTCGACTCATGGAGGTGCTCCAGGTCGACGGACGACGCCCCTTCACCGAAATCGCCGCCGCGTTCGGCGTACCTGAGTCAACGATTCGCGCCCGCTACAAGTCGCTCGTCGACCGCGGCGCCCTCAAGGTGATCGCCGTCGCCGATCCGCTCAAGGTCGGCTACCCACTCATGGCGATGATCGGTGTGCGCTGCACCCCCGCCGCACTCCTCGCCACAGCCAAGGCGCTCGAGGCGTTACCAGAGGTGAGCTACTGCGTGGTGGTCGCCGGCGCCTACGACCTGCTCATTGAAGTGGTGTGCGAAGACAACGATGCGCTCCTCGCCTTCCTCACTGATCGACTGCGCTCCATTGAAGGCGTGCTCGAAACGGAGACGTTCGTCTACCTGCGCATCTTGAAGCAGAACTACGAGTGGGGAACTTCGCCGACCTGATCTAGCTGCGCGAGCGGCGCCAGCCGACAAAGAGCGCGCCGAGGCCCCAGATGATCAGCAGTGAAAAGATGATCACTGGAAGGTTCGTAATCCAGCCATCTTCGCCGTCGCCATCGTGGCCTCCGCCGTCATGCGGCCCTGGCGCTGGCGCAAAGAGTGGCATGCGCCCCACAACGGAACCGTCGGCGCGCAGGCATGGATCCATCATCGGGTCACTGGTATCCATCCCGCCGGCACACGGTGAGAGCGTCGCCTTGAAATCTTCCAAGAGCTTGGCGTAGAGCGCCTCATAATCGGTCGGATCAATCGACGCGCCAGGATCAACGCTCTCGCTCGGCGCAGCAGAGGGTGCGGCCACAAGCCACGCGTCGGGAATGCGCCCACCGGCGCCGTCGTCGATCGCCCGCAGTGCAGCGGGCGCGTCGGCTACAAGCGCTGACCCCATCTGACTGTCGTAGGTGGCGATCCCCGTACGACTGTCTACCTGAAAAGCCCAGCTGTGACGATCGATGCAGCCAGCCTGGCAATCGCCCCAGCCGTAGGTGTAGATGACGATCCATGCGGCGTCGCCGCCATCGCTCCCCTTCACCTCGTAAGTGGCGTTCGCGCCGATCATCGCGCTCTCAATTGGGGCGAACGAATTGAATGGAGTGCCGAGTGCGAGGACCGCGGCATGTGCCTCAGCGCCGCTATCAATCGGCGGGCTCACCGCAACGCGCGGCGCAACGAGCGGAGCTGCCGAGGCCGAGGAGGCGAACGCTGCGCCGAGCACCATGGCGGCAAATGCAACGACTAGTGCGGCTACTGCCAAGATACCGATCCGAAGCGACTTCACCACGGGCCCCCTTGCTCGGCGCACCTACCAGCCAGGCGCTGACGCTCCAATGCTGACACTCCAATAACGCTGTCTCGGTCACGTCTGTTCCCGCTCCGCGAGCGGTGATGGTCGGGGCGACTGGATTCGAACCAGCGACCTCCTG
>JBPCTG010000017.1:0-4237 GCA_051006395.1 Candidatus Limnocylindrus sp.
CGCTGGCGGCTCCATACAATCTCGTGTTGCCGTGAAGCTGCCGTAGAACCCTGGGCGCCAGAAGCGCCATGTCGCATCGGCTGGGTAGTAGCGCTGCATCGTAATCCCCCACGTCGCATCTACCGCAGCGTTGTAGCGAGCATTCGACTTCGTCCCGTCGTTGTAGCCTGGCTCATGAATGCCTCCGCGCGTGTAGAACTGATTCATCGACGGGTGATCGACCACGTCGAAGCAGGAGCGCTTCGAACTCTTCGTCGGCTTGATGGGATCACCGTTGTCGTCGAGCACTTCGAGCGGTGCGGTCCAGGTTGATGTTGCGTCGTTCCACTTCAGTCCGCCGACACCGTCGTCTTCCAGGTCGGCGCCAAGGCGAATGCGCATGTCGAGCGCGATCGTTGCGTGCTCGGAGGCGCGCTTCTGGTTGCTCCAGTCGGGATTCCCGTCGCTGCCGTTGAGCTGTTTGTCGTCGGCGTAGTCGGCACGCACCCACGACGCCTGCTCCTCGGTAAAGCTCGTGAGCCCCCACCAGTTGCGGGGGTTCATCGTCCAGGACCAGGCGTTCTGCTTGATCGCCACAGCACCCGCCCCCAGCAGTGCGTCGGAGTACGGCGTGGGGAGGTACTCCGACCAGAACTCGGCGACGTGGGTGCGGTACACGTAGGTCCGGAAGGGGACAACCTCCACGAGCCCGGTGCGGGTGCGCAGGACGCGGATGGTTTTCGGCGGTGAGATCAGGCTCGTCCAGTTCGTGCAGGGGGCGGGATCACCGGCTGCGGCCACGGGGGTTGGGGTGACGACCGCTGGCGCTACAAGCGCCAGCGCGAGGAGGAGGGCGAAGAGCCGACGTGCCCGCATGATCCTCATCGTAGCGCGAGCAGATAATCGAAGCGCTGGCGAACCGTCGCAACTGGCGTCTACTGCCCGCCGCTTTCGACTCCGCCGTCTGCGTCGAGGATGCGCAGCGCGAGAGCGAGCGCAAGGCGCAGGTCTGGTTCGCGAAGGTCCCAGCCGGTCAGCTCTTCGATGCGACGCAGGCGATACGCGGTGGTGTTGCGGTGTACGCCGAGAGAACTGCTCGCCTCCGACGATCCGGCGGTGTCGAGCACGGCGCGCAATGTCTCGATGCGCTGGCGCTGCGACGTTGCGGTGCCCACCAAGAGCGGCGCGAGCAGGTCGAGTGCCTGACGTCGCGCGTCGGGGATCGCCGCAACGGCGCCGAGCAGGCGATGCGCCGGCAACAGTTCGGCGCGCACCAGCTGTGCGCCGCCGCTCCCCGGCCGCCCGCCGAGGCGACGCTCGAGAGATTCGAGTGCGGCGCGGGCCTCAGCCTCGGCGGCGGGTCGCGCAGCGGGGTCGCTGAATGGCCGCGACACCGCAACGGGGCGGCCGATGCGCTTCGCGACCTTTGCGGCGATCTGCGCGGCGCCAGGATCGGCGGCGTCGGCAACGGCGATGATCCGCACCTCGAGGCTCTCGTTGCTACCGCGCAACATGAAGCGGCGTGGTCCGGCCAAGAGGCGCAACTCGCGGCGCAGCGCAGGCACGTCGGTCTCATGCGGTCGTGGCTGGCGCGCGGCAATCGCCACCCACGGTGGCCCCTCTGCTGGAAGTGTGCGCACCTCGCCGCGTCCGGCGTTCGCGGGGAGTTCCGCGGCGACGCGCACGATCTCGAGAGCAATGAGTGGTGCGACTCGATCGCAGGCGATCCGCTCGCGCTCACCGAGCGGCTCGTCGCCGAGGATCACAATCGACCCGGGGCGATCGTCGCCATCATCGCCGAGCGGCGATTCTTCGGTATCGGCGTCGCGACTGCGCCCGCCCGCGTCTGCGCCCTGGCGCTCCCCCTCTGGTGCGCCGGGAACCGACGGAAGAGGAATCCGCTGCCCGACCCCGCGTGATTTAGAGAGGTAGCGACTCACCGCACTCGCCGCCGCGGCGCTCGTCGGCAACCCGGCAGGGGCAACCACGGCGAGCGAAGCGCCGCCACGCGCCTCGAGCGCCACGCCACGGCCAATAAACGCGGCGAGCGCTCCAATGAGTGCGTCGAGCCCCTGTCCATCCAGAGCGAGCGCTGCGACCTGCCGTTCGAGGGTGACAGCTTGGCGCTCAAGCTCCGCGCGACGGTTCACCACTGCGCCGATGAGCGTGCGCTCGAGGGTTGCCGCCTCAATGCCGTCGAGGCGCAAGCACGGCAGGCGCGTTGAGCGCGCAGCAGCGGCAAGATCGTTCAGCGCCGACTCATCGCTCGCCGCCGTGCTCGGCTCACCGCCCGGGAGCGCAATGATGCCGACTGCGTCGTGATCGGCGAGATAGTCGACGAGCTCGGTGCGCGCCGCCTTGTCGGTTGCGACTGAGCGCAGCGTTGCGATCGGCACGATCGCAAGATCGCCAGGCTCCATGCCGTCGAACGCCGGGAGTCGGTCGCGCAACAGTCGAACCCAGGTGACGCTTCGCGCCATCGCCTCCTCACGCGCGTCGACGAGCGGCGTTGCTCCAGGCAGCAGTGTTTGGACCAGTTCTCGCAGCGATGCCATTACGCGGATTCTCCGTCGAGGATCGCCGCCACGCGCTCAAGGGTGCGCGCGCTGCTCACGGGATCTGCGCCGCGATCTACCAAGAGCGCCGCATCGACCTCGCGCGAGCCTGGCGTGACGCGCAGCCAAAGTCGCGTGCGCGGCCGACGCAGGGTAAACGCGAGACCGCCAACGATAAGCGCCGCGGCAAGCCAAATGATCGGCGCGCCAGGATCGCGTCGCGCGATGATCCCCGTGTACGAGCCGATCGATTCAAGCCTCACGCTGAACCCCGCGCCCGGGGCGCTCGCACTCTCGCCAGGGGCGATCACCGAGGCGAAGATCGGCGAGAGGAGTGGTGACCCATCGGCCGCGAGGGCCCCCGACGGATCGGGGCGACTCGCGACCACGAAGACCACCGCCCCTGTTTCAGGGCTGGCGCCGCTGCCACTTGCGGCGCTGCCATTGGTCGCATTGCGGCGCAGTTGCAGTTCAAGGCCAGCGTCGCTCCCTGGGATTGGCAGCGTGGCGTAGGGGCTGCCGTCGGCGACCGCGGTGAATGGCGCGTCGCCCGACCAGAGCAGGTCGCCAACCGCGTCGCGCACTTCGAGCTTCGCCGATGGCCCAAAGAAGTTCTGGTGAAAGCTCCACCCTTCGTAGCGGAGCGGCTCGTTCACACGCACGATCTGTTCCGCGACCTGCGCGCCGTCGATGAACACGGCGAGATCGGTGGTGAAATCAATGAACGTGCCGGTCGCGGATCGCGGCGCGGAGAATCCGCGGTTCTGCAGCACGAGTGTGCCCTTGGCGCCGATCGTGCCAACGGGGAGCGCCTCGCCGTCAGTGAGCAGAATCCCCTGCGTGTAGCCGAGCGCCCCCGACACTGCTGCACCGACAAGGATCAGGACCAGCCCCGCATGCATCACCAGCGTGAAGCGAAACGAACGGCGAGTGCGGTCGGCGTGCACGATCGTGGGGCCAGTGTTCGTGGCGCCAGAATTCGTGGCATCCGCTGTCGTTGCCGCCACTGCAATGCTCGTCTCCCATCCAGAACGCCGCAGCAGCGCTGCTGCGGCGTTCGCGCGTTCTGCTGTCGCGCCCTGCGGTACGGCGGCGGCGAGGTGCAGCGTGCCGCGACCGGGGAGCGATGGAGCGAAGAACTCGTCAGGCTGCTCAACCCGACTCGGCGCGGTGCTCGCCCAAATCTTCGGCATGCGATCGAGCGTGCAGACGACGATTGACACGGCAAGCAGCACCAACAGCGCAACGAACCAGGGCGAGGTGAAGACGCGAAAGAAGCCGAGGCGCTCGAAGACGCCGAGGAGAGGTCCAATGGTCGGCTCGTAGGCGGCGCGCAGGCGCCCCATCTCGCTCGCGTAGTCGCTTGCGTTAGTGAGGGCGTAGTCGGGGAGCTGCCGTAGGGCGATCCCGATCGTCGAGGCGAGGGCAATCGCCGCGATCTGCGCGATGGCGAAGCTCACGTTGCTGAGGAGCGCGCGAAGGACGATCAGCGGGGCGAGCACCCACTGATGGTAGCCTTCGCCCCGCTCCGCCATCGGGCGGGCGGCGGCAGCGCCCAGGGGCAGATCGGCCACTCGGCCGCATCGAACGGGCGCAGGAAGGTCGGAGGTGGAATGTCCAAGGCGAACGATCGCAGCGCCCTCGACGATCTCGATCGTCGACTCATGGAGGTGCTCCAGGTCGACGGACGACGCCCCTTCACC
>JBPCTG010000018.1:0-4571 GCA_051006395.1 Candidatus Limnocylindrus sp.
CGCATCAATCGCGGGGCATGAAGATGATACCTGCGGGGGCGTATTCGCCCGCCGGCGGACCAGGAGGGGCTCTGGAGCCGATGGTGAGGATTGAACTCACGACCTGCTGTTTACGAAACAGCTGCTCTACCACTGAGCTACATCGGCGCCGGAGGGGGATTGTAGCGGAGCTCGTTGTGCCCGTGCTCAACCTGTCGTGACTGACAACTGGAGCGCGGAGAGCGGGGCTACAGTTTCCTCATGAGAGTCCTCTGGGTTGAAGACGACAAACGCCTTGGCCCGATGATCGCCAGGGCCCTTCAAGAAGACGGCATAGAAATCACCTTGGTCGAAGGAGGCATCGAGGGTACTGCGCGCGCACTCGCCGAACAGTGGGACCTCGTGATGCTCGACCGCAGGCTCCCGGGAATGGATGGCCTTGAGATCGTCGGAAACATCCGTGCCTCTGGCGCCGATGTCCCAATCATTCTGTTGACGGCGATGTCTGACGTCGACGACCGCGTCGCAGGTCTCGGCTCAGGGGCAGATGATTACGTTGTGAAGCCCTTTGCGTATGCAGAGTTGCTTGCCCGGATCCGACTGTTGGTAACCCGCTCCATTGCTCGTAGGGACGGAGGATCGAGCGTAGATCTCGCCGTGTCGGGGGTGACGTTTGACCAAGTCCGACACGTCGCTCGGTTCGGCGATCGCGAAGTGGAGCTGACCGTTCGTGAATATGCACTTGCGGCCTTGCTTGCGCGTCAATCAGGAACATGCGTGCCACGACATGAGATCATCCAAGAGGTGTGGGGTTCAGGCGAGGATTTCTACGACAACGTCGTAGATCTCACGATCAGCCGCCTACGGAAGAAGCTCGAGGGGATCGGCGTCAACTCGTTGATCGCAACCATTCGCGGCACCGGCTATCAAATGGGACCTTCTAAGTGAATCGTCCACTTCGTTTGATCCAGCGCATCAATCGGTGGTCAGCGTTGCTCATCTTCACCTCGATCACCGCAATCGTCATTGCAACTTCCCTTGCGACGGGCGCAGTACTTGACGCCGATGCGCAATCAGCGATCGACTCCCGGCTTCAAACGCGTATCGATCGAACTACGACGCGGATCCTCACGGGCAAAGAACCAGGAAAACAACTTGCAGCTGTTGCGTCTGAACAAAAAGGTGTGCAGATCGCTTGGATAGGTCGTGACGGTGAGGTCATTGCTTCGAGTGCGGCCGCTGAGCAACTCGCAGCGCTTCGTGCGCAAGTTGCACGGGCCGAGGTTGAGATTCGCTTTGAGGCTGGTGAAGTGACGCTCAATGGCATCGCGGTAACGGTCCGTGTCGGAACTAAGCGTCTCGCGGACGATTCGATACTTCTCGCCTTCGCGGCAGCACCACGGAATAGCGATCTCGGAGGTGATCTGCCGCGTCAGCTTGCGCTGCTGATCGCCTTGAGCGCCGCAGGTGCTGGCTGTGTCTACGTTCTACTTCGCTTTACGGCATTCGGGCCACTTAATCGTGCGCTTAAGCGGGAACAGCGCCTGATTGCAGATGCGAGCCACGAGATGCGTACAACGGCAGCGGTGATTTCTGCAGGCGTCGAGCTGCTCGTCGAACGGAATGCGGTGAGCCCTGCGCAAAAGCAGCTTCTTGCCGATTTGCGGAGCGAGACACATCGGCTGAACCGCATGGTTCGCGATCTTCTTAAGCGATCGAACCTTCCCCAAGAGGCAATGCTCCCCGAGGTTTCGCTCGCGGACCTGCGAACAGTCATCGAGCATGCTGTTCGTAGGGCTACCCTGATCGCCCCAAGTCATGTGCGAGTTCAGTCATCGCTTGAATCACTGCACTCGCAAAAGGTTCCAGTTCTGGAATCGGTACTCGAGAGCGCGCTCGACGCGCTCCTCGAGAATGCGGTTCGGCACGCAGAGAGCCGCGTCCTCGTTACCTACGAGAGGAGTGGTCCCCATGTGAACGTGATCGTGGATGACGATGGGCCAGGCATTGACCCTGAGCATCGAGATACCGTCATGCAGCCGTTTGCGCGCATTGAGAGCAATCGCGGAACTTCTGGTTCGGGTCTTGGCCTCGCCATCGCAAGCGCTGCCGCACAGCGCCTCGGAGGGGGTCTGACGATCGAGGACTCTCCCCTGGGCGGTGCGCGGCTCCGTCTCTTGTTCAAGCCCGCTTAATCTGTCGGAATCGTCATCTCTGGAGGCTGATTCCTTTCACTGAAGACAAGAAGTAAGTGCCCGTTGAGGCGGATCATTGAGTCCGAGAGGTTTCTCTCGAGCAAACACAGGAGGTATGCGTGAACAAGGTGCGAACAGCAATCGCGTCACTTGCGCTCGGTGCGCTCATGGTGGTCGGCGTTTCGCCGGCTGCCGCGGCGGGCCAGCAGAAAGCGGCGCTCGAGACCGTCGGCATTACCAAGGCAGAACTTGCCGATGCGCGGACGCGTGGGATTACCCTCGCCGCTCTCGCAGCAGAGCAGGGAGTTTCGACCTCGGCGCTTATCGCCGCCCTGGTCGCTCCACGCTACGCGGCGATCGATGCTGCGGCAGCTGCGGCAAGTGCCGCCGGTACGCCATGGAAGAAGAACGCAGCAGCGCACAAGAAGGCGAAAGTTCTCGCCAAGGTGACGGCGCGTATCTACGTCGCGCTTCAGCCGAAGGTGACGACTCCGTAGCTTTCCCGATCGGCAAGAAGCAGTAGCGCCTTGGTGCTGGGCCCCAGCCCAAGGCGCTACTTGTTTGCCCAGAACACTTCAGGCGCAAGGTCTTCGACTTGCCGCTGCGTGTGGATCTTTCGTTGGGCGATTTGTTGGGTACGTTGGGTAGTAATAGGTCCTTGACCTGCTGTTTCTGTGCTCAAAACGGTCGAAAACCCCGCTTGTCGATGTTTACGAAACAGCTGCTCTACCACTGAGCTACATCGGCGCCGGAGGGGGATTGTAGCGGAGGGGAGGGGTCAAGCGCAGTCGGTAGAATGAGGCGCTATGGGCCTCATCATCACCCTTCGAGTGAAGCGAAAGTGAGTGCAGTTCTCTCGCTCCTCCGCATCCCGGACATCCGCACGTTGCTTGTGGCGCGCTTCGTTTCGATGTTTGGGTCGGCTGCAACCGTCCTCGCTGTGCAGTTGCTGGTACTCGACCTGACGGAATCGACTGCGGCCCTCGGGCTCACGGCGGTGTTGGCGGCCCTTCCGTACGTGACGATTGGCTTCATCGCCGGTGGCGTCGCGGACCGCCTCAATCGACGTCAACTCATGATTGCGGCGGATCTGGTTCGTGCGGTGCTCGTGCTGTTGATCATCCCAGCCTCTCAACTGGGAGATGCTGCCTTCCCCGCCATCGCGGCGCTCACTTTCCTTCAGGGTGTTGCTGGGTCGTTCTTCTCACCAGCAAACTCCGCAGTGATCGCGCGGCTGGTTCCCGAGGATCTGCGCGTGCACCTCGGCTCGCTCCAGCAGACCCTCATGATCGTGACCAGTCTGCTCGGAGCTTCATTTGCGGGGATTGTCCTCGGCGTCAGCGGAAATCGCGACCTGCTTTTCGCGATCGACGCAGGGAGTTTCCTGCTCGCTGGCTTGTTGATGTTCGTGATCCCAAGGAATGCAGGTCAGCCCGAAGACTCCGTGCAGCTGCGCCCGGAAGCAAAGGGGCTTGCGCTCCGCGAAGGATTTGCCGTAGTGCGTGCCTCGCCGATACTGATCGCGATCAGTATCGGCCCGGCAATCGTGATGCTCGGCCTTGGAGCCGTCAACGTGCTCTTCGTACCGTTTGTTTACAAGGAGCTCAATGCCCCACTCGCCCTTGCCGGAGTCATTGAAGGTTCACAGCTGGTGGCGATGCTGATCGGATCGGCACTTGCGCCGACGATTGTTAAGCGGATATCGGCGGAGCGTGCACTCTGGGCAGCGTTGATTGCGCTGGGAGCACTGCTGCTGCTCTGGGGCGGCGTGACAGAGCTTTGGCAGTTCGTGCTGCTCTTCTTTGCGATCGGCTTCGCTGTATCCCCAATCAATATCGTCGCTACCGCAATCTTCATGGAGCACACCACGGATGCGGTGCGTGGACGTGTCGGCGCAATCTTCAGCGGTGTGCACGAGGGGGCGAGCCTCCTCTCGATGGCGGGGGCCGGTACCGTTGCGGCACTCGTTGGGATGCGCGGCACCTTTGTTGCCGCAGGCGTCCTGTGCGTGATCGGAGGGATCGTGACGGCGTTGCTGATCACCAAGGCGCTCAACGATTGAAGCGGAGCCGCCGTCGAGGCGGCTTCCCATTAAGATTCCTGGGTAACCGCAACAGGAAGATGCTGAAGAAAGGTTGTTGTGTCGAAGCACATCCCAGTCAGAACCATGGCCAACGTCAAGGAGCCGTTCGTGCTTTTCTTGATCGGCATGCGCATCAATACTTTCTGGCGGGTTTGGGAGTGGCTGCCAGCCATCTTGGCGATGGGTCCGATGATCGTGGAGCTCTACAAGAACCCTGAGCTCGGCTTCCTCAGTGCCCGTACCGAAATGGCCGGCCGAACGATCACGGTGATCCAGTACTGGAAGTCATTTGATGCACTTGAGGCGTACGCCTC
>JBPCTG010000019.1:0-1207 GCA_051006395.1 Candidatus Limnocylindrus sp.
GCGCGCCTCGGCGAGGCGAATCGTTCCGGTCCCTGCCGTCACGATCCCGCTCGCCTCGAGCGCGGCGCGACGAATCGTGTACGCCTCGTCAAGCAGCGATGTATCCCCGCGCGCAAGGCAATCGAAGGCGACGAAGATTGCCGCCGCGCGCTCCTGCTGCACCAGCGACGCGCCGGCGCCGCTCAACCGAAGGATCACGCTCGTTGCGGGGAGCTGCCCCTCTTCGGACCAGCCAATGATCTCGCCGTCGAAGATCCCGTGGAGTCCGGCCTCCTGGGCTGCGGCGACGATCTCAGGAAAGGCGACGGTCACCTCGCCAAGGTCGCGTCCATAGATCGCGACACGATCGCCTTCAACGTGCAGCTGCGCGCGCACCCCGTCGTACTTATCCTCAACGGCGATCGGGCCCGCGGAGAGTTCAGCGTTTCGCTCCACGATATGCGAGGCGCTCTTCGCTGCGTCGGCGAGCATCGGCGGGATCACATGGAAGAGGCGGAGGCGCGCTTGCGCGAGCTCGCCGCGCTTCGCAAGGAGCGCGACGACCCCAGAGTCGCCCTCGAGGATCATGGCGCGGTGCACCTCGCCTTGCCGCGCGGCGAACGCTTCAGTGAGCGCCGCCTCAAAGAGTCCGTCGCGCAGGCCGATCCGCAGATCGCCGGTGAGCATGCGCACCACGTACTTCGCGGCGATCGGCGAACAGCCGAAGAGCAGCTGCGAGATGAGATCGTGGCGCCGCTGCCCACCCGCGTCGCTAATTGCCGCGAAGACGCCGGGGAGGTCGGCGAGTCGCGGGCCATCGCCGCGCTCAACTGCACCTCCAACGCGACCCGCCCCTTCGGCGGCGGCGATCGCAGCGCTCTGGACTGCGGCGCTCCGCTCCGCCGCTGCGAGTGCTTCACCAGCGATCGGTCGCTCCGATTCGAACAGCTCCTCGACCGCGAGGCCAAGGTCGCCGCTCTCCTCAAGGAGCTTTGCGAGCGATCCCGCTGGCGCACTCGCGACCTCTTCGACGGCGCGCGCGATGGTGGACCAGGAGAGGTCTTCGACACCGGCCTGGCGGCGAGCGATTGGTCGGCTGATCAAGAGGCGACAGGCGGTCTCCAGCTCCTCATCGGGCATGGCACGCAGCGCCTCGGCGAGGAGGCGCACCTTCTCCGTGGTGCGCGTCGCCCCTTCGATCTTCTTGGCGAGGTGAGTCCAGCGGATC
>JBPCTG010000020.1:0-10272 GCA_051006395.1 Candidatus Limnocylindrus sp.
GGTTCAGTCGGGGATGTGGCGTCGGTAGGGGATGTCGAGGACGACGGTGTTCGCTCGGCCGATGAGCGCCTCGCGAAGGCGTTTTCCATTGCCGTTGTGAAGGATGCGATCCCACCAGTGGCGCCCCGAGTACTCGGGGACCATCACGACGCTCATCAGCTTGCGGCCATCCTCGTCGAGCTCCTCCTCGACCTCATCGAGGTAGTGGATCACCGGCTCGAGGATCGCGCGGTAGGGGGAGAGGATCGTCACCAGGCGCACGTCAGGGAAATGCCTCTCGAACCGTTCGCGGATCGCCGCCTCCTCTGCCTCGTCGAACACGACGCGCAGGGCGATGAGTTCGCCGTTGCTTCCAGCGAGGAGCCGGCCGACGTTTACTGCGCGAACCGTTGAGCGGTTGATCTCGCCGAACGGCGCGAAGATGCGACGATTGCGATGGAGACCCTCGAAGATGCGCCCCTGCTCGATGGCAAGTTCGCGCGTGTGCAGGCGATAGCGTTCGCGCACGATGAGCATGAAGACGGTGAGGATCGGAATGGCGATGAAGACGAGGTAGCCACCATCAGCGAATTTCGCAGCAGTAATCACCACGAGCACGACGAAGGTGACGGCTGCCCCGATGCCGTTCAGCAGCGCTCGACCGCGCCATCCGTTGTCGCGCTGTCGGCGCCAATGCACCACCATTCCCGCCTGGCTGATCGTGAAGCCGATGAAGACGCCGATCGCATACGCGGGAACGAGATCGGTGACGAGCGCGCTCGTTGCAACGAGCAACGCCCCTGCGAAGATCGCGATCAAGCCGATCCCGGAACCGAAGGCGAGCCGACCGCTGCGCTGCCCCACCTGCCGCGGCAGGAAACCGTCCGCGGCAAGGATCCGCGCTAGCTGCGGCCCACCGTTGAATCCGGTGTTTGCGGCAAGGAGCAGGATTCCGGTCGTTGCGATCTGGAAGAAGGCGTAGAGCGGACCGGCACCAAGGGACGCTCGGGCGACCTGCGAGAGGAGTGTCTCGCCACCTTCGATCGGTGCCTTGCCGTAGGCGAATGCGAGGAGCGAAATGCCGACGAAGAGCGTTGCGAGGAGCACTGCCATGAAGATGAGGGTCGTGGCGGCATTCTTCGCCTCGGGCTTCTTGAATGATGCAACGCCGTTGCTGATCGCCTCAGTTCCCGTGAGCGCCACGGAGCCGTGCGCAAAGGCGCGAAGGAGGAGGAGCGGCAGAAGCACCTGCGACGCTTCGGTGAGCTCTGGATGCAGGTTGGCGCTCCAGGTGATTGCCGAGTCACCGGCGACGATGCGAGCGATGCCAACGCCGATCACGAGGAGCGCCCCGCCCACAAAGAGGTAGGCGGGGAGGGCAAAAATCTTTCCCGACTCCCGGATGCCTCGCAAGTTCGCGATCACGATGAGCAGCAGTGCGGCGAGGGCGATCTCCAGCCGCAGCGGCGCAAGCTCAGGGAGCGCCGAGGTGATCGCGGCGACGCCGGCCGCGACGCTTACGGCGGCGGTGAGCACGTAGTCCACGATGAGGCTCGAAGCGGCGATAAGCGCTGGTAGCGTGCCGAGCGTGCTCGACGCAACGGCGTACGCGCCGCCACCGTTCGGGAAGCCGTAGCAGACCTGCCGGTAGCTGATCGCGATAAGGCCAAGCAGCAGACCGATGGCTAAGGCGACGAGCGGTCCGTACATGAGCACCGCCGCGCCGGCACCGACGAGGGCGAGCAGGATCTCTTCGCTTGCGTATGCGCTCGACGAGATCGCGTCAGAGGAGAAAATCGGCAGCGCGAGTCGCTTGGAGAGACGCTGCTCACCCTCCTCTGCCGAAGAAAGATTGCGGCCGAAGAGGACGCGCTTTGCGGCGGAGCTCGCCCGGTCGAAGGTGTGGAGCGGTGCGCTCCCCGCCTCCGACGCTACAAGGTGATCGGAGTCCTGGTGAACGAAAAGTTCTTCACCCTCGTCGTTGTGCCAGTCGGGTCCGCGCTTCTCGGCCGTCGGCATAGGTTTACGCCTCGAATCTGCTGGTGCGCAGCACCATGGGCCGCGCGTTGCGTGGTTCTCTCGCCAAGATTCTACACCCGCCGAGAGGGCGTAATCACAACGAGCAGGGCGCCTGCCAGCGCCGGCGAAGCGACTCGCTCCACGCGAAGCGTTGTCCCACCAAGGAGAGATTCGGCGGTCGCGAGCTCTGCGGGCCACCCGTCGGCATCGCGCTTCCATGCGACGAGACTTCCGCCAGGGCGCAGGAGCGGAGTTGCCAGGCGCGCGAGTTCCGCGAGTGGCGCAACGGCGCGCGCGAGGATCACGTCGTAACGAGGTCCGCGTGGATCGCGCGCGAGCTCTTCGGCGCGTGCACACACCACAGCAAGGCGGGGAGCAAGCCCACTTGCGGCGGCAACCGCTTCGAGGAATCGGGCCTTCTTCGCCGTCGCATCGATCAGGTCGAGATGCACGTTGGCGTGTTTCGGCAGCAGCCGGGCGGCGAGTGGGATGCCGGGGAATCCTCCACCCGACCCAAGGTCGGCGACGCGCGCCGTCCCGTTGGCGTCATCGCCGAGCAGCTGTTCAATGAGCGGCGCGGCAACCAACGCGTCGAGAAGGTGTCGCTCCGCGCGCTCGGTCGGCGCGACGATGCGGGTCAGGTTGATCGCTGGATTCCATGCGTCGAGGAGGCGCAGATGGGCGGTGATGGCGGCGGTCGCCGCCTCGTCGAGAGCGGGGAGCCCCGCCGCGGTGAGGAGTGACGCGAGCGCATCGAGGGTCTCGCGCTCTGTCGGGGGGAGAAGCGTCGGGTCGCTCGGAAGCGGGGCTCGCGCCGGCACACCCTTCTCCATACGGCGAGGGTATCTGATCGCTCCGCAGTGTTAGATTTCGCGGCATGCAACCACAGCGCGGCTCCCGCCCCTTCGCTCACCCGAGCGAGGCGGAGTTCGCCCGAATCCTCGACTTCAACGGCGTCCAATGGGAGTACGAGCCAAGGACCTTCGCCCTGCGCGGTGAGGGCGTTGAGCCGGAGCGAGGTTTCACCCCCGACTTCTATCTTCCGGAGCTCGATCTTTGGGTGGAGCTCACGACGCTGCGCCGCTCCCTCATGCGCCAGAAGCGCCGCAAGGTGCGCGACTTTGCATCGCGCTATCCACACGTGCGCCTCAAGCTCCTCGGCGCCCACGATCTGTTGTCACTCATGGTCAAATATGGACGAACTGCAGCCTCCACCGTTGGAGCGGCTGGGTCGAACACGCCACCGCGACGGCGTGCCGCACGTCGCGCAGCGCGAAGCGTCGCAGGTCGCAGCAGCCAGAGCATCGCGGCATAGGAGTGCAGGGAGGCGAGATGGGGGCGAGCAAGAATCCGCACGAAGATATCTCCGAGGTGCTCCTCAACGAGGAGACGATCGCCGCGCGCGTGAAGTCACTCGGAGCCGAAATCACTGCTGCGTACCCTGGGAACGACGAGCTCGTGCTCGTGAGCGTGCTGAAGGGATCACTCATCTTTGTTGGCGACCTAATGCGCGCGATCGACCGCAACGTGCGCATCGATGTGATGGAGGTCTCGTCGTATGGCGGCGGGAACACCGAGTCAAGCGGCACCGTTCGCATCTTGAAAGACCTCTCTGGATCGATCGATGGCCTTGACGTGCTGATCGTCGAAGACATCATCGACACCGGACTCACTCTCAACTATTTGACCAGCTATCTCGCTGGAAAGAGCCCGAAATCGGTGCGAATCGTCACGCTTCTCGACAAACCGGCGCGGCGAATCGCCGATCTCCCCGTCGACTGGACAGGTTTCGAGATCCCCGACAAGTTCGTCGTCGGCTACGGACTGGACTTCGGCGAGCACTATCGCAACCTTCGCTACGTCGGCGTGCTGAAGCGCGAGCTCTACGCTTCCATCATCGGCGAGGCGTAGCGTGCCACCCCGCCCAATCGGCAAGATCAAGTCCTCATCTGGAAGCCTTGTATGGCGCTCGAGTGGGCGACGCGTTAGCGGCATCGGCGCGCTGATCGTGGCAATCGCTGCGGTCCCAGCGTGGTGGACGCTCGGTGGCGGCACCATCCCCGAGATCAGCGGCAACGCCTTCGACTCACCAGGGGCGATCGGCTTCTTTGCTGCGCTCGCAGTGCTTGGAATTCTCGTTGCACCTGAGGCGGTCGGCGCGGACCTTCCGATCGATCGCTGGCCGGTACACCTCACCTTGGTCACGGCGACGACGATCGCGTTCATCGTGGCAACGACGGGGACGGCCGTGAGCGCAGTTGGGAGCAACACGCCGCTCTCCTTGGTCTTCGGAATCACGCGAGCGCCGGGACTCTGGCTCACCCTTCTCGGCCTTGGCGTCTGGATCTCAGGAGTTGCACTGATCGTCGACGCCCGCGACGACCGGTAAGGCGCCAGCGAGCTGCACCGGCACCCTGAAATACCACATACGCTCACGCACGGATCAAGCGTGAGACGTCGAGGGGCGAGAGGGCGCCGCTCTTGCCTCTGCTACGCTTCTCCCGTGCAGCCGTGCGCTCCGACGCGCGGGCAGGTCGCCACCAGGCGCCAGCCCCGTCGTAGCAGCGCACGCCACATTATCGACGCTAACCAGAGGTACTCATCGTGAGTCGAAACACAGCAATCTTCGTCGACGTGGCGAACGTCTTTTATGCCGCCAAGGCGGCGGGGGTCGACATCGATTACGTCACCCTGCTCAAGACCGTAACGGCGAATCGTGACTTGGTGCGCGCCTACGCGTACACCGGGCTCGATCCCGACAACGACAACCAGAAGGCATTCCACAACTTCCTCGACAGGAACAACTACACCGTCGTCAGCAAGGACGTTCGCAAGTACGGCGACGGGCGATTCAAGGCGAACCTCGACATCGAGTTGGTGGTCGACCTCGTTCGACTTGCACCGAAGCTCGACATCGCGATCGTCGTATCCGGCGACGGAGACTTCGCCCCCGCAATCAAGGCGGTCCAAGACATGGGCGTACGCGTTGAGGTCGTGAGTTTCCGGGCCAACACAAGCAGTGACCTGATCGACGTTGCCGACCAATTCATTGAGATCACCTCGATCGCCAAGGTTGAGGCGGGCGGTTCGCGCAGCGGCCGACGCGTCGCAGCCGACGGCGAAGAAGACCTCTCGATGACCGAGGTCCCAGGGAAGCAGTCCGAGACCCCGGCTCGTCCGCGCCGCCGCGGTGTCGAAGAGGAGCGCCCTCGCGGAGGTCGCGGTCGCATCCGTGCCGCTGCGGCACCTCGTGCCGGCTCGTCGCGTGACTCCACGCTTCGCATCGGCGATCGAATTATTGATGCCGATTCGATCGAGACGTTCACCCTTGACGACCTGAGTAGCGACGATCTCGGTGCAGCCCCTATCGCCGGTCGCGGCTACGCAGCGAGCGACGATGGCGGTGAAGAGGGTCGCCGACGCCGCCGACGCCGTGGTGGTCGTGGCCGACGTGGTCGTGGTGGCAGCGCGCTTGGTGAGCCAGGCGCTCCGTCCGGTGGCGATGAGATCGAAACGCTTCGCATTGACGATCTCGATGACGGCGCACCAGGCGGTGTTCCCGAGTACATGGCGGGTGGCCGCAGCGGTGGTGGGCGACCAGCACCGTCGCTCGCCTCACGCCGAGCGCTCGGCTCCGGACCGTCGCGCATCGCCGACGAAGTTGCGCGTTCACACAAGGACGACGACTTCCGCGACGACGATGGAATGAGCGATGTCTCGCCGGATGTTCAGGCGCTCCTCCGCTCGCAGCTGGTTTCAACCGGTCGAGCTGCAAGCTCGGCTCCTGCCCTCACCGGCAAGGATGCCCCTGCCGCAAAGGGCGGCCGCGGCGGCGCACGAGGCGGTCGCGCGGCGGCGAAGCCCGCCGCAAAGCCTGCAGCGAAAAAGCCTGCAGCGAAAAAGCCTGCGGCAAAGGTCGCGATGGTCAAGAAGCCGGCGCGACCGAAGGCCAAGGGGAGCAAGGGGGCCTAAGGCGATGATCAGGGCGGTCAACGCACCGCCTTCGCGTAACGACAAGGTGTCCGAGCGCCCGAAGCACTTTGCTACGCGTGGTCACGACCCCGTAGCGGCACGTCTTCTCGCAGCGCTCCTCGGCACGCCGCCACACGCGCTGCTCATCGTTGGGCCGCGTGGCGCTGGTGCAGGGACGCTCGCGCGCGATGCTGCGGCAGTTCTACTCTGCGCCGCACCAACGCACGACGGTGCCTGCGGCACCTGCCGCGGGTGCAACCTCGTCCGCGCTGAGAGCCATGCAGACCTTGCCGTCGTGTCGCCGAGCGGGGCGTCGGACGAGATCGGCATCGAGCCAATCCGCGCACTCGCGTCGAGCCTGGCACTACTCCCCGTCGAGGGTGGCCGTCGCATCGCGTTGATCGATTGCGCCGATCGCATGAGCGAGGCGGCGCAGAACGCGTTGCTCAAGACGCTCGAGGAGCCGCCCGATCGCACGCACATCATCCTTGCCGCCGCCGAAGACTCGGCACTCATGCCGACGATTCGCAGCCGCTGCGCGACGGTACGCATCGGGCTCCCCGACGCGGCGGCAAGCGCAGAGCTCCTCGCATCGCGACTGAACGTCGACGCGCCGACAGCAACCCGACTTCTGCGCATCGCGGGCGGCCGACCAGGGCCACTCATCACCGCAGGTGCGACTGGTGATGCTGCGCGCGCACATGCGCAAATTCGTCGCCAGCTCCTTGACCTGATCGACACCCCGCCACACCAGCGCCTCGCGCGGCTCGCACCACTGATCTCCGACGCCGCGGCGATCCTGGCGGCCGGCCTCGACGCCGACGACGGCGAAGACGAGCCGAGCGACAGTGACACCACTGATGACGCTACTGGCCCCGAGACTGCAACCGCAAAGGCGCCGGCGAAGCGACGGGCGAGCGCTAAGCCGACCGCAGCCGAGCGCCGCGCTGCAGCAGGGGCGCTCCTTCGACTCTGGCGCGGGGTGGCGCGCGATCTCGCCGTAGTCGCAGCTGGCGCCGATGAAGCGGTCGCATTCCCCGAAGATCTCGCCGAACTCCGCCTCGCCGCCGCAAAGCGTCCCACTGCAGCATGGGTCGCGTCGCTTCGCTCCGTCGAGCGGGCGCTCACCGCGCTGCGCCGTAACGCAAGCCCCGAGCTGCTGCTCGACGCGGTGGCGCTCCGCTGGTCTCGCGCGTGAGCGATCTCACCGCACAGCGCGCGCTCTTTGAACGGCTCGTCACACGTGGCGAAGAGGTCACCGAAGCCCTCGACCACGTGCGCGCGATCGGTGATCTCGGCACCGCTGAGCTCGATCGCCTTGTCGCCGCGCTTGGCACACGTGAGCTTTCTCTCGTCGCCACCTCGGCGTTAGCAGCGCTGGGCAGCGCCGTGGAGCGGGTGATTGACGATGGTGATCCGCACCGGGCGATCGATTGGATCGGCATGCAGCCGCGTCTCGTGACCACCCTGTTGCTCGGAGCGATGAATCCTGCAGCGCTCCCCGTCGACGCTGCGCAATCGAACACCGCGCGCGCTCAGGGGGCGACCGCGGTTGCCGCACACCTTCCCGCCGGGATCTCGTTCAGTGACGCGCCACGTGACGGTCGAGCCGTCGTCTACGCGGGGATCCAGGCCGACCCAATGTTGCGGCCGATCGCAGTTGCGATCGCTACAGCCGCCCCAGCCGACCGCCTCGTGGCCCGCGCCCTCATGAACGACCCAGCCCCAGACGCCACAACGGCGTCGGCCTACTTCGCGTCGCTCCCTTCGCGCCGCGCCCCCTCCGACGCACTCGTTACCGGAGCCCTCGCAATCGGCAGCAAGGCGGCACAGTCAAACGCCCAGTATCGTGGCGCAATCGTTGAAGCGACGACCGCTGAGCTGTTGCGTCGTCGACCCGCGCTTGCTCGCGATGCGGAACGACTCGTTCGCCGCGAGCGGCGCTTCGCCGTAGACGGCGCTACGGCCGATCCTCACCCCTACGACGTGAGTGTCGAGGCGGGACCAACCCCCGAGCTCTGGGACTGCAAATGGGGTGCCCGGGGCATCGACGCGAGCCTCCTCGCCGAGCTCGAAGACGCGCGGATTCGTGCGGCCGGATCGGGCGTTCGGATCGTCATCGGCCTCGTTCTCTTCGACTCTGCCGCGGTGGTGGCGGGGCGGCTCGGGATCGTGCGCGGCGCAAAGGAGCACACGCGGATCATCACCCTGGAGACGCTCGGCAGGCTGGCTTCAGCATGAGCGACAAGATGAGCGACGCGGCGAGCGGCGAGATCTCTGCGCGGCTTGCGCCGGGCGAAGCTGCCGACGAGCGCTTGGTCCCAGCACGCGCGCGCTTTCGCGACACATCTCGTCATGTGCGCTTCGACGAGTGCAATCGCGATGGAAGAATGCGCGCAGCCGGGGTGTTGCGACACGCGCAAGACCTCGCTTGGTTGCACAGTGATCAACTCGATTTCAGTCGCGAATGGTATACGGCACGCGGCGTCGGTTGGGTAGTCCGCGCCATCGACCTTCTCGTAGACGACCTCCCTGGGCCATCAACGCCACTCATCGGCACCACGGCGCTCGTCGGTTTCCGTCACGTCATGGCGCGCCGTCGCACTAGGCTCTTTGTTGCCGATGGTCGTGTGCTGGCCGACGCTGCCATCGATTGGGTGATGGTCGATGGCGACGGTCGACCCGTGCGATTCCCGAAAGAGTTCGAAGCCTTCGTGGCCGAAGTGGGAGAGAGCTTCACACCGACAAAGATCCCAGCATCAGATGCGAGCGCATCGATCCGTAGCATCGAGATCCCGCTCCGTGTCGCCGACATCGATCCACTCGGTCACGTGAACAACGCGGCATGGCTGGAGCTCGTCGAAGAGGCGCTCGCCAGTGCGGCCCCAGAGCTTCTCGCCGCGCCACGGCGCAGGTTCCGTCTCGAGTATCTCGGCATTACCGCCGCCACGAGCGTCATTCTCAAGGTGCAGCGCCACGACAGTGGCGCGCGCATCGAGGCAGTTGACCCCACCGGAGCCCAGCTCATACGCGGGGTTGTTGAACGCTTGCCGCACAGTCGGCACAGCGGCAGTTGAAGGTCGGAGCATGATCCGCCAAGAAGTGTTCCGCCGAATCCTCACCGCCACGATCGCAGCGCTCCTTGCGATCGCGACCGCTGCGGCCCCCCTCACGCCGGCGCGCGCTGCGGCAACACGACTCTCCTTCTCTACTGCCGTCGCACGACTTGTCGTAAAGGCCGAACACATCGGCGGATACCAACGCTCGCTCTTTGGCGGCTGGATTGATGCAGACGGTGACGGCTTTAGCACTCGTGCTGAGGTTCTCATGAGCGAATCGAAGGTGGCGGTGACCTGGAACACGCGCCACACAATTCTCACCGGTAGTTGGTACAGCCTCTACGACGCAACTACCTGGACGAAAGCATCAGACGTTGACATCGATCACGTCGTGCCGCTCGCAGAGGCGTGGCGTTCTGGTGCATGGTCGTGGAGCAGCACGCGGCGCAGAAGTTACGCGAATGACCTTGGCGCCGGTTGGACTCTACGCGCCGTTACCGACAACGTAAATCAGTCGAAGGGCGATGGTGACCCTTCAGATTGGATGCCGCCATACGCGCCAGCAACCTGTCGCTATCTCGCCGATTGGGTTTCAGTAAAAATCCGTTGGAAGTTGAGCATCGACACGAAGGAGCGATCGAGCATCCTTGCTTCGTGGAGCCGCCAGCGATGTGACCGTGCAGCGGCGCCAATTACGATTGAGGTGCGTCTCGCTCCGTAGACGCGGCTAGAGGCCGAGCGTAGGGTCGCCGCCAGACGTTCCGCGTCGCTTCCCTCGCGCTCGCCGCCTCTGCTTCGTCTCACTCGTCGGCTTCTCGGGGATTCCGTAGGTCACGGGCTTTACGCGTGGCCGATCCCCGTCTCTCTTGCGGATTTTCTCGTCGGATGCAGCAACGGCTGCGGAGGGGGAGAGTTGCGACGGCGTTGGCGGCATCAACCTGCGCTGGCGCGCGGGGGATGGCTCATTGCGGCGAACCATCACCGTCCCAGGTCGACGCCCGCCCGTCTCCGGCCGAGCGCTCTCGCTCGCCTGCGCGCGATATGCCACCGCCCAAAGGAGGGTGACGACGGCCGGGGCGAGGAGGGCGCGCTCGTCGGTTCCCGCGAGGCCAAGTCCCAGCGCGATCACGCTTCCCGCAATCGCGAGGAGCAGTGTTGGCCTGCGGAGCGGCGAGATCGGCCCGAAGTCGGGGTCAGCCATGGGCGGAGTCTAGGGGGTGTGCGGGGGAGTGTGGTGCGCTCG
>JBPCTG010000021.1:0-4660 GCA_051006395.1 Candidatus Limnocylindrus sp.
CCATACGCCGTACGGCTTCAAGACGGTGAGCGTCTCTACCTTGGCATCGCCGAGGTTCCCCATCGGGTGGCGGTAGCCCTTGTTGCGCTCGACCTCACTCGCATAGATACGGAAGAAATCGGCAGTCTCCTCAACGTCGCCAAGCGCCTCGAGGCGATTCTTTCCGACCTCGATCGAAAGGAGTGCCGAGTAGAGGAACTGTCGATCGCTGATGATCTCCGCGGCGGCGCGAATCAACTTGACGCGCTCCTCCCACGGCTTCGCCGACCAGGCCGGATACGCTGCCTTTGCGGCGGCGATGGCGCTCTTCGCCGTGGTGCGATCGCCCTTCGTAAAGGTGCCAACGAGCGAGCCGTCGATCGGTGTGCGCTTCTCAAACGTCGCCCCGTCGGTAATCCATTTGCCGTTCACGAAGTTGCCGTAGCTCGCGCCGAGGAGCGTGCGCGCCTCGGCGAGGCCAGCCTCGTATCCCTTGTGGATCTCCTCATTGGAGTCGGAGAGGGTCGCGTACGTGATCTTCAACTTCTCGGCCATGGAACCTTCCTTGTCTGCTTGTGGCGCGAGGGGCGCGCCGCTCCCCGCGAGTCTACTCCCCCGCTATCCCTCTTGGGCCGCTCGGCAGGTGGCGCAGAGCCCCTGGAGCGAGAGGTGATCGAGGTCGGCGCTAAACCCGGTCGCCCCCTTGATCGCCTTCAGGATCGGTGCCGCCTCGGCGGCGTCGAGCTCCTGCTCGGCCCCGCAGCCGCGGCAGTGCAGATGTCCGTGCTCCGTTGTCTCCTCTAAGTGATACGTCTCGCGGCCATCACGGCCGTGGTGATGTCGAGCGAGACCGAGCTCCTCGAGCAAGTCGAGGGTGCGGTACACGGTTGACGGGGTTGCGGCAGGATCTTGCGCGCGCACGCGCTCCACGAGTTCGGCACCGGTGGCGTGCCCGTCGGATGCGGCGAGCACGTCAACGATCAGCTGCCGCTGCTCGGTCCAGCGCTGTCCGCGCTCGCGCACGGCGGCCTGGAGGCGCGCGGTGAGTGAACCCGCGGTGAGCGAACCAGAATCGCGGTCCTTCTGAGCACCTTTGGCCATGGGGTCAGGATAGCGCCCCTTATTGCAACGTGTTGCGATAGAATGACCCCGTGCTACCACGCCTTCATATCCCCGATGGATTCCTCGCCCCCCAGGTGGCGCTCGCCCTCTGGCTTGCAAGCGCACTGGTGCTTGGTATCGCGCTCCGAAAGATCGGCGGCCGAAACTCGACCGCCGGGTCGCAGACGATCCTCATGGGGATCTCGGGGGCCTTCATCTTCGCCGCGCAAATGTTCAACTTTCCTGTCGCGGCGGGAACGAGCGGTCACCTCCTCGGCGGCGTGCTCGCCGGATACCTGCTCGGCCCATGGGCGGGGAGTGTGGTGATGGCAACTGTTATCGGCATCCAGGCGCTCCTCTTTCAAGACGGCGGGTTGCTCGCGCTTGGGGCGAACATCTTCAACATGGGCGTCATCGGCACGCTGGGTGGAACGTTGGTCGCGCGCGGCATTGGTGCCACACTCGGCGGCACGCGTCTTGCAACGCTCATCGGCATCGGAGTCGCGGCGTGGCTCTCGGTGATGGCGGCGGCGGGATTCACCACGTTGCAGCTCGGCCTTTCAGGCACCACCGACATTCGCCTCGGCCTCCCGGCGATGCTCGGCACCCACGCGTTGATCGGGATCGGCGAGGCGCTCATCAGCGTTGCAGCGCTCAGCTTCGTCGCGGCGAGCGCACCAGAGATCTTGCGCTCACGTCAGGCGCGCGATGCGGGCACGAGCGCCTCCCCCGCGCGGCGCCTCGTTGCCGCTGCAGGAGTGATCGTCACCGTTGTGCTCTGTGCGAGCCTCTTCGCCTCTGCGAGTCCCGACGGACTAATGAAGATCGCGCACGACCTTGGCTTCTCCTCACAGGGCAGCGCTGCGCCGTTTGAACTCTTCGCCGGCTACAGCATCCCTGGGCTCGAGGGGCCAATTGCAACGGTGGCCGCGGGTCTCCTCGGCGTGCTGGTCGTTGCGGCGCTCCTCGTTGGCCTCAGCACGATCGCCGCGCGACGGCGGGGCGAATGAGCCTGCTGCGCGGATCCAGCCAGCGCGACGCGCGTGCGGCGATCATCACGACACTCTGCGTTGCACTTGCCATCGCGCTCCTGCCGGCGGGGAGCTACCTCGCCTACGCCGTGGTCTGGCTCGGCGTCGCCACCACGGCGGCGCTTAGCGGGATCGCCCCGCTCGCCCTGGCGCGGCGCGGTGCCATCGCCCTCCCCTTCGTCCTCGCCGCGCTGCCGCTGCTCTTCACCCGTAGTGATGAGCTCCTTTGGAACGAAACGTTTGGGTCGACAAGCATCAGCATCAGTGGTGCTGGGCTGCGCATCTTGCTCACCGCAGCGGCGAAGGCATGGATCTCGGTACAGCTCGCGATCCTGCTCGTGCGACAGCATCCGATCGAGAGCATTGTCGGCTCGCTGCGCGCGCTGCGACTCCCCGACGCACTGGCGACCGGCGCCGGCCTTACGGTGCGCTACCTCGACCTGCTGCGCGGCGAGGCTTCGCGCATGCTTCGGGCGCGATCGGCGCGATCGGCGAGCCCGCTCGGCACCACTCGCGAGCGCATCGGCGGAACGATCCCGTGGCGCGCGCGCGTTACTGGCAACCTCGCCGGCGCACTCTTTTTGCGCGCCTATGCCCGCGCGGCACGCGTTGAGGAGGCTGCTACCGCGCGCGGCGCGACCGGGTCGCTCTCGCTCGGCGCGCTCCGGGAGCGCGATCCGCACGTCGCAGCGAAGAGTGGACTTGCCGTTGCGCTCTTCGCGCTGATCACGGTCGCCGGCGCAGTGCTGCCGAGGATGTGACGATGAGCGACCACGACCACTCCCACGATCATTCGCACGCGCAGAGCAGCAGTGGTCTCCCTGCGGCGCACGCGCATCCGCACCGACACGACGGCGAACCGACCGGTGACGACCACTGGATTCACGTCGAGCACCTGCACTTCCGCTACCCCGACGGCACCGAGGCGATTCGCGGCATGGACCTGCACATCGCTCGCGGCGAAAAGGTGGCGCTCCTCGGGCCCAACGGCGCGGGGAAGAGCACGCTGATGCTGCACCTCAACGGCATCCATCGACCAACGCACGGATCTGTGCGCGTTGCAGGTGCTGAGGTCGGCGATGAGACGATCGGTCGCATTCGCGCCGAGGTCGGTCTCGTCTTTCAGGATCCCGACGATCAGCTCTTCAGCCCGACCGTCTGGGAGGACGTCGCCTTCGGACCCATCCATATGGGACTCGACGCTGCAGCGGTGCACGATCGCGTCGAAGCGGCGCTCGCCGCGGTCGGCGCGCTGGAGCTCGCGAACCGCCCGCCGATGCGCCTCTCGATCGGCCAGCGCAAGCGCGTCGCGCTCGCAACCGTGCTCTCTATGGAGCCGAGCGTGCTCGTATTCGACGAGCCGTCGGCGGGGCTCGACCCGCGCGGTCGTCGCGAGCTGATCGAACTCCTCGGCACGCTTCGCCAGACACTCATCGTCAGCACCCATGACCTCGAGCTCGCGCGCGCCGCATTCCCGCGCAGCATCGTGATCGACGGCGGTCGCATCGTTGCCGACGCACCAACTGCGCAGCTGCTCGCCGACCAGCCGCTCCTGCTCGCACACGGCCTCGCGTAGCAGGAAACCTATTCGGCGGCGACCACCACTTGGCCGAGTGACCAGAGAGTCACAAGGGTGAGGGCGAGAACGAGGATCGCCAGAGGGATCTGCGCGAGGAGCAGCGTGCGACGCGAGGAGCCATCGGCGCGCCGCGCAGCCAACACCGCCGCGTGGCCACGCGAGACGCCGAGCACGTGTCCACCGATCACCGCGACGAGCTGGAGCGCCCAGACGGCGGCTCCGGGAATGAAGACGCCAGTAGGCTCGAACCAGGCGGTGCCGAAGAAGTCGCTCCCCCGCTGCAGCGGGTCGCCCACCGCAATGACGATGCGCTGGCCCGCGATAAGAAGCCAACTCGCGTAGTGCGCAACGAGATAGCCGGCGGCGACGGGCAGCAGCCCTTCTCCGAGCGCCGTTGCCCAGGCGCGGCCCGCGGCGAGTTGCATCGCGATCACTGCGAGCAGCGCCATCGCAGCGAGCCATGCCAGCAAGAGGATCGTGCGCTCGGGGGCGGCCGGCACGCCAAAGAGTTCGAAGAAGAGCTGCCCTTGCGAGAGCCCGTCGAAGATCACCGATCCAACTGCGAGGGAGGTGAGGATCGCGCCGGTCGCGCCCCAGGTCAGGCCGCGCAGGCGCAGCGCGCCAATCATCGAGAACCAGGCGGTGAGCGGATCGTTCGCTGCCGCCCATGCATCAGGGTCACTGGCGCCCACGCGCCCCGTGATCACCCAAACGGCGAGCAGCGCATGCGCGTAGAGCAGGATCGCTCCGCCACCACCGCCGGTCGCCACAAGTTCGAGCCAGATGATGGCCACGACACCGACGAGCGCCGCCACGCCGACGGCACGGCCGTCAAAACGTCGTGCGGCGGCCCGGTCGGCGTTGGTGGTGCGGCGCAACATCGTGCGCACGAAACGCGCGATGCGTCGATTCGGATCGATCGCCGCCCACACGTCGGGGTGGAGCATCGAGAGGTAAGCGATGCCGACCC
>JBPCTG010000022.1:0-1719 GCA_051006395.1 Candidatus Limnocylindrus sp.
GTTGCGACCATCCGCGCCGAGGAACTCTACGAGCAGGCCGACTTCCAGCCGCTCAACAAGAACCACGCCCAGCGTCTCGCGCGCATGACGAGCTTCTTGGAGCGCAACGGACTCAAGCACATTCACCAGCCGGGGGAGTCTGGCGCAGCGTTCGACGCGCGCATGGATGCCACGAAGCTGCCGCCCGCCGTGCGGCCTGTTTCGACGATCAGCGCACTTGCGGGCGTCGTGCGCCGACGCATCGCTCGAGGGGCGTAGCCGTCACGAGACGGTGATCATGGCCACCAAGCCGACGACCGAGATCATTCGCTACCCCGACGGCTCTGTGAAGGCGCGCGGCCTACGCGTCGACGGCGAACTTCATGGAGCATGGAAGTTCTATCGACTCGACGGGAGCCTCATGCGCTCAGGTTCGTTTGATCGCGGTCGACAGGTGCGGGTGTGGCGAACGTTCGCACGAGACGGTCGACTGGTGAAGGAGACGGACTTCGGGCGCTAGGGCGCGGTGCAGCGTTCGGGGTTGAGCGTGCCCATGATCCAACTCCAGGCGCGGAAGTCGCCGGTGCGACCGACGTGGAGCGGGTGCGCGCAGTCCCATGCGGCGGCGAAGCTGTCGAGCACGTCGGCGGCGTCGAGCTTCGCGCCGTTGTGGAAGCGCACGTTCGGGCGAATCGCGCAGGTCACCGAGAGCCCGTCGTCCGAGGCGTCGCAGCTCGTGGCGAGGCGCGGCTCGGCAACGGTGCTCCCCGCCGCGTAGCCGTAGAGCCCCTCGGTCACCTGGGCGCAGAGGCGCGTCGCTTCGCGATCCTCTTCGTCCATGCAGTAGAGTCCCGCAGGCTCTGCACCCTGCATGAAGACGAACTGATCGCGCGAGCCGGCGCGCGCGGTGGCGAAGCGTTCGGTGGCGACCGGGCTCGCCACAAGGTCGCGCACGTCGGCGCGCGTGGCGATGAGCGACGAGCCGTTGGCGATCGGGATCACCGGCACGAGCGCGCGGATCTCGTCGTTGAGCGCGGTGAACGCGGCGGCGCGTGCGGCCTCGCCGCGCGCGCGTGCGGCGGCGTCGAGGAGCGCGACGATCGTGGGGTACTGGTCACCGTGCGTTGGGCCGGACTCTGCGCCGAAGTCGATGCCGAGCGCGTTCCATGCTTCGGGGTAGTCGGGGAGCGCCGCCGAGAACGAGAGCCCCTTGAGTCGGCCGGAGAGCAGGTCGTCGATGTACGAGCCGGGCTCGCGCTCGTCGAGGGTTACCTGCACGCCGATCGCGGCGAGCTGCGCCTGCAGGTCGATCGCCACCTCCTTCGGGTTGGGCAGGTAAGCGCGCGGCGTGACGCGATACGAGAGGGTGGTGCTGAATCCGTTCGGGTAGCCCGCCTCCGCGAGCAGCGCCTTCGCAGCGACAAGGTCTTGCGCGTACCAGTCGGCGCCGCCGCAGGCGAGCGCAATAACGCAGGGCGGCACGTGCGTGGCAACGGTCGAACCTGCCGGATAGAACTGCGCAACGATGCGCGCGCGATCGAGCGCGAGCGCGACCGCCGTGCGCACCCGCGCGTCGCCGAACGGCGCGAAGCGGTTGTTGAAGTTCACGTAGAAGGTGTTGAACCCCGCGCGCGGCAGCAGCGCGAGCGTCGCATCGCTTCGCACCGACGCAGCGTCGGTTGGCGCAAGGTTGTCGATCGCGTCGACGGTTCCCGCGCGTAGCGCGAGCAGTCGCGCCGC
>JBPCTG010000023.1:0-3337 GCA_051006395.1 Candidatus Limnocylindrus sp.
CGCAGGTTGCCGCGCGCAACAATTGCATCAATGAAGCCCGTCTCCAGCAAGAACTCTGAACGCTGGAATCCGGCGGGAAGTTCGTCGCCGATCGTCCCTGCCGAGACGCGCGCGCCGCTGAATCCGATCAGGGCATTCGGTTCCGCGACGTGGAGATCGCCGAGTGCGCCGAACGAAGCGATCGTTCCGCCCGTCGTGGGGTCGGTGAGCAGGCTGATGAACGTTCCGCCGGTCTGCTTCAGTCGCGCAATCGCGGCGAGCGTCTTCGGCAGCTGCATCAGCGCGTACGTTCCCTCTTGCATGCGCGCGCCGCCCGATGCGGCAACGATCAGCAGTGGAAGTCGTCGCTCCGTTGCGAGCTCGGCGGCGCGGGCAACCTTCTCGCCAACGACTGAGCCCATGGAGCCGCCCATGAAGAAGAAGTCCATGACGACGAGCGAGACCTCGATCCCGCCGATCTCTGCGGTGCCGCGAATTGCCGCGTCACGCTCCCCTGTCGCCTTGCGGGCAGCAGCGGCACGCACGGGGTACGGCTTGGAGTCGGTGAAGACGATCGGGTCGAGCGAGACGAGGCTCGCGTCGATCTCGTTGAAGGTGCCAGGGTCGACGAGCTGGGCGATCCGCTCACGCGCAGGGACCCGGAAGTGATGGCCGCACGCTGCGCACACGCGAAGGCTCTTCTCCAAGGTCTTCTTGAAGAGGAGCTCGGAGCAGCCTGGGCAGCGGAGCCACAGGTCCGGCTCCCCCCCTGGGGTCGCCGCTCGGCGCTTAAACGGGTTCCGAAAGGTGGGCATGGAACCTCCCCTAGGGGGCGAATCGTACCCCGCCCCCCACCCCCTCGTACCGAATCTGTAACAGTCGTGCTCAGCCGAGCGTGGGCGCGAGGCGCACGCGCACCACTTCGCCCGCCGAAACACGGTGCTCTACGCCGTCGGCCTCTACAAGGAGCGCGCCATCGCCACCATCGTGGCCGACCACGCGACCAACCAAACGTGCCGCGTCCCCCTGCGCCGATGCGCCACCCCCGATGATCTCCACCTCGCAGCCGTCGAGGAGTTGTCGAGCGCGCCAGCCGGCCACGTCGAAGCGTCCGGCGGCGAGTGCGGCGAGGCGCCCACTGAGGCGCGCCACAAGATCGTCGAAGATCGCCTCGCGATCGACCGGTCGCCCCGATGCGAGCTCGAGGCTCGTAGCCGTTGCGGCAAGCGCCGGATCGAGGCGCGCCACATCGCCACGCACGTTGATCCCCATGCCAACAATGAGCGTTGCCTCGGGGGTGCCAAGCGCACTCGCCTCTGCAAGCGCGCCGCCGAACTTGCGAAAGCCGCTCGTCACGCCGCCATCGATGGTGCGCAGCACCAGATCGTTCGGCCACTTGAGTGCAACGGTGTTCATGGTCAAGAACGCACCGTCTTCGATCGCGTCGGCGGCGGCGAGTGCGAGCTCGGCGCCAACGCGCCAGGCGCGTGAGGGGTCGGCGGGAATCTCATCGCCGCGCAGGGCGAGCGAGAAGAGCAGCGACGACCCTGGTGCGTCGAGCCAGGCCCGACTGTGACGACCGCGACCGGCGCGTTGCGTGTCGGCGCGCACGATAAGTGGCGTTGCGGCACCGCTCGCGAGGCGCGCCGCTGCGACGTCGTTGGTGGAGTCGACGGCGTCGAGCCGTTCGACGCGGATCAGCGCCGCGCCCCCTCGTCGATCGGATCGGGGGTGGCGAGATCGAACGCCGCATGGAGCGCCTTCAGCGCGCGATCGGCGTCGCCCTCGGCAACGATGCAGGTGATGCGAATCTCAGAGGTCGAGATCATTTGAATGTTCACGCTGTTGTCGGCGAGCGTTCCGAACATGCGCGCGGCGTATCCCGGCGCGTTCTGAATTCCCGCACCAACGATGGAGACCTTTGCAACCGCGTCGTCGATTTCGAGGGCGCGCGCGCCGATCGCCGCGCGCACCTGCTCCAGCTGTGCGCGAGCAGCGGCAAGGTCGGTGCGCGACATGGTGAACGAAAGGTCGGTCGTGCCGTCGTGCGACATGTTCTGCACGATCATGTCGACGTTCGCCCCCGAGGCTGCGAGCGGATCGAACACCGCGCGCGCGATGCCAGGGCGGTCGGGGACGGCAACCATCGTCACCTTTGCGACCCCCTTGTCGACCGCCAGCCCTCGCACCTTGTTGCGCTGCTCCACGCTCGGATCCTCCTTGATAAGGGTTCCCGGGTGCTCCTCGTAGGAGCTCCGCACCTCGATTGTCACACCATTTACCCAGCCGAGCTCCACGGCGCGCGTCTGCATCACCTGGGCCCCCTGGTTCGCGAGTTCGAGCATCTCCTCGTAGCCGATCACCCCGAGCCAGCGGGCGTCGGGCACGACGCGCGGGTCGGCGGTGTAGACACCGGTCACGTCGGTGAAGATCTGGCAGCGATCGGCGCCAAGCGCTGCGGCAAGAGCGACCGCCGTGGTGTCGGAGCCGCCACGACCGAGCGTTGTGGTTTCGGAGCCGCCGCTCACCCCTTGGAATCCGGCAACGATCACCACGCGCCCCGCAGCAATCTCATCGCGCACTCGACGCGGCTCGATGCCGGCAATGCGCCCCTTGCCGAAGGTGCCGTCGGCGCTGATGCCGGCCTGCGCGCCGCTCAAACTGATCGCCGGCACGTCGTTGGCAATGAGTGCGGTGGCGAGCAGCGCCGCGGCCTGGTTCTCGCCAGTGGCAAGCAGCGCGTCGAGCTCGCGCGCGTCAGGGAGCCTGCCGCCGCTCACCGTTGCGGCGAGTGCAAGGAGTTCGTCGGTGGTATCGCCCATCGCGCTCACCACCGCCACGACCTCGCTGCCTGCGGCGCGATCGCGCGCGATGCGCGCGGCGACCGCAGCGATGCGCGATGGATCTTTGACCGAGCTGCCGCCGTACTTTTGAATGAGCAGACGCGACGCGCTCACGGCGTCGCCTCAATGCAGGCGCCGTCAACATCGAGCGCGATGCGGCGCGCGGCGCCACCGATCTTTGCCGCCCTCGCCGCGTCGTTGAGTGCCGCGACCACGCGCTCCGCAATCTGCGCACCGTCGCGCGCCGATCCATCGACCACGGCGAGTACCGACGAGCCTGCGCCGGCCAAGCACGCGCTCACCGCGCCAGCCTTCGTGGCCGCCGACAAGAGTGCGGGGAGCGCCTTATAGCGGGCGGCACGGTACTGCTGATGTAGGCGATCGTCGGCAAGCAGCGCAAAGCCGTTGATGTCGCCCGACTCGAGTGCAGCGATCCCCATCGCGAGTCGGCTCGCGTTGTGCGCGGCGTCGGCGAGCGGCACCTTCGCGGGGAGCGCCGCGCGCATCAGCGCCGT
>JBPCTG010000024.1:0-9518 GCA_051006395.1 Candidatus Limnocylindrus sp.
CCAGGCGAGGGCGATCGCTGAAGTGCCGAGCGCGCGGGTGGAGCGCGCCGCAAGGGCGATCGACGCAACAAGCGCCATGCCAGCACCGCGCTGCAAACTTGTGGCGCACACAGATTCACCGAGTGAGCGCTTCGCGCTGACGCGGATCGGCGCGCCGTTGAGCGTTGCTCCGGCACCACGCTCTGCAGCGAAGAGCTCGTCGCGGATCGGGTCATAAACGACGCCAAGGAGCGGCTCGCCGTCGACCACGAGCCCGATCGCAACGGCGAAGAGTGGGATCCCATTCGCAAAGTTCACCGTCCCGTCGATCGGGTCGACGATCCAGAGTCGCGACGCCCTTGCGACGCCGCGAGCGCCCCCCTCTTCGCCGAGCAGCCCATCGCCGGGCAGCCCTTCGCCGAGAAGGATCTCGGCGAGCAGCGCCTCAGAGGCGCGATCGGTGTCGGTCACCACATCGTGACTCCCCTTCGCCTCGGTCACGACCGGCGACGCGAATGCAGTGCGCACCAGTTCGCCGGCGGCGCGCGCGGCGCGTACCGCCAAGGCGAGATCGACCTGAGGCCTAAAGGCGCTGCTCATCGGTCGCCGCTCACCTTGCAACCAACGCTAGTCGCCACACGTTATCCGAAGCGGAATCGGCTCAGCACCAAACGCCTTCAGAACTGCTTGAACCGAAACGTGCGCGCCGCCATCGATGCGTGGCGTGTTGACGATCTCTTGCAGGCCCGCCTTGCCGAGCGCCGAGGTCGTCACCTGGCACGTGGCGGATCCGGCGCCGACGCCCGTGTTCTCGACAACGAGCTGTACCGCTAGACCGCCAGGTACCGAGCTCCCGTCGCTAATCGTGGCGGTGAACGGTCCGACCCCCTTCGCCGATGCGCCGGCGAGCGCAGCGAGCACGAGCACCGCTGCGCCGATCCCGAGGAAGACCGTGCCATGCGTCTGGCTCGGCGATGGCTGCGCCAGGCCGAGCGGATTGCAGCGCTCGCAGAGCGCCGTCTCTAGATTCACCGGTGCGCCACAGCGCACGCAGGCCTGAACGTCGTCGCGTCGAGCGCGCGCCGCCGATTCAATTGGGTGGCTCGAGTTGCTCATAGGGACATCATCGCAGACGCTGGAGCAGTGGTCCGAGCTCGTCGATATCGCTCTGCTCTCGCACCGTAAGGATTGCTCCGTCGGCCCCCTCGGCGCTGCGCGCTGACCACCAGGCCATGGGATCCAGGCCGAACGGTGTCGCAGCGAGTGCCTCGCCTCGGCGAAGCTCCTGCAGCACCAGCGCGCGGACCGAACCCGATGGTCGTTTCGCCTCCACCTCGCCGTTGCGAAGCGCGGCGCAGCCACCAGCAAATGTCTCTACTGGAGCGACCCACACGTCGGCACTCTGCGCTGCGATCCGAATGCTCTGCGAATGATCGCCCGCGACGAGGAACTCAAGTGGCGGATCGGGGTGCAGCACTCCAGCGCCCCGCTGGAGCGCGGCGCGTGTTTCGGTAACTGCGGTTGCCAGCAAGGCAATCCGCTCGTTCGCCGGCGGGAAAGGGATCCTTGCTGCGGCGTGTCCCGCCGCGTCGCCCCCTGCCCCAAATCCGAGTAGCAAGCGCCCTGGTGCGAACGAGGCAACCGTTGCAGCCCACGCCGCAACCACTGCATGGTGGCGCTTCGTGACATCGAGGACGAGCGTGCCGACGTGCAGGGTGTCGTTTCTTGCGAGCGCCGCGGCAGCGAGGGCGAGCGCCTCGAGCGCCGGGCGTGGCGCAGTGCCGCGACCGATCAGGTGATCCCAGATCCAGAGCCGATCGATCGGCAGCTGCGCGATCTGGTCGGCGCGCTGTAGCCATTCGCGAGCGCCGAGCCCAACCGTTCCAAGGGCGATGCCGACACGCGGAGGTCGCCCGGACATCGCTTCGCGTCGCCTACTTGTGCGCGGCGAGCCCAGCGGCGGCGGCGAGCGCGGCGCCGATCGTGCGATCGATGCGCTGCACCAACTCGTCTTCGGGGAGTCGGTACCACGCCTCTTCTCCCCCCTTTCGCTTCTCGGCGACGAGCTTCGGATCGCGAATCGTGTCGGAGACGGTGAGGATCGTTCCTGCGCGCACCGCGCGCCCCTTCGCCTGCTCGCGCATCGCCAAGAGGAAGAGCGCCGCCGATTCCATCTCCACGCCGAGATAGCCGCGGCGGCCCCATCGCGCAGTCCCCTCGGGGTTCGGGTCGTAGAAGACATCCGACGTAACGATCGGTCCCGCGTGCGTCGTGAGCCCCGCGGCGCGCGAGGCGGCGACGAGCGCGTTCGTCACATCAAGATCTGCCGTAGGTGCCGTCGGCTCGTCGAAGCCGAGGATCGGACCGATCCCGCTGCTCGCGACCGCTGCAGATGCCACGAGTACATCGCCCGTCTCAAGGTGCAAGAAGCCGCCGCAGGTGCCGACGCGAATGAACGTCTCGACGCCGAGATTCAACAGCTCCTCGACGACGATCGTGGTCGTCGGCGTTCCCATCCCCGTCGTTTGCACGCTAACCGGCACGCCGCCGACCGTCCCCGTGTAGCCGAGGAGGCCGCGGTGCTGGTTGACGAGGCGGCTCTTCTCGAGGCCTCCATCAAAGCGCGCGGCGATGCGCGTCGCCCTATTCGGATCGCCGGGGAGGAGCACCACTGGGGCGTAGTCGCCGCTCTCGGCGTGAAGGTGGATCTGGGCCATGGGGTGCACCTCGCACTACTTGGGTCTGCCAGGGACGGCAGACTCCGTTCCGTGTAGCGTACGCCTCATGAGCGCCGACGGTCTGCGGAGTCCTGCGATTCGCCACTTCCTCGACCGACCACGCTTCGCCACGATCGCCACGACCGATCCCGACGGCGCCCCCTTCACGGCGGTTGTCTGGTACTCCCTCGGCGAGTCGACCATCACGATCAACAGCTCTGAGGGGCGCCGCTGGCCGGCGAACCTGCGCCGCGACCCAAGGATCTCTTTCACCGTCGAGCAGGGCTACGACTACGTCACGGTGCTCGGCCGCGTCACCATCGTCGACGACCAGGAACGCGCGCAGCGCAACATGGCCGAGATCACCGCGCGGTACATCACCAAGCCCGATGCACTTGCTGCGCGGCTCGAGGATTTCAAGAAGCAGCAGCGCATCATGATTGAAATCCACCCTCACGCGGTTCTGGCGCACGGTGTACCAGCGGAGAAGCGTAGCGAGGAGCGCACCTGATGTGCGCCGCTCATGGAGGCGCCGCAGGGAAGATCGGCTACGCCGCGATGCTCGAACAGTTCGGGCCGCGCGAGATCATAGACCTCTCTGTCGCCGCAGAGGCGGCGGGTTTCTCTGGCGTCATGGCCGCAGATCACTTCCAGCCGTGGGTCCCCGAGCAAGGGAGCGCCCCGTTTGTTTGGGAGGTGATGGCGCTCATCGGCGCCGAGACGCGAGGCGATGTCGGACCTGGCGTCACCTGCCCCGGCTGGCGCATGCATCCAGCGGCTGTCGCTCAGGCGTCGGCAACGCTCGCAGCTCTCTTCCCAGGTCGACACTGGCTTGGCCTCGGTTCGGGCGAGGCGCTGAACGAACACGTTGTTGGTGGCTATTGGCCCGAGGTCGGCGAGCGGATCGCACGCATGTTCGAGGCGATCGAGATCATTCGAAAGCTCTTCACCGGCAAAGAGGTGAAGCATGCCGGGCGCTGGTACCAGCTCGAGTCGACGCGGCTCTGGACGATGCCCGACGCTCCCCCGCCCATCTACGTAGCGACCGCAGGGCCAATCACCGCGAAGAAGACTGGCGAGCTCTGCGACGGAATCATCACCGTCGGTGCGGCCGACGAGAAGATCACGACGGTCTTCGAGAAATTCGCTGAGGGTGCGCGCAGCGCTGGCAAGGACCCAGAGTCGATGCCGAAGATCCTGCAGCTGCACCTCTCATGGGCAGAGAGCGACGAGGTCGCCCTCGCGAACGCCTTGCGCGAGTGGCCGAACGGTGGAATGAAGTTTCCGAAGCAAGACATTCGCAACCCTGCCGACTTCCAGCAGATGGCGAAGCTCGTGCGCCCCGAAGACTTTGCTGGGCGGATGCTGATCAGCAGCGACCTCGAGGCGCACCGTAACGCGATCCAGCGCTACCTCGACATGGGGTTTGACAAGATCTACCTGCACAACGTTGGGCGCAACCAAGTCGAATGGGCAAACGCCTTCGGCGCCGAGGTGCTTCCGCGACTTTCCGCGTGAGCGACGAGCTTCGCTCGCGCGTCGTACTGCTCGCCGGCGGCGTCGGCGGCGCGAAGCTCGCTGATGGGCTGCGCCGAGCCCTTCCCGCCGGTGACCTCGCGGTGATCGCAAACCCCGGAGACGACTTCGAGCTTCACGGCCTCACGATCTGCCCCGACCACGACACGCTCCTCTACACGATGGCTGGGCTCGGGGATCGCGAGCGCGGCTGGGGGCTCGCCGGCGAAACATGGAACGCGCTTGCGCAATTTGGCGCGCTCGGCGCCGCCGACTGGTTCAGGCTCGGCGATCGCGACCTGGCACTCCACGTGCATCGCACCGCACTCCTGCGCGGGGGCGCTCGACTCACCGAGGCGAATCGTGCGATCCAACGCGCCCTTGGGCTCGCAGAGGCGCCGATCCTCCCCGCAACCGACCAGCAGCTGCGCACCACCCTCCGCACCGCCGATGGGTGGATGGAGTTCCAACCCTGGTTCGTCGGTGCGCAGGCGCGCCCCGAGGTGCTTGAGGTCAGCTTCGCCGGCGCAGCAGACACTCGACCTACCGCCGAGGTGCTCGCCGCGTTGCATAGCGCAGAGCGGATCATCATTGCGCCGTCGAACCCGCTCGTCTCGATCGCGCCAATCCTCGCGATTCCCGGCATGCGCGCGGCAATTGACGCGGAGCGCGAGCGCGGCGTCCCAGTGATCGGCGTCTCCCCGATCGTTGGTGGGCGAGCACTCAAAGGTCCGGCCGACCGAATGCTCGCCACGGCCGGACTCCCCGTCTCGCCGTTGGGCGTCGCGCGCGCCCTCCCCAACCTATTTGACACCCTCGTGGTGCAGCGCGAGGACCTCACACCAGAACTTGCTGCAGGACTCGTGCCGCTCGTGCGCCGAGTGCTCGGCGAGGAGACGATCATGGATGCACCTGCAGGCACTCCGGCGGCAGGTTCCGAAGATGGTCGCCTACGCCTGGCGCGTGCGCTCCTCGAGGCGTAGCGATGCAAAAGAGACCGTCACTCGTCGCAGTCGTCCCCTTCCGCAGCGTCACTGGGGCAAAGGAGCGCTTGGCGACCGTGCTCAGCGATGCAGAGCGGAGCGAACTCGGCGCGCGCCTTCTTGAACGCACGTTGCGCGCATTGATCGGCACCTCAAACGTCGATACCGTGCTGCTCGTCTCCCCCGATCCGCTCGCCCGCGCACTCGGCAGGAGCCTCGGCGCCACGGTGATCGATGATGGCGGCGCAGAGTTGAACGCAGCGATTCGCATCGGCCTCGACGCCGCCGAGCAGCTCGGCGCGGAGGCGGCGCTGGTCGTTCCCGTCGACCTGGCCGCAATCACCGCGATGTCGATCAGCGCGCTGCTCAACGGTTGGCGTGAAGGCTCCGCAGCGGGCGCCGCGCAGCCGATCGGACTGCTCGCCGCCAATGACGGTGGCACCGCTGCGCTGCTACTTCCCCTCCCCACGCGCCTTGCCTTGCGCTACGGCGCTACAAGTGCCGCTGCACACCGCGCTGCAGCCCGCGAACTCAACACTCCCGTGATCGAGCTTCACTCTCCCCTATCGGCAGACATCGATACCGCCGCAGATCTCGCCGCTGCGCTTGCGGCGAACAACACAGCAGGAACCGCCACTACAGCTGGTATGTCCGTCGGTGCGGCCGCGGACGGCCTGCAGGTCATCCCGCTCGACGGCCTTAGTGAGATCGTTCCAGGCGATGACCTTCCCAACCTCATCGCCGCCTGTGTCGCGCAGCACGTTGCAGTGAGTGGCGAGCCGGTTCGCACCGACGACGTAATCACCGTCACCCAGAAGATCGTCTCAAAGGCGGAGGGTGCGATCGTTGAACTCGCCACGGTGACGCCGCGCCAAGAGGCGATCGACTACGCAACGCGCTGGTCGCGCGACCCGCGGCAGGTCGAGGTGGTGCTGCGCGAGGCGGTACGTGTCGTGCGCATGGATCGCGGCGTGATAATCACCGAGACGGCGCACGGCTTCGTGCTTGCGAACTCGGGTGTTGACGCAAGCAACGTGGGACCGCGCAGCGGCGAGATCGTCACCCTGCTGCCGCACGACCCTGACGCCTCTGCACGGCGGATTCGCGCGGCAATCGAGGATCGCTGCGGCGTTGCCCCTGGCGTGATCGTCACCGACTCCTTCGGTCGACCGTGGCGCCTCGGCATCACCGACGTGGCGATCGGAGTCGCTGGGATCGCAGCGCTCGACGACCTGCGCGGCTCACCAGACGCCGACGGCCGTGCCATGGCGGCGACCGTCCGTGCCGTCGCCGACCAGATCGCCGCGGCGGCGGAGCTCGCCCTCGGCAAGTCGGCGCGACGACCGCTCGCCCTGGTGCGCGGCGCAAAGGCTCGACACTCCGAGGAGGGGAGCGTTCGCGAGAGCCTGATGCCCCCCGACTGGGATCTCTTCCGCTGAGTCCAGAGCTCCCCTCCGCAGCCGAGGCGTAGAATCACCTCATGAGTGGCGGGATGAGCATCGATTTTGGCGGCGACGCAGGCGGACCCACTCCTGCAGCTGCGGAACGGGGTGCTGGCGGCCCACCCCAGCACAGCAGCCTGCTGATCCTCGGCTCCGGCCCCGCTGGGCTCACCGCAGCAATCTACGCCGCGCGCGCCCAGCTAGCGCCGCGCGTCCTCGCCGGGTACGCGCCAGGCGGCCAGCTGATGCTGACGAGCGAGGTTGAAAACTTCCCCGGATTCCCTGAGGGGATCGATGGGCCAGAGCTGATGACGCAGATGCGCAAGCAGGCCGAGCGCTTCGGCGCGGTCATGGTCGACCAGGACGTCGATCGTGTCGACTTCAGCATCCGCCCCTTCCACGTCTCGAGCGCAGGGCGCGAGTACACCGCCGACGCGGTGATCGTCGCCACTGGCGCCTCGGCAATCTGGCTCGGCCTTGAATCTGAGACGCGCCTTCGCGGCCGCGGTGTCAGCTCCTGTGCGACGTGTGATGGATTCTTCTTCAAGGGGGAAGAGGTTGCGGTCATTGGTGGCGGCGATACCGCCTTCGAGGAGGCGCTCTTCCTCACCCGTTTCGCCACCAAGGTGCATCTCATCCATCGGCGTGACACCTTCCGCGCGAGCAAGATCATGATCGAGCGCGCAGAGGCGCACCCGCTCATCGAGATCCACGTGAACCGCGAGGTGACCGAGGTAATCGGCGAGAAGTCGACCGAGGCGCTGGTGCTCCGCGATACAGTCGGCGGCGGCACGGAGCGACTCGCCGTCGGCGGGCTCTTCGTTGCGATCGGCCATCGACCGAACACCGCGCTGCTCGGAGGCGCGATCCCTACGGACGAGAACGGCTACCTGAAGCTCGAGGGCGACGGTACGACCGCCTCGGCGATCGACGGCGTCTTCATCGCCGGCGACGTGCACGATCATCGTTATCGCCAGGCGGTCACCGCCGCGGGCGACGGATGTCGCGCGGCGATCGACGCGGAGCGCTGGCTCGCAGAACACGCCGCGGGCGCACGCTGAGCGGTCCGCCCGGCGGACGCGGCGCCTTCGGGCGCGGTGGTCCACTCTCTAGCGGCGGCGACGAAGGCGGCCTCCCCCAGCGTCCAACGGGTGCCGCGCTGCCGTTGCTGCGCCGCGCCGCAGGCTTCTTCCGCCCGTATCGCGGGCGCCTCGGTGCGATCGGCGTTGCAATCCTCGCCTCGAGCATCCTCGGCCTCGCCAACCCGTACTTGCTGAAGCTCCTCATCGACGAAGCGATCCCACGGCGCGACATTGGGCTTCTTGCCATCTACGCCGGTGCCATGCTCGTGATCCCAATCATCAACGGTGCGATCGGACTCGGCCAGGCGTGGCTCACCGCTGCAGTGGGCCAGTTCGTGATGCGCGACTTGCGAAACGCCCTCTTCGTACACGTGCAGTCGATGCCACTCCGCTTCTTTGCTGAGACGCGCACCGGTGAGATTCAGAGTCGCCTGACGAATGACGTCTCCGGCGTGCAGTCGGTCGTCTCCGAGGCCGCGGCGAACTTCGCCTCAAGCATTGCGGTCGTCCTCTCCACACTCGTCGCAATGACGCTCATCGATTGGCGCCTGACCGCGGTGAGCCTCTCCGTCGCCCCGCTCTTCCTCTTCCTCACCGCGCGCGCCTCGGCGGCGCGGCGCAAGGCGAGCGCCGAGGTGCAAACGGCCCTCGCCGACCTCACCTCGATCGCCGAGGAGCACCTCTCGGTGGGTGGCGCACTGCTGGCAAAGTCGTTCGGCCGCAGCGCCGAAGGAGCGACGCGCTTCTCGCGCCGCTCCGCCGACCTCGCCCTGCTGCAGCTCCGTCAGGCGCTCACGGGACGTCGCGTCGGCGTAGTGGTGCAGGTCGTCTTCAGCGGCATCCCCGCGATCATCTACTTCGTCTCGGGGACGCTCGCAGTTGCCGGCGCACCCGATGCGCCGACGATCGGCGACATCGTTGCCTTCACCACGCTGCAGAGTCGACTCTTCTTCCCGCTCGCATCACTCCTCGGCCTGCAGGTCGAGATCGGTGGAAGCCTCGCCCTCTTCGAGCGCATCTTCGCCTACCTCGACCTCATCCCCGAGATCGTCGACGCGCCGAATGCGACGCGCCTCACCCGCGCCAAGGTGAAGGGGCGCATCGAGTTCGACGCGGTCGCCTTCCGCTACCCTGCACCGCCGAACAGCGACCTGCGCCGACGACGCGACACGTTCGCCCTCAACGGCATCAGCTTCAGCGCCGAACCGGGGAGCCTCACGGCGCTCGTTGGGCCGTCAGGGTCAGGAAAGAGCACGATCCTCAACCTCATCCCACGTTTCTGGGATACCCCTGCCGGATCGGTGCGCATTGACGGTCGCGATGTGCGCGAGATCACGCTCGCGTCGCTCGGCGAGGTGATCGGCGTCGTCACCCAGGAGACGCACCTCCTCCACGCGAGCATTCGTGAAAATCTGCGCTACGCACGACCGAACGCAACGGATCGGTTGCTCTGGGAGGCACTCGAGGGGGCGTCGCTCGCCGAACGGGTGCGCGAGCTACCTGGGGGGCTCGACACCATCGTTGGCGAGCGCGGCTACAAGCTCTCCGGCGGCGAGCGTCAGCGCATGGCGATCGCGCGCGTGTTGCTGAAAGATCCACCGATCCTCTTGCTCGACGAGGCGACCTCAGCCCTCGACTCCGTCTCGGAGCGCCACGGACAGCAGGCGCTCGAGCGGGCGGCGCAAGGGCGAACCACCATCGCCGTCGCGCACCGACTGAGCACTGTGTCGGGGGCCGACGAGATCTTGGTGCTCGACCACGGCACGATCGTGGAGCGCGGCCGCCACGCCGCACTTCGGC
>JBPCTG010000025.1:0-1544 GCA_051006395.1 Candidatus Limnocylindrus sp.
ACCCAACCCGATGCGCTCAGCCGATCGATTCGGCGGGTGAGTCCGCTCTTCGAGATGATCACGTGGTCGGCGAGCTCGCTCATGCGAATGCGTCGCTCGGGGGCGCGCGCAAGTTGCGCGAGAACGTCGAAGTCGGCGAGGCTCATCCGCTCGCTCTCCATCAACTCATTGGAGAGTGCGCGCGTGAGTCGCCCGTAGGCAACAAGGAGTGCAAGCCACGCATCAGCGACCCGCGGCGCAATGATCTCGTCAGCAGAAAGGCCGGCTGCCTCGCTCATGCTGCAGAGGGCTGAGCTTTCGTGCTCTGCGGTGGCGTCGGGCGCTGTGGTCGACGGTCGCACGCTCGCTGGATTGCTCATCGCCCTTGCACCTCCATGGCCCTTGCACCTGCATGGCCCTTGCGCCTCGTTGCAATATGGTTGCACTTGCAATCATTTCGGTCAAGGGGTATGGTTGCACCTGCAACTACCTGAGGCGTGTGCCCAGGGGGGGCGCAGTACAACCTGGAGGAACGATGAGTGCAGATAAGTTCAAGAAGCCGGCGGATCGCGCCGCGGTAGAGCGCGCGGTCGCCGCGCTGAAGGGCCACGGCATCGACGCCGTGATCGTGCAGGACGGCGCAGCGGCGAAGGCCGAAGTGTTCGACCGAATCCCAAAGGGCTCCGATGTCTTCACCCTCACCTCGGTGACCCTTGACGCAACGGGAATCACCGAAGCGATCAACGGCGGGAGCGACTACAAGAGCGTGCGCGACAAGCTCTACGCGTTTGACCGCGCGACGCAGGGCCAAGAGATGCGCGCACTCGGTTCGTCCCCCTCATGGGCGGTCGGCAGCGCGCATGCAGTGACCGAGACGGGTGAGATCCTTGTCGCCTCGGCGACCGGATCTCAGCTTCCGGCCTACGTGTATGGCGCCGAAAAGGTGCTCTTCGTCGTTGGTACGCAGAAGGTCGTCAAGGACCTCGCTACGGCGCGTGAGCGCATCAAGGAGTACACGCTTCCGCTCGAGAGCGAGCGCGCGAAGGCGGCCTACGGTGTTCCTGGCAGCGCGATCAACAAGATGCTCGAGATCCACGGCGAGTTCCCTGGTCGCATCGCCGTGATCTTCGTCGAGCAGGAGCTCGGCTACTAATGCGCACGGCAATTGTCGCCGCGGCGGTCCGCGCCGCGCTGCTCAACCTGATCATCTGGCTCGTTGCGGGTGCAGCAGGCGCTGTTCCCGGAGCCGGCGTGGTTCCGCGATTCGCCGCGCAGGTGGCGGTCGCGAGCGCGTTCGGAGCTGTCGCGGCGGGTGTCGTGGCGAGTCTCTTCCGCTCGAAGGGTGCGCGGGCGCGATGGAACCGCATTGCACTCGTAGTGCTCGTGCTCTCGCTCGCCTCTCCGCTTGGCCTTGCTCTCGGTGCAGTGCCGGTCGACCCTACGGCACCGACCGACACGACGTTTGATGGCCTGCGAGCTGGAATGGGTGCGGTCTACGCCGTATTCCACCTCACGGTCTATCTGTTCGTGCAGCGGTACGTTGCCCGCGAGATTCCTGCGTAACC
>JBPCTG010000026.1:0-22152 GCA_051006395.1 Candidatus Limnocylindrus sp.
CCCTGCCCCTGTGCGCCGTGGCAGCGCGCACAGTTCGCCTCGAAGAGGTTATAGCCGCGCTTCACTGTCTCGAGGTACTGCTCATGCTTCGCGGCCTCCATGCGCGAGGAGCCCGTCGCGCCAGGGATGCCCTGGTCGTAGAAGGCGTAGACGATGACGAAGAGGGTGACGATCGCAACACCGAGGAGCGCGGCCGCACGGGACGATCCCGACTGGCTCACGATCTTCGCGGCGCGTTCCGCGTCGAGACCGTGGGTCCGAATCGGCGCAGGGCTCGAGAGGCGCGGTGTTGGCGTCGTGCTCTTCTCGCTGATCGGCTGCAGGTCGCGGCGCTCGTCGCTCATTTAGATGCACCCCGTGGCGGCGCGCGGCGCTTCAATCCCCGGCTGCCCGAGGGCAACCGGCATGGCGCCGAGCGTGATCTTTCCGGTGTCGAGCGTCAGCACGCCGTCGGCGTCAACGACCGAGGCGAAGCGATCCATGCCACGCGGGGCGGGGCCGAGGCCGTCGGCCTTGGTGCCGAGCCGGTCGTAGCGACTCCCGTGGCAGGCGCATTCGAGCCAGTAGGTCTTGATGCACGGGTTCGGCTTGCAGCCCAAATGCGGGCACCGCTGATACAGCGCGCGCACGTTGAGCGCTGTGCCGTCGCCCGTCGGATCCTCGCCGGCGACGAACTCTTGACGGGCTGGGTCGACGAGCATGATGTAGGCGCGTGCCTCTTGAACGTAGGCGGGATACCCCTCGGCGATCGGCAGGCCGACGTTCCCCTTCTTCAGCGAGTCGAGCGTGCCGATCTTCACCTTGCCGCCGAATCCCCCTTCGAGGTTCGGCCACAGGAATCCGAGTGTGCCAGCGGTCACCTCAAGGAGCCAGAGTGCAAAGCCTGCGCCGATCGTGGTGCGCAGAAGGCGGCGCCGCGAGATGCCCTGCACCTCTTCGTGGCGCAACGCCTTGATCGTCTGCGCAGTGAGCGCCTTCGGCTTCTCCGCTGGCTCAACTTGATAGTGGCTCATCGTCGCATCACAAGCTGAAGAAGAAGCCGTTGCTCCACGGCAGGATGAAGGAGTAGCCAGGGCCGCGGAAGAAGATGCCGATGAAGGTCACCGCGAGGCCGAGTGCCCAGAGGATCGAGAAGAGTGTCACCTCGAGCTTGCGGTCGCTCGGTCGCGTGCTGTGCACGTTGCGGCGATCGAGGTACGGGATCAACGCGCTGCCGACGAGCACACCGATCGGCGTAAGTGCGCCAGCAACGGTCGGGTGGAAATAGGCGAGCAGCTCCTGCAGTCCGAGGAAGTACCAGGGCGCCTTCGCCACAGCGGGGGTGACGTTCGGATTGGCGAGCTCTTCGAGCGGCGCGTTGATGAAGAGGCCGAGCAGCAACAGGAAGATGCTCATCGCAACGGCGGCGAGGAACTCGATGGTGAGCAGGTGCGGCCAAGTCATGACCGTGTCATCCGGCTCCTTCTGTACGCGCACCACCGCGTCCTGCTTGACGAGGGCGAGGAGTCGGTACGGGCGCGCCGCCATCGGCACGCGCTGCTTATCGATCTCCGTGCGGCGCGAGGGGTCGACGGGGAGCGGAGCGCCGACGCGCTGATCGCCGTCGCGTCGCTCGTCGCTCATCGAATCACCTCAACCGCTCGCATCGCCACGATCACAGCGGCCCGCTGATCCCGCCGTCCTTGCGGATCCGCCAGAAGTGGACCGCGAGGAAGACGGCGGCGAGAAGCGGAAAGACCATCACGTGCAGCACGTAGAAGCGCAGCAGCGTGTTCTGCCCAACCTCGAGGCCGCCGAGCAACAGGAGCTTCGACGGCGTGTTGAAGAGCGGCGCGTAGCCGGCCATGTTCGAGCCGATCGTGATCGCCCAGTAGGCGATCTGATCCCACGGCAGCAGGTAGCCGGTGAAGCTGAGCATCAGCGTCAGGAAGAGGAGCAGCACGCCCACGACCCAGTTGAACTCGCGTGGCGGCTTATATGCGCCGTGATAGAAGACGCGCATCATGTGAAGGAAGACGAAGAAGACCATGAGGTGCGCGCCCCACCGATGGATGTTTCGCGTGATCTGCCCGAAGGGGACGAGCGTCTGGATCTTGAGGATGTCGGAATACGCCTGTGTCGCCGACGGCGCGTAGAAGAACATCAGGTAGACGCCGGTGACGGTGAGCACCAAGAAGAGGAAGAAGCTCAACCCGCCGAGGCAGAAGGTGTAGGCGAACTTCACTGCGTGCTGGCGTACCCGCACCGGGTGGAGGTGGAGGAAGACGTTGTTCATCACCGCATAGGCGCGGCTCCGCTCGTCGTTCGGATACGAGTTACGGAAGATGGAGCGCCACGCCGAAGATCGGCGGACCGCCTGATCGACCCTCGCTAGAAGGCTCACTGCGCCCCTCCCCCTGTGCCGGCGACTCCGGCCAACTGCCCATCGCGGTAGGACTCCTTGTAGAGGCGTCCGTCCGAGCTGATCTCCTGTAGTTCGAACTTCTCCATCGTAATGGCGTCGAACGGACAGCGCTTGACGCACAGGGCGCAGCGAATGCAGCGCTCCTCGTCGAGAAGCATTGCGCCTCCTGCCTCCCAGCCGTACGCCTCAGAGAGCTCAGGGAGAGCCCCCGCCGACTTCAGTTGGTCGATGTCGACCATATGGATGACCCCCTCAGGGCAGACGTCGGCGCAGGCGCCGCAAAGGACGCAACGCATCGGGTCGAACCAGATGTTGTAGTTGCACATGAGGCAGCGGGTGCTCTCGGCAACCGCCTGCTGGGCGCCGTAGCCGAGCTCGACCTGTGTGGTGAAGTTCGTCACGGGGTCAGCCGAGGGGAGGCGCGCCTCGAGTGGCAGCACTGGAATGTGTTGGCGCGGGATGCGGTCGTAGAACTCCGGCATGTCGTGGCGCCACGAGCTCGTCACTCGCACGTTCGCGTCGACGGTCACGTTCGCGGCGCCCGACAGGTAGCGGTCGATCGCGTAGGCGCACTTCTTGGCGTGGCCAGCCGACTCAATCATTGTGGTTGGGCCGGTAACGAAGTCGCCACACGCCCACACGCCGCGAACGTTTGTCGCGTAGGTGGCGGGGTCAACCTTCACGCGACCACGTGCAACCTCGAAGCTGCTCTCGACAGGAAGGAAGCCGAGATCGGCCGACTGTGACACCGCGGGGATCACCGTGTCGGCGGGAACGATGTACTCCGAGCCCTCAATAGGAATCGGACTGCGGCGTCCCGAAGCGTCTGGCTCGCCGAGACGGTTCTTGATCATCTTCACGCCGGTGATGCGGCCGTTCTCGCCGACGAGTTCGAGCGGCGAGACGAGGAACTCCATGCGCACCCCTTCGCGCTCGGTCTCGCCGAGCTCCTCCTCGTCGACCACGAGTTCCGAGCGGGTGCGGCGATAGGCGATAGTGACACGCTCGGCGCCGTGGCGGAGCGAGGTGCGCGAGCAGTCCATTGCGGTGTAGCCACCGCCGATCACCACAACGTCGCGCCCGACGGTGAGCGGTCGCCCGAGGTTCGCGTCCTTCATAAAGTCGACGCCGTAGACGAGTCCCGCAAGATCGCTCCCCGGAACATCGAGGGCGACGGGATCCATGGCCCCGGCACAGATCGCGATCGCGTCGTGATCCTTTTGCAGCTGCTCAAAGGTGATGTCGCGGCCGACCTCGGTGTTGTAAACGAACTTCACGCCGAGTCGCTCGATCAGGCGCACGTCGGTCTCGATCGCCTCACGCGGCAGACGGAAGGCGGGGACGCCAATCAGCATCGTGCCGCCGCCATACGGCAGGTTGTCGTAGACGGTGACCTGGTACCCCTTCACGGCGAGCTCGCGCGCGACCGAAAGCCCGGCCGGCCCAGCGCCGATTACCGCAACGCGTTCACGGCGCGGCGCGATCTCGGGGGCAATGTCGGGGATCCCTGAGGCCGCATGCCACTCGACGAGGAAGCGCTTCATGGCGCGAATGGCGAGCGGACGATCAATGTCGCCGCGGCGGCAGGCGCGCTCACACGGGGCGGAGCAGACATAGGAGCACATCGCGGCGATCGGGTTCGGCTCACGGGAGAGGAGATACCCCTCTTCGAAGCGCCCCTCGGCGGCGAGGTTCAGGTAGCCGCGACAGTTCGTGCCGACGGGGCACGCCTCTTGGCACTCAATGTTGCACTGCAGCCACGAGGCGTCGACGGGCTGAACGAGGAATTCTTGGGTGTCGAGGGTCATGAGATACGGCTCCGGGCGTTGGGAGAGACCATGCTCATCACGCACGAATCGTAGCAGGGGGGGTGATTCCTCGTGCTCAACGCCGAGGCGCTGGCGAGGGACGATCTAGCGCTGAGCGCCGATCTCGGCGAGCACCTCGGCGGCGTGTCCAGCGGGCGTCACCTTCTCCCAGATCTTGGCGATGCGCCCCTCGGCATCGATGAGGAATGTCATCCGGTGCGTCCCCTCGAAGGTACGCCCCGCAGACTCGCGCACCCCCCAGGCGCCATACGCCTCGGCCACGGCGTGTCCTACGTCAGAGAGGATCGGAAAGTTCAATGAGAACTTGTCACGAAACGCCGCCTTGCTTATCTGATCGTCAGGGCTGACTCCCCACACCACGGCGCCTGCCTCAAGGAGTTGCGACTCCGCGTCGCGGAACTCACACGCCTCGATGGTGCACCCGGGCGTGTCGTCTTTCGGGTAGAAGTAGAGCACGACCCAACTGCCACGCGCGTCGGCAAGCCTGCGCGTCACGCCGTCGGCATCGGTGAGCGCGAAGTTGGGGGCCGCTACGCCGATCGCTGGGTGCACGCCGAGTGGGCTCATGGACCGACGATAGCACCGATCAGCAGCGCAACGGTGAGCGCGGCGACAGCGGACGCGACGATCGCCGCATCGGCGCGGCCGAACGTTGAAGGGCGAAGGCGCGTTGGCGGCTCGGCACGAGTTGACAGGCGCACGCCGCGCACCTCAAGGGCGATCGCGATCGTCGGAACGGCGCGCACGAGCGCATCAAAGGTGTCGATGATCAGGAACGGATCGACACGAGGGCGGGCCAGTCGACGGATCGCTCGCCGCTCGCGCGCCTCCTCGCGGAGGTTTGGGATCGTTGCCGCAGTCGCAAGGAGCGCGATGGTCGGTGCGAACGGGGCGCGGAGACGCTCGATCGCCGCGTCGGCGAGGCGCAGCGGTTCGAACGGGAGGAGCAGCACGATGCTCCCGCAGGCAAACGCCACCATGCGCGCGGCGGAACCTGTCGCCGACTCCCATGGCGCACCCCCAAGAAGGTTGGCGAGGATGAGGCCAACGATCGCCGGCGCAAGCGCGAGCCCAAGTCGAGCGACGGCACCGACTCGCGCGCCGAAGAGGAGGGCGACGACGAGGGCGGGCACCGCGATCGCAAGCTGCGCAGGAGGGAGCGGCGGAGCAGCGAGCGCGGCAAGGAGCCAGGCAACGCCGATCGCAGCACGGGTCAACGGGTTCGGCGCGCCGAGGCTCCACCGCGACGGCTCCGACGGCGCCGGCCGAAGGAGCCGCTCTGCTGCGTCAACGTCGATCCGCGACTGCGCTGGCAACGCGAGCTCAATGCGCCTCTCGCCGTACAGGCGGAGGCGCGGATCATGCGTAGCAATGAGGAGTGTGCTCCCCGACGCGCGCGCTGCATCTAGAGCGGCGCACACATCAGCCGCGCGTGCGTCGTCGAGCCCGCCGGTCGGTTCGTCCGCAATGAGAAGGTCGGGGGCGACAGAGAGGGCTAGCACGAGCGCAAGGCGTCGCCGCTCACCATCGGAGCAGCGACTAGGTAGCGCATCGAGCAGGTGCGCAACGCCGAGTGCACGCGCTGCGCTATCGGCGCGCGAATGATCATCCGCCATGATCTGATCGCGCACTGGACGAGCGCCGATAAGCATGCCGGGATCTTGCGGCACCAGCCGCACGCATGTCGCGCGGTCAACGACGCGCTCGCCGCGCGTGATCGGCAGCGTCCCCGCCGCCGCCCCAAGCACCGTCGACTTGCCGCTCCCCGTTACACCGCTGATCACCACCGCCTCACCTCGACGTACCGTGAGGTGTAGTGGACCAACGTTGCGACCCACCGCCGCCGCATTGATGAGCTGCAGGACGAGATCAGCCCCCACTTGCACTGGCACCTTCGCTGCAACCTTCGCCGCAACTTTCGCCGAAGAGTTCACTGGCGCTGTGACAGGAGCACCAGTGCTCTCGCCACGCAGCGTCAACACCTGCGCATCAACGTCGTTGAAGTCGCTGCGATCATGCAATGCAATAACGCGCGTGGCGCGCTGATCGAGCAGCGCGTGGCGCAAGGTTGCGGCGGCGGTGGGGTCGAGGCCGAGGAGTGGCTCGTCGGCAAGTAGCAGCGTCGGCTGGGCCACGAGCGCAACGGTGGCGGCAGCGATCGTGCGCTCACCTCCACTCAACGTTCCATAGGCGCGTTCCAGGTTCGACGGAGCGAGACCCACGCGCAGGGCGACCTCCGCCTCGCGCGCTCGCATCGCGGCGGTAAGGAGACGACGCGCCTCAAGCGGGAGCGCCGCATCGTCGGCGAGGCGCGGGAGCGCCCAGGTCGGCGCAGGGCCAGCGGCGAGGTAGCCGAGCCCACGCAAATGCTCACGCGGCGCCTCCGACGCACCGTTCGCTTCGGCAATGATGTCGACGCCGCCAACGACAAGGGTGCCGTGGATCTCGCCGGGAATGAGTGTGCCGAGAAGGCCGGCGATCGCGCGCAGCAGCGTCGTTTTACCTGCGCCCGAGGGACCGCAGATGATGAGCAACCCCCCAGCGGGAACACTCACTCGTATGCCGCGCAGATCAAGCGTCGCACGCTCCGCGCCGGCTGGCCGCCAGACGAGATCGGCGATCTCGATCTGGGGGGCCAAGGGCGCTACTGGTGTGCCAGGGGCGAAGGGTTCAGACATGGAGCGCCGCGAGCGCGCCGCTCCGTCTCAGCGCGCGATAGATGAGATGCGCGCCGACTCCGCCGACCACCGCCGAGCTTGCAATCATCGCCGCGGCAAGGATTTGGGCAAACGAAGGATCGACGCCAGCGAAGTAGATCGGCAGGTCGTGCGCCGCCATGCCGACGCCAGAGAGTGCGCCTGCAAAGAGTGCGACGAGTGCCCCAGAGCTCCGATAGCGCGTCAGGAAGAAGACGATCTCTGCGCCGATCCCCTGCGCCGTCCCCGAAAGGAGTGCGTCGATCGACCACTGGCTCGCGAGCAAGAACGAGACCGACGCGGCGATCAATTCGCCGGCGAGCGCGGCGCCCGGCCGCCGCACGATGAGGCCGGTGAGTGGGCCAGCGATCACCCAGGTGCCGGCGAAGAGCAGGTACTGCAACGGCACGACCGCAGCGAAGAGCGGCGATGCCGCACCCCAGAGCAGGTTCCATCCCGCAAAGAGCACGCCGCAGGCGACGCCGATCGTCGCGACGGTGACAAGCTCGAGTAGGCTCCATCCGCGCATCGCCGCGCGCTGCGGCTGCACTGCCTCCTTCATTCCGCACCTCCATCGGCAACCAACAGCGCCCCGCGATGGAGCTGGATCTCCACCGTTGGTTCGACGCTCACGTTTGAGATTCCGCGCGATGCACCAGCACGCAGGGTCGCCTGCTCGAGTGGCCACTGCAGGCCGCTCGCCGAGACGACTGCGTCTCCACCCCATGGAATGAGCGAAACGGTCGTTCCTGGCGCAAGCTCCAGCTGCAGCACAGCGTCGCCCTGCAAGAGCCGAATGCGACTTGCGGCATCGAGCAGCTCGGCCGTCGCCCCCGCCGCAGCGAGGCGTGGGTGGGCAAGGAGCGCCGCCGTGCCGAGCGCATGGTCGACGCGCCGGCCCCAGGTCGCGAGGATCGAGATCTGTGTCGCCCCCGCTTCGAGTGCGGCGATAAGCGCGAGCTCGGTGTCTGTTGCGTCCTTATCAACTGGATGCCGTTCGATAGCGGCGCCCGCAGCGGCGAACGCAGCGACCTCCGCCGCGCTGAGTGAGTCAAAATCGCCGACCACTCGGTGCAGCGGTACGCCGAGTCCAGCGGCGTGGCGCGCCCCAGAGTCGGCGCCGATGACGAGGTCGGCGTCGCTCCAACCAGGTCGCGCAGCATCTAGCGCAGCGCGGCTTGGCGCGTCACCACCAGAGAGGATCAGAGCGCGCACGCGGCCACCTTCCTATCGCAAGGGGCTCTGCGTCTCCCTTCGCCGGCATGACCCGGATCAGGTTCCGAGGGTTCGCGGGCTCACCCCGCATCTCAGCGCCCTATGGCGCTCCCCTGTCGCGATTGGTGCAGTCTAGCAGTCGCTCTCGTGGCGTGGACTACTACGGTCGCTCGGCGAGCTCGGCTAGGAGTGCGTCGACCCATGCGGCAACCGATGGGGCGTGCTCGTGCGCGTCGGCCTCGGCGAGGAATCGTTCAGGATGGAAGAAGGGCGAATGGATCCCAACCGCGCGCGCGCCAGCAGCGCGTGCCATGCGCACGTCGTCGAGCGTGTCGCCAAGAAATGCGGTGCGTTCAGGATTGGCGGCGTGGCCGAGCGCAGCGATCGCGCGACGGAGTGGCGCCGGATGCGGCTTCTGCTCTGGCGCGTCGTCGCCGTACACGACGGCACCAAGAAGATCATCAACGCCGTGACGCGCGAGCTGCGCCGATACGACGCGCCGATCGCCGGCGGTGACGACCCCGATCGGAATGCCGGCCGCGACGAGACGTTCGAGCGACTCGTAGGCGCCGGGGAGCAGGTCGGCTTCGTGGCCGCGATAGGCGGCATGCCAGATTCCGGCCGCATTCTCGACAAGCTGCTCGGGTACACCGAGCGCCGCGTACATCAGCCGCCAGTTCGGCGAATAGTGCTCGCCGTAGCGCTCGCGCGTGAGTGCCGGGAGGCCAAGCGACTTCAGGACCTCGACATTCGCGTCGTAGACGGCTTCGGTCGTGTCGATAAGAGTGCCGTCCCAGTCAAAGAGGATCGCCTTCATCGCGCGATCGTACGCCCCGCCTATGATCGGCGGGTGAGCGAGCGATCGGCCCCACTGACTCCCAGCGGCGCTACTGAGCCGCACAGCCTCGTCTCGACCTTCCCCGGCGGCCTTCACGTGCGTGCCACCTGGGGGAGCAGTGGGCAGGCCGCCGCGGTCTTCGCTCTCTCCGAGGCGGGTGCGACCCTTGTCGACCACGGCACTCTCGGCGCGGGGGCCGAGAGCGATCCCGATCGACTCTGCCGCATGGAGCTTCGCGTGGAGACGCCGGGCGGCGCCTGGGCGGTGCGCCTCGCCTCGCTCATCTACGACGCGCCGCGCGCGATCCACTGGGATGACGCGGGGCTTTTCGTCGTCGGCTACGGTTTCACGGTGTACGCCTTCGCCGCACGCACCGGCGCGCTCGCCTGGAGCCACCAAACAGGAACCCCGGTCGTTGAGCTGATCGCCTCGCCGCGCTTCGGCCACGTGATCGTGCAGAGCGAAGTCGAGACGTGGGCGATTCGCCCCGACGGCGACGTGCGCTGGCGCCTTGCCCACAGCGACGTGGTCGCGGCGGCGGCGCTCATGGGTGGTCGCCTTGTGCTCACGAGCATCAGCGGCGAGGCCCAGTCGATCGATCCCGCCACCGGTGGCCGCTAAATGGATCCGTTGAAGTTCGCGGCGCTCGGCGTGGCGCTGATCGCACTCGGAACTATTGGAACGCGACGCGGCGGTGCGCGATCGCGCGCCGGCCGACACCTTGCCAGCCTTTCGCCACTTGCTCCGAGCGACGCACTTCGACTCGCCGCGCGCCTCGGATCTGGTCGCTTCATCGCGATCACTGGCGGTGTTGACGCGGTCGAGGCATTTGAAGACGAGAACCACCGCCCGCTCGTCTATCGGCGCGAGCGAGTCCTTATCGATGATGGTGGAGCGTGGCGCGAGATCGATCGCGCGGTGCGCAGCGTCCCCTTCTCGATCAGTGATGCAACTGGTGCGATTGCGATCGATGCCGCAGCGCTCGACGACGGGTTGATCGTGGTGGTGCGCCAATGGGAGGGGAGCGTCGCCGAGCTACGCGACGCGCGGCGCGACTTCGCCGACGCCTCGGCACGCGACCTTGTGGAGCAGCTAGCGGCGAGCGACCCCCAGCGCGGCGCCCGCGTCGCCCTCGAGCAGATCAGTACGCTCGATCGCGCCACTGCCGCGGGGCGCCTCGCCGACGGGCGACTCACCGCCGACGGGGGCCGCCCACTCGTCTTCACCACGCTTGAGCGCAGTGAAGCACTCCGCGTGATCGGCACGGGGAGACGCGCCTCCCTGCTCATCAACGTCGGCGGGCTCCTCGCGGTTGGCGCTGGACTCGCCCTCCTCCTTCTCGCCCTCCTCACCCTTTCAGCGGCAGTTGCATCGGCTCACCCCGCAGCCGCAACCGCGGCGACTCCAACGCCGACCCCCGTCGCTCCGAGCGGCGACGCGCGCAACGGCGGCGTTGCGACCGGGCCAGGCGGCGCGCTCGGGCTGCTCATCGCGCTCGCGCTCCCCGTCGCCTTCGGCACCCTCGTCGCAGCAGCGGCGCTCGTGATCGCCCGCGTGCGTAGGCAGTCGCGCGACCACGCGCGCAGGGACTAGGATCGGCGCATGAGCCCACGACGCCCTTACGACGTAGAAGCGATCCGCGCCCTCTTCCCGGCGCTCGCTCGCACCCTCCCCGACGGCCGGCCGCTCGCATTTCTCGATGGCCCGGCCGGCACGCAGGTGCCACAAGCGGTGATCGACGCCTATCGCGACTTTTTCGTGAAGGCGAACGCGAACTCTGGCGGTGACTTCCCAACCTCACGGGCGCAGGCCGCAGTCGAAGATGCGGCTCACCGCGCCGCCGAAGATCTTCTCAACGCGCCGAAGGAGACGGTGAAGTTCGGCGCCAACATGACGACGCTCAACTTTCAACTGAGCCGTTCGCTCGCGCGCAGCATGAAGCCTGGCGACGAGATCGTTGTGACGCTCCTCGACCACGACGCGAACTACAACCCGTGGCGACTCCTCGCTGAAGATCATGGCTTTCTGCTCCGCGAGGCACGCGTGCGCGCCGAAGACGGCACCGTCGACATGGAACATCTGCGCTCGCTCCTCGGGCCGCGCACGAAGATCGTCGCGACGGGCATGTCGTCGAACGCGATCGGCACCATCAACCCGTCGGCCGAGATCGTGGCCGCGGCGCACGAGGTCGGCGCGCTCTCTGTGCTCGACGCGGTTTGCAGCGCACCGCACTACCCGATCGACGTGCAGGCGTTGAACGCCGACTTTTTACTCTGCTCGCCGTATAAGTTCTACGGCCCACATGCGGGTCTCCTCTACGGGCGACCCGAGCTGCTCGAGCGTTACGGTCGCTATAAGGTGCGGCCGGCGCACGACCAGTGGGAGACGGGTACGGCAAGCTACGAGTCGCAGGCGGCGACGACTGCGGCGATCGACTACCTCGCCTGGGTCGGCCGTGAGTTCGGCGAACCCGCCGATGCCGCCCCGCTGAGCGGCCGCCGCGGCGAGATCCGTGCGGGGCTGAAGGCGATCACCGCCTACGAGCGCACCATCGCCCGGCGCCTCATCGACGGCCTTCAGGCGATCCCCGGGGTGAAGGTCTGGGGGATCACTGCACCAGAACGCGCCGCGGAGCGCACGTCGATCGTCTCGTTCACCGCCGCGTTTGCGACGCCCGACACGATCGGCGCGCACCTCGGCGCCGAGGGGATCCAGGTCTGGAGCGGCAACTTCTATGCGGTGAACGCGATCGAATCGCTCAACCTCACCGCGAGTGGCGGCGTCGTGCGCGTCGGGCTGATGTCGTACAACACCGCCGAAGAGGTCGATCGCCTTCTCGCCTCGCTGGCGACGCTCGCCACGAGTCGCTAGGCCATGACGCGCGCACCGCTCATCGTGATCACCGTCGCCGCACACGACGCGCACCTTGAGCCGGCGCGTGTCGCGCTGGTAAACGAACGCTACGCCGACGGTGTACGACGCGCCGGTGGACTGCCGCTGCTCATCTCCTCGACCGCGGATGCGTCACAGCGCGCAACCGCTTTCGAGCAGATGGACGGACTCTTGCTCTCCGGTGGCGCCGACATCGATCCGGCGCGCTACGGCGAGACCGTGAACGGCGCGGTGGAGATCGATGCCGCACGTGACGAACTGGAGTGGGCGGCGCTCGACGCTGCAGATCGCCGCGCCATCCCAGTCTTCGGCATCTGCCGCGGCCTGCAGTTCCTCAACGTCCATCGCGGCGGCAGCCTCTTGCAACACGTCGAGGGGCAGGTCGGCGCCGCGTATCCGGAATCTCCCGCCCTCTCGCATCCGCTCGACGTTGCAAAGGGAACGCGACTCGCGTCGATCCTCGGCGATGCAACCGCGCCGCTCGCGGTGAACAGCTATCACCATCAAGCGGTCACCGAAGAGCGGCTGAGTCCGAAGCTCACCGCCACTGCGTTCTCCGACTCACCGCGAGGCCGTCTCGTTGAGGGGCTCGAGGAGCAAGGCGACCGCTTCGTGCTCGGCGTGCAGTGCCACCCCGAGCGCACCGAGAGCTCCCCAGCAGAACTCGAGCGCGTCTGGCGCGCCTTCGTCGACGCCGCACGGCGCTGAGCACGATTCAGGATCCAGGTCTCGCCCGTAGGCCAGGTGTGGCACGATCTGCGCCATGAAGAGCAGTCGCCCCCGAGCACGCAAGGGCCGCAACGAGGAGTTCCAGAAGCGTGATCGCTCGGCGCGGCTCATCCGTGCCTATCGCTACGTGACTGCCGCCGGCACGGCGGGCGTTCGCCCCGAGGACCTGGCGAAGCGGCTCGGCGTCAGTCGCCGCACCGCCTATCGTGACCTTCAGGCGCTCGAACGCGAGGTTGAGATGCCGATCTGGAACGAACACGGCCGCTGGGGCGTCACCGAGAAGGGGCTGCTGCCGGCGCTGCATTTCAGTCGCGACGAGGCGTTGTCGATCGTGCTCGCCGCGCGGCTCCTCGCAAAATTTTCGACCGGGTACGACCCAGAGTTCGGCGCCGCGCTGATGAAGCTCGGCGGCATGCTCGAGGAGCCGCTCCGCTCAACGGTGGAACGAACCGTTGAACAGATTGCGGAGGTGCGCGGAGATCCCGAGGCGCAGCAGCTCCTTCGCAAGGTTGCAGGCGCATGGATCTCATCACGGGTGGTCGAGTTTGACTACGCCGCTGCATGGAGCAATCCCGGCGCGACACGCCGCGCGCGCGTGCGCCCGTATCTGATTGAACCGTCGGCCGCGACGCTCGCTACGTATCTCATCGGGTTCGACGAGGGGCGCGACGCGATGCGCACCTTCCGACTCGACCGCATGAGCAACGCGCAGGTCGGTATCACCACATTTGTACGACCGCGCGACATGGAGCTCGAAAAGCAGCTCTCTGCGGCGTGGGACATCGTCGCCGACCAGCCACTCGAAGAGGTGGTGATCAAGTTCTCGTCGAGCGCTGCGGGGCGCGTCGCGGCGGTGCGCTGGCATCCCTCGCAAGAGACCGAGATGCAAGGTGACGGTTCGTTGCTCTGGCGCGCACGCCTCTCAGGAACGCACGAGGTGCGTCCGTGGATCCTCGGCTGGGGCGGCGACGCTGAGGTGATTGCCCCCGTTCCACTGCGCGAAGATATCGCGCGCACCCATCGCGACGCAGCAACGGTGTACGGCGCATGATCGGCGTGGGCGAATGAGCGACGAAGCGCAGCGCTTCAAGGCGGTGAATCTGATCAGCGATCCGATCCACGGTTACATTGAGTTGACGAAGCGCCTCGATGGTGAGCGCGCCGCTGAAGAGGATCTGCTCGACACCCCGTGGGTGCAGCGCCTCCGCCGCATCAGCCAGCTGCAGAGCGCGCGTTGGGTCTTCCCGACCGCTGAGCACAGTCGCTTCGCCCACGGCCTTGGTGTGATGCACGAAGCGGGGCTCTGGGCGCGCCACCTCTATCCGACGCTCAAGGAGCAGCTCGCCGCGAGCGGCGCCCCAGTGCCGAGCGAGGGGCTTGTGGTCGAAACCCTCCGCGTCGCGGGGCTCCTGCACGACGTCGGGCATGGGCCGTTCGCCCACTTCTTTGACCACGCCGTGCTCGAGTACCACCCCGCACCACACGATGAGCGCCGCGCGCCGGGGAAGCGGCTGGCGCACGAAGACCTTTCGGCGCTGATCATCGAGCGCGAGCTCGGCACGATCATTCGCGACCTACGGCGCGCTCCGGTCGGCGCCGATGGGCGCGGCACCTTCAACGACGGTGAGTCGATCGACCCAGCATGGGTAAGCCTCCTCGTCTCCAAGCCGCCGATCAGCGACCCGCGCGCGCCGCGATGGGTGCAGATCCTCCAGCCGCTCCTCTCTGGCGTCTTTACCGTCGACAACCTCGACTACGTGCGCCGCGACGCCTACATGACGGGCGTGCAGATTGGCGCCGTCGACGTTGAGCGGATGCGTCACTACAGCTTTATCGGCGCGCGCGGCCTCAGCCTCTACGAGCCGGCGATCGGCGCGCTGGAGAGCTTCCTCAACGCGCGTCACTTCATGTACCAGCAGGTCTACCTGCATCGAACGGTGCGCGGCATCGACCTCGACATGAAGGAGGCGTTCGCGCCGTCGATCCGCGCGCTCTTTGGCGACGCGTCGCCCGCCGACGACCTCGCCGCCTACCTCGAGCTCGACGAGTACGCGCTGCTGCACCAGGCGTCGCGTTGGGCGCGCGGCAGCGACCTCTCCGACGCACCGCAGCCCGGTGATGGCACCGTCACCCCCGCGATCGCCGAAGCGTGGCGCGCGATCCTCTTCCGCAAGCCGCGCTGGCAGATGGAGGAGGAGATTCGCGCCGAATACGGCGAGGAGGGAATCCCTGCGTCCATTCTCGAGAAGCTCGGCCCTGCTACGCCCGGCGAGGTCGAGATCGACCTCGGCATCTGCGATCCACGCCACGTTGAGGGCGACGCCGCCGATCGCCTCCTTGCGATCGAGGGGCGCGACGGCCGCGAGGCGCGACCCGTCTCGGAGCTACTGCTGCGCCTTCCGCTCTACAGCGTGATCGCGCGTCGCTACCGACGCCGCGCTTAGCGGTTCGCGCGGAGCCAGGCGACGATCTCGGCCATCGCCCTGCAGTCGACCTCGTTGTATTCGGCGCCAGCGCGAATGAAGTCGTAGTCGGCGAGGCGCTTCTCCTCGGCGGCGGCGCGACGCTCCGCCTCGTAGGCGGCGGCCATGGCACCGAGGCCGTCGGCCGGTCCGTCGCCCCACACAGTGGCGATCAGCCCAGCACGATGCATCCCCTTGGCGATCTGCTTCAACCCGAATCCCCAAGCACCCGCCACGCCAAGCGGAACGCGATGCACGAGCCGATCGAGCGCGTCGAACCAGCCGAGATCCGCGGGGAGTCGCCAGTCGGGGTGGCGATCGATCGCCGAGTTGTGAGAGTTGGCGAGAAGGTTCGGCTCAGCCGGCGACCAGTGCACGATCCGCGCCTCGTCCCACTTAATGCCGAGCGAGGTACGCCATGCGCCCATAAAGGTGAGCCAGGCGTCGAGCACCGCACGTTCGGCGCTCGGTGCGAGACGCGCTGCGGTCCACTGTGCAAACGACGCGTCGTCGCCGCGCACAAGACGTTCGCCGGAATCAGCCCCCGCCGCCCTCGCCGCGGCGAACTCTTCGGCGGTCGGCGTTCTGCCGCGCACCTTTACGAGGCAGCCAACCTGGAAGATGCACGGATTGCCGCCCACCGCCGGGAGAGCTGAAAAGTCGTCGTCGAGGTTCTGCGTGTTTTCGAAGTCGACGAAGAACTCGAGCGCGTATGGTGCCCGCCACTCGCGCTCGTCAGTGCCACCTAGGTTGATCGTGGCGGGGATAACGGCGCTCGACGGATCGGCGGCGATCGCTGCGGCGCGCTCTGGCGCATTGGCGGCGAGCACCACGCTGAGACGTCGCGGGCGCACGTCGCCCCCTACCTCAAGTAGCTCGGCGCTCAGGCCGGGCTCGAACCTGCCCGTAATGCCGCGCGCGATCGCCGCGTCGCGCAGCTCGGGCCCCACGCCAGGAAGTGCGGTGAGCTCGCCGATCTCATCGGCGATGCGTCGCTTCGCCTCACTCCACGGCTGGTCCTGATCGTTGTTGAGATTCGGGTAGAGCTCAGGTCGCGATGGGCGCGGTAGCGCCGACCAGTTGGCCCCCTCGGCGCGCATCAGGCGTACCCACTCCACCGCGCGTGCGACCTCCACGGCGAGCGGAACTGCATCCGCTCGGCCGTTATCACGCGACACGTCACGATCAATCGGCACGCGACCGAGGCGATCAAGCGCCCCGCTGCCGCGCCCCTTCGTCGTAGTCCAGGTGCGACCGAGCAGGTACGCCTCGCGTGGGCAGTACCCCTGCAGGCGTGCGATCGCCGCCGTGTACACGAGCACCTGGCCCGCATAGTGGCGATGAGAGCTCCCCGAATAGCCGTTCACAGAGAGGTCGAGTGTCGAGAACTTCACGTCTACCACCACGTAATGCCACGGCTTCGATGCGCCGTCAGCGCCAGTAAGTCCTGGCGCACTCACGCGATCCTCGCCCTCGGTGAGCGTCCCTGGAAAGAGGCGCTCGAGTGCATCGCTGCGCACGAGCAGGTCGATTGCCCCGTACGTACGGCTCTCCGGGTTGCGCACCACCGCCTGCTCGATGAGTTCGACTCCAGCGCACATCGCCTCGAAGGTGCGCTCAGCTGCGGCGAGGCTGCGCGTCTCCTCCCAGCCAGTTGAAACTTTCAGGTGACTTGCAACGCGCGCCTCGAGCAGCCCGAAGATGCGCTCCTCGAATTTGTTCCCTTGACGAAAGAGCAGGCTGCGCAGGTCGTAGGGACTCGGCGGATCTGCATCGGCCCCCGCATCTTTTGCGAAGCCCTTCGCCGCGCCGTACTCGTCGAGCCAATCAAGGAGCGGCTCGCGTCGCAGCCAGTTGCGCGTCTTCGACGCCGAGACCCACTCTCGCCATGCGGCACGATCGCCAGGATCGCGCGCGCTCCCATCGTCGGCCGTAGTGATGGCGGCGCGACCGAACACTGGCGGCGTCCTTGATCGATAGTCGAGCAGGTCCATGATCTAGGTCCGTTGCCGCGCTACGGTGCGCATCGGTACGCCAGTGATCAGTGCCACGCCACCGAGAAGCAGCGCGGCCCCTGCAACCAACGCGGCGTCGATCGGTTCGCCGAGAAGTCCAACACCGAGCAGCCCTGCGATGAGCGGTTGCAGAAATAGGATCCCGGCGGCGATGCGCGGGGTCGCGGCGGCGTAGCCGCGATACCAAGCGCTCCAGGCGATCGCCGTTGAGCCCACACCTAGGTAGGCGATCGCGGCGAGCGTCGAGGGGGCGAGCGTAGTGATCGGCGAGGCAGCGAGCTCCACGGCTGCAATCGGGAGCAAGAGTGGCACGGCAACGAGGGAGCTGAGCGATACCGCGCGCCCCGCACCGAGCGACGTGACGAGTGGTCGACCGAGGCTCGAATAGAGCGCCCATGCGGCACCGCCGCCAACAAGCATCAGTACGCCGAGCAGCCCCTCATTGCGCTGATCGCCGCCGAGCGCGGCGCTCGCGTCACCCGATGCGCGCAGCGTGAAGAGGAGCACACCTGCAGTAGCGACGCCGATCCCCGCCCATGAACGTCGCACGATCGGCGCACCTTCCAGCGCGCGGCCGAAGAGCAGAACGAAGACGGGCGTCGACATGGTGACGATTGACCCCTCAACCCCCGAGGTGCGCGCCGTGCCTTCGAACTGCAACAACATCGAGGCGGCAACCACCACGCCCGCGATCAGTACGGTGCGTCGGAGCTGCGGCGGGAGCGACGGCGCGCCACCGCGCAGCGTCGACCAGAGAAGCAGGAGTGCGGCGCCAATCGCGAGGCGGAGCAGCGCGAGCGCCGCCGGCGCGATCGCCGCAAAGGTCGCCGCTGAGACCACGTACATGCCTCCCCAGAGCGCGGCGGCAATCGACAGGTCAAAGATCGCGGTTCGCTGCATCGTGCGAAGTGTAACCGCGCTACGATCACTCCATGACCCTACGACTCGACGAGCGCCTCACCGCCCCAGGATTCGCGCCGCACGGCGACGCCCGTGCCGCATATGAGACGCATGGCACCTCGTTCATGTCGTACCTCGCCCGTCGCGCAGCGAAGACGCGCCTCCTCGACCCGCTGAAGGAGCTCCTCGACACGAAGCGCGGCGGCGGACCAGAGCGCGCCGCCGCACTGACCTGCTTCGCCTACTACGCCGTTGCCGCGTCAACGAGCTACGGCCGTGGCTATCGGCAACCCGCATTCAACGACGCGACCGAGTCGCACGAGCGCGATCGTGAGACTGGGGCGCGCATCGTTGCGGTCGACGTCGGGCTGCAGCGCGAGATCAAAGCCCAGATCCGCGCGGCGCTTCCAGGCATTGGCTCCTTCGTCGCCAACGAGCAGGTGCTTGGCACCACGGTCGGACTTCGCGGCCTCGGCATGCCCGCACCGTCGCGCCTCACGTTCGAGGTTGACGACTCGGGTCGCGCCGCCGGACTCGTCGCCTGGCGCGGTGAGGCGATCGGCACGATCGTCACCGAGCTCGCCCCGACGATCGGCGGCAGCAAGGTCCGCGCCTACGGCAGCCTCGAACTCCGTGGCTCCGACGGCAGCAAGGGGACCGCACGCTTCGACCGTGACGGACTCCTGAACGTCGAGGTGACCGACCCGCAGGGCGACACGCTCCGCCTCCAAGCACCGCTGAAGTAGCGGTCGCCGCTCGTGGCGCGGCGCGCGTGGCGCTGCGGGTGAACGGGGCTCCGCCCTCGCGGGGGCGTCGTGGCACCATAGACGCATGTTGATCGCCAAGCGCCCCGCCCCGCTCGACCCAGCCGCGATCTCTGCCGTGCGCCGCTCCTTCGCGGCGGCCGACATGTTCCCGCCGAAGGTCTTCCACGACCCCGAGATCTTTGCCTGGGAGCGCGAGGAGATCCTGCGCCGCGAGTGGCGCTGCGTCGGTCGCGAGGAGGAGCTGCCCGAGGCGGGTTCGTACCGACTCCTCGACTTCGCCGGCGAGCAGATCATCCTCATACGTGGTGAAGACAACGTGGTGCGCGCCTTTCACAACGCCTGCCGACACCGCGGTGCAACGCTCATCGAGGGACCGGTCGACGGAAAGCCCGAGTGCGGTACCGCGAAGAAGATCACCTGCCCGTATCACGCCTGGGTCTACAGCGCTGACGGCACACTCCTTAAAGCGAAGCACACCGAGAACCTCGAGCGCTTCTCGCTCGACGACTACGGCCTTGTTCCCGTGCGCTGTGAAACCTGGCAGGGCTTTCTCTTCCTGACGCTCGAGAGTGACGCAGAGCCGCTCCTCTCCTATCTCGACGATCTCGTCACCTGGTTCGATCGATTCGACCTGAAGTCGCTGCGTCGCGCAAAGCGCGAGGAGTATGACGTTGCGGCGAACTGGAAGATCCTCGTCGAGAATTATTCGGAGTGCTACCACTGCCCTGGCGTGCATCCACAGCTGAACGCACTCACCCCATACGACCTCGGCGAAGATATTCCGGCGCGCGGCTGGTGGAAGGGTGGCTGGCAACCGCTCGTCGGCGAGGCGGCGACGATGGGCCTCGAGCACGGCACCCACAAGCGACCATGGCTGAAGGGCATCACCGACGAGGATGCACGGCGCATCCATTACTTCGCCCTCTGGCCGAACATGCTCCTCTCGCTCCACCCCGACTACCTGATGGTGCATGTCATTGAGCCGGTGGCGCCGGGGCGATCGCTCATCACCTGCGACTGGTATGTGCACCCCGACACGCTCGCACAACCCGACTTCGACTTCAGCGATGCACATGGATTCTGGGACCAAACCAATCGCCAGGACTGGCATGTGTGCACGCTGCAGCAGCGCGGCACCGCCTCGCAGAACCTTCCGCCTGGTCGCTATAGCGAACTCGAAGCGAGCGTCCAGGCGTTCGACCTGATGGTCGCCGATCGCTATGCCGCTGACGGTGTGCGCACCCCACGCGGGTTCGCCGCAGGACTCGCCCCGGGAGACATGGAGGGGATCGACTTCAGCGACCGCAGTGCCGCGCGCGCCTCTCGCGATGCGAAGATCGCCGGCGGGGTGGGAACTCCTGCTGGCGCGCGCTCCAAGCCGCGCTGATCCACGTGACGGCCGCACAGCTCCCCGAACCCACCTCACGCGCCTCTACCCTCACCGCCGACGAATACCTCTCCCCTGAGGCGTACGCACGCGAGCGCGACGCGATCTTTGCCCGCACCTGGCAGGTGGTTGCGCGCGTCGCCGACCTGACGCGACCGGGCGACTTCGTCCCCGCCACGATCCTCGACGAGCCGATCGTGGTGGTGCACGGTCTCGACGGAAAGATCGCCGCCTTCCACAACGTTTGCCGCCACCGCGCAGGTCAGGTCGCCCTTTCCAAGGGGAATCGCAAGAGCTTGCAGTGTCGCTATCACGGCTGGACCTACGGGCTCGACGGCAGCCTCAAGTCGTGCCCTGAGATGGAGGAGACCGAGGGCTTCCGCAAGGAAGACTTTGGCCTGATCCCGGTGCGCACGGCAACGTTTGGGCCATTCATCTTCGCCAACCTCGACGACAGCGCGCCGTCGCTCGAAGAGGTGCTCGGCACCATCCCAGAAGAGATCGCCGCCGCAGGGTTCCCCATGGAGAAGATGCAACTGGTGGAGCGACGCGACTACATCGTGGAGTGCAACTGGAAGGTCTACGTCGATAACTACCTTGAGGGGTATCACATCCCCATCGCGCACCCCGACCTGTTTAAGGAGCTCGACTACGACGCCTATCGCGTAGAGACCTTCCGCTACCACTCGAAGTCCTTCGCGCCGATCCGTGATCTTAAGGAGGGCGAGGTGCACGGCGTCGATCGCCGCTTCGTCCGCCGCGGCGACGGGGAGACCGACGCGCTGTACTACTGGGTCTTTCCAAACATGATGCTCAACTGCTACCCCGACAACCTCTCGCTCAACCTCGTCATCCCGCTCGGCCCCGATCGCACCCTCACGATCTTCGAGTGGTACTTCGCCTCGCCGGGGAGTGGTCCTGGCTGGGAATCGATGCAGCAGGGGATCGCCTTCAGCGACCAGATCCAGCAAGAGGACATCGTGATCTGTGAGCAGGTGCAGCGCGGGCTCAAGTCGCGTGCATACACCTCAGGGCGATTCTCGGCGCTACGCGAGAACGGCGTGCATCACTTCCAGGCGCTGGTGCGGGAATTCCTCGGCCGCTAAGCCGGTAGCGCTACCCCTGCGTCGGCGCACCCATATCGCCCATTGGGCTCTCGGGTCCGTTATCGCGTTTCGAAATGGCGAAGCGTCGATCGGGCGCTTTCATCGCATCAATGTTCAGCGCGGCGCGCGCCGCGAACTCGCCCACTGCTGGGCCCTGCTTGTAGCCGTGCCCTGACCCGCCGCCGGCGATAAAGGCGCGGCGGTTCCGCGGGTGATGGTCGAGCACGTAGTGGCCACTCTTCGTGCGCTCGTGTTGACACGCACGACTCTCCACGATCGGCGCGTTCGCGATCGCCGGAAACCGCAAGCCGCCGGCGGCGCGTGCGGCGGCAATCGAAGTTGAATGTGCCTCATCGGGCCACGCCGAAGGATCGAAGCTGCCAGCATCCATCTCAGGGCCAACCTTCACGCCGCGCGGTCCGTCGCCGGGCATCCCCCAGGCGCGCTGCCCCTCGTCGACCCACGTGGGGGCGGCGCCGATCTCCATATCGTTCGCCGCGAAGTAGACCGCGTCACGGCGCACCGGCGCGATCTCCGCCTCGCAACCGCGACCGACCAGATCCGGAAAGAGCGCGGGGAGCCACGGCCCGCACGCCCAGACCACCGCACCCGCCGCAATCGGCGTGCCATTCTCGTCGAGCGCCTGGCCGTCGGCTTTGGCCGAGGCGCTGCCGCGCATGATCACACCCCCCTCTTCTGCAAGGGCGCGCGCAGCGGCGCGCACGCCAGCGGCGGCGCGCAGGAATCCCGCCGTCGGCTCGTACAACACGCTCTTCAGATTTGCGGCGCTCATTCACGGCCAGCGCTGCACCGCCTCGTCGGAGGTGAGCCGTTCGACCGGAATGTTCGCGGCGCGCAGTCGCACCTCAGACTCGCGCTCCCAAACCCCTTCATCGGAGACACACCAGGCGA
>JBPCTG010000027.1:0-3315 GCA_051006395.1 Candidatus Limnocylindrus sp.
AGTCCGCTCTTCGAGATGATCACGTGGTCGGCGAGCTCGCTCATGCGAATGCGTCGCTCGGGGGCGCGCGCAAGTTGCGCGAGAACGTCGAAGTCGGCGAGGCTCATCCGCTCGCTATCCATCAACTCATTGGAGAGTGCGCGCGTGAGTCGCCCGTAGGCAACAAGGAGTGCAAGCCACGCATCGGCGACGCGCGGCGCAATGATCTCGTCGGCGGAGAGGCCGGCTGCCTCGCTCATGCTGCAGAGGGCTGAGCTTTCGTGCTCTGCGGTGGCGTCGGGCGCTGTGGCCGACGGTCGCTCGCTCGCTGGGTTGCTCATCGCCCTTGCACCTCCATGGCCCTTGCACCTGCATGGCATTTGCGCCTCGTTGCAATATGGTTGCACTTGCAATCATTTCGGTCAAGGGGTATGGTTGCACCTGCAACTACCTGAGGCGTGTGCCCAGGGGGGCGCAGTACAACCTGGAGGAACGATGAGTGCAAATAAGTTCAAGAAGCCGGCGGATCGCGCCGCGGTAGAGCGCGCGGTCGCCGCGCTGAAGGGCCACGGCATCGACGCCGTGATCGTGCAGGACGGCGCAGCGGCGAAGGCCGAGGTGTTCGACCGAATCCCAAAGGGCTCCGATTTCTTCACCCTCACCTCGTTCACCCTTGACTCAAAGGGGATCACCGAAGCGATCAACGGCGGGAGCGACTACAAGAGCGTGCGCGACAAGCTCTACGCGTTTGACCGCGCGACGCAGGGTCAAGAGATGCGCGCACTCGGTTCGTCCCCCTCATGGGCGGTCGGCAGCGCGCATGCAGTGACCGAGACTGGCGAGATCCTAGTCGCCTCGGCGACCGGATCACAGCTTCCAGCGTACGTGTATGGCGCCGAAAAGGTGATCTTCGTCGTTGGTACGCAGAAGGTCGTCAAGGACCTCGCTACGGCGCGCGAGCGCATCAAGGAGTACACGCTTCCGCTCGAGAGCGAGCGCGCGAAGGCGGCCTACGGGGTTCCTGGCAGCGCGATCAACAAGATGCTCGAGATCCACGGCGAGTTCCCTGGTCGCATCGCCGTGATCTTCGTCGAGCAGGAGCTCGGCTACTAATGCGCGCGGCAATTGTCGCCGCGGCGGTCCGCGCCGCGCTGCTCAACCTGATCATCTGGCTCGTTGCGGGTGCAGCAGGCGCTGTTCCCGGAGCCGACGTGGTTCCGCGATTCGCCGCGCAGGTGGCGATCGCGAGCGCGTTTGGAGCTGTCGCGGCGGGTGTCGTGGCGAGTCGCTTCCTCACGAAGGGTGCGCGGGCGCGATGGAACCGCATTGCACTCGTAGTGCTCGTGCTCTCGCTCGCCTCTCCGCTTGGCCTCGCGCTCGGCGCGGTGCCGATCGACCCAATGGCACCGACCGACACGTCGTTTGATGGCCTGCGAGCTGGAATGGGTGCGGTCTACGCCGTATTCCACCTCACGGTCTATCTGTTCGTGCAGCGGTACGTTGCCCGCGAGATTCCTGCGTAACCTCGCAACGTGAACGTCTCGCGCCTGAACCACGCCGTCCTCTTCGTCCGCAGCGCCTCGGCGGCCGCGGCCTTCTACGCGAAGGCATTCGGATTCGTGGTTGCGGGCGAAGAGTTCGGCGGGAAGGCAATCTTCATGCGCGCGGCCTCAACCGAGAATCACCACGATCTTGGCCTCTTTGAGGTCGGTGCCGATGCACCGCGGCCGCCGCGCGGTGCGACCGGGCTCTATCACCTCGCCTGGGAGGTCCCCACGATCCACGATCTCGCCGCCGCAGCTGAATCGCTCGGCGCGCTTGGGGCGCTCAGTGGGGCGAGCGATCATGGCGTGAGCAAGAGCCTGTACGGCGCGGACCCAGATGGGAACGAGTTCGAGATCATGTGGCGCGTGCCGGCAGAGGCGTGGGGCGACTACGCGGAACACGCGGTGGTTGAGCCGCTCAATATCGAGGCCGAGATCGCCCGCTGGGGCTGAGGCGCCGCATTTAAGGCGCGCGACTAAAGCGTTGCGGCGGGTAGACTCCTCCGCATGACCTTTGATCCGCTGGGTCCTATCGAAGGGCAGCCACGACTCGTCACCTTCTTGACCGACTTTGGGCTGCGCGATCCTTCCGCTGGAGTGCTCACGGGCGTCGTGCTCAGCATCGCACCAGAAGCGCGCACCCTCGACCTGAGCCACGCCATTCCCCCATTCGACGTTGAGGCTGGCGCCGAGGCTCTCGTTGAGTCGCTCGTGCACCTTCCCGTCGGCGCGCATGTTGCTGTTGTCGACCCAGGCGTTGGCACGGAGCGGCGACCAATCGCGATTCGCTGCGGTCGCGGCGATGTGCTCATTGGCCCCGACAACGGGCTCCTGCTCCCAGCGGCGGCCGCGCTCGGCGGCGCCCTCGCCGCCGTGATCCTTGACGATGAGCGCTGGTGGGGAGCGAGCCGCTCGCACACCTTCCACGGACGCGACCTCTTCGCGCCAGTTGCGGCACACCTCGCCGCGGGCATCTCATTCGGCGCGCTCGGTACGCCGATCAATATTGAGGCGCTCGTGCCGGCGACGGCAATTCCCGTGACGATCACCGATGGAGAGTTGCGCACTGCGGTACGGATCGTCGACGGGTTCGGAACGTTGGTGCTCGCCGGAGATCACTCCACAATTGAATCGGCGCTCGGCGCCCTCGCCCCCGGCACGGCGCTCACCCTTTCGGTCGCAGGTAAGCCCGTGAAAGCCGTCTGGGCGACGCGCTTCGGCGATGTCGCGGTGGGTGAACCCCTCTGCTACATCGACTCGACCGGACGACTCGCCCTTGCGATCAATCTCGGGAGCGCCGCTGAGCGATTCGGTGCTGGTCGTCGCGTTCCCGTCATCATCCGCCGCAGCTAGCCGCAGCTAGGCGCAGCTAGGCGCAGCGAGGCCAAAACCTGCCGACGTGCAGTCGGGCGTCGCACCCCCCTGCTATCCTCCCCGCGCGGGGAACTCGGTGAATCGGCGCGCCGCGCGCCAAACGCCCCCAGCCGATCGATGTGACACCTGCCACACGACGTACGTGGAAGCGGCGCAATTGAAGGAGGAAGCACCATGAGCACCACGAACGCTCACACCGCGCTCGGACGCATCGCGCGACTCACCGCAGCAGGGATGGCGGCAATGATGCTCTCCTTTGCGCTCGTAGCCTGCGGCGGCGGCTCAGCCTCGCCCTCGGCGTCGCTCGACGCCTCATGCGTTAAGGAGAAGCTCGCCCTGAAGACTCCGGGGATGCTCACGCTCTCGACCGACAACCCGGCGTATAGCCCGTGGTTCCAGGGTGGCAACGAGGGCTCCA
>JBPCTG010000028.1:0-13031 GCA_051006395.1 Candidatus Limnocylindrus sp.
GGCATGGCACGCTCGCACCATGTTCCGACCTGTCGCTTCGCGCCCAGACCTCATCGCCCTCGAGCACGAGGCGCTCGCCTCGTGGCGTGCTGAGCGCACCTTCGATCACCTCCGCGCCCAGACGGCGGGAGGTGAACCCTGGTCATTCCTCGACGGGCCGATCACCGCCAACAATCCGATGGGGGTTCACCACGCATGGGGTCGAACCTACAAGGATCTCTTCCAGCGCTTCCGCGCGTCGCTCGGCCACGAGCTGCGCTGGCAGCAGGGATTCGACTGCCAGGGTCTCTGGGTCGAGGTCAACGTTGAGAAGGATCTCGGCTATACCTCGAAGCGACAGATCGAAGAGCAGGGGCTCGCCGAATTCATCTCGCTCTGCAAGCAGCGCGTCCTCACCTACGCCGCGCGCCAAACGGAGCAGTCGATTCGTCTCGGCATGTGGATGGATTGGAACGACCCCGCTGAGCTGCTGGCGATCCGCGATGGGCTCGCGAAGGACCCCGCCGCTCCGGTCACGATCCGCGGCGCACAAGGACCAGTCACGGCACCAGCAGAGCTTCTTGCCGGAAGGCTCGGGTCGCCGGAGATCGGCGGCTCGTACTTCACCTTCTCTGATGAGAACAACGATCTGATCTGGCGCTTCCTCGCCGAGTGTCACCGTCGCGGCTGGCTCTACAAGGGGACCGACAGCATGCCGTGGTGCGCGCGCTGCGGCACCGGGATCAGCCAACACGAGATGACCGAGGGGTACGCCGATCGCGACGATCCGTCGCTCTACTTCGCCTTTGACCTTGTCGACCGGCCAGGCGAGCAGCTCATCGCTTGGACCACGACACCGTGGACGGTGCCTGCGAACGTTGCCGCCGCGGTGCACCCAGACATCGATTACGAGTTGGTGGAATTTGATGGGCGTCGACTTTGGATGGCGTCGTCACGACGCGCTGCAACCCTTGGTGGCGGTGCGCCGCGTGCAAGTGTGATCGAACGCCGTAAGGGGGCCGAACTCGTTGGTTGGCGGTATCGCGGGGCGTTTGATGCGCTCCCCGCAGTCACGGCGGCGCTTGGCGAAGGGGGCGCAGCGCATCGCGTTGTCCCCTGGAGTGAGGTCGGTGCGGAAGAGGGGAGTGGCATCGTGCACATTGCCCCTGGATGCGGCAGTGAGGACCACGCGCTTGGACGAAGCGAGGGGCTCCCCTCAATCGCCCCGATCGATGAGTCGGGGATCTACCTTGAAGGGTTTGGCACGCTCTCCGGTCGCAGTTGGAGCGAGGTTGCCGACGACGTTGCCGATGCGCTGAAGAGGGCCGGGTCGCTGCTGCGTCGCGAGACGATCACGCACCGCTATCCGCACTGCTGGCGCTGCTCGACGCCGCTCGTCTTCCGCGAGGTCGACGAGTGGTTCATCAGCATGGGTCCGGTGTACACGAAGCCGCGCGCAGAGTTGAGCCGCGCTGAGATCGCCGCGAGCCTTCGTTATCAAATCATGGAGAGCGTCGACGCGATCTCATGGCTGCCGACGTTCGGCTATGAGCGCGAGCTCGACTGGCTGATCAACATGAGCGACTGGATGATCTCGAAGAAGCGTTACTGGGGACTCTCCCTGCCAATCTTCGAGTGCGGCTCCTGCGGCAAGGTCGAAGTGCTCGGGTCGCGTTCGGAGCTCGAGGAGCGCACCATCGAGGGCGCCGAGATCCTTGCAGGCCACACGGCACATCGTCCATACGTGGACGCGGTGCGGATCGCCTGCTCCGGCTGTGGCACCTCAACGCAGCGCATCCCCGACGTCGGGAACCCGTGGCTCGATGCAGGGATCGTCTCCTTCTCGACGCTGCGCTATCGCGACGATCCGGAGTATTGGAAGCGATGGTTCCCCGCCGACCTGATCACCGAGAGCTTCCCTGGTCAATTCCGCAACTGGTTCTACTCGCTGCTCGCCATGTCCACCGTGATGGCGGGAAGCGCTCCGACGAAGACGGTCTTCGCCTACGGCCTTGTCTTCGGCGCCGACGGACGGCAGATGCACAAGAGTTGGGGGAACTCCATCGAGTTCGATGAGGCGGCGGACCGAATGGGGGCAGATGTGATGCGCTGGCTCTTTGCTGGATCGCGCCCCGAAGAGAACGTGCAGTTCGGCTGGGAGGCGGCCGACGAGACGCGCCGACGCATCCTCGTCCTATGGAACGTCTACTCGTTCCTTGTTGGCTACGCCGATGCGTCGGGCTGGTCGCCCCTTGAGGAGGCGCCGCCGCGCGCGGAGCGCTCCGTGCTCGATCGCTGGATCCTCAGTCGCTCTGCCGAGCTTGCAGCGTCGGTTGAGGCGTCACTCCGTGCCTACGATGCGCTCGCAGCAACAAGACGGCTGGAGGCGGCGATCGACGAACTCTCCACCTGGTACTTGCGTCGCAGCCGAGACCGGTTCGCACCGAGCGCACCGTCGGCCGACCGCGCCGCGGCGTTCGCCACCCTCCACGAGGCTCTCCTCGTCGTGTTGCGCTGCGCCGCTCCGATCGCGCCCTTCCTCACTGAGGCGATCTACCGCAACCTTGCCCTCGTCGCATCCGGAACTGATGCTGCTGGAACAACCGTTGCTGCGGCTGGAGTGACGACTGGTCCAGCCGTCGGCACCGTCGAACGCCCGCTCGCCGCCGCGATCCGCACCGGTGATGCGCCGCGCAGTGTGCATCTCCTTCACTGGCCAACAGGGGAGAGCGCGTCCTGGCGTGACGAGGCGCTCGAGTCGGCAATGGGGCGAGTGATTCGCGCCGCTGAACTCGGTCGCTCGGTGCGCAGCGCCGCCACGATTCGAACGCGCCAGCCGTTGGCGCGCGCACGCGTGGTGATCGGCAACCTTGGCGACGATGCTGCAGCGCTGCTCGAGATCCTCGCCGATGAGTTGAACGTTGCGACGGTCGAGCGTGTCGACGATGCCTCGGGCCTGTTCGAGCGACGCATCAAGGTGCTGCTGCCGAAGGTAGGGAAGCGGCTGGGTGCGTCGACCCAAGCGGTGATGCAGGCGGCGCGCGACGGCGCTGCGGAGTTCCTACCGAACGGTGCCGTCCGAATCGCAGGCGTCGAGCTCGCCGCCGATGAGATCGAGGTGCAGGCGGTCCCGCGCGAAGGGCAGCATGTCGCCGAGGATGACGGCCTTGTGGTTGAGCTCGATACGGCGCTCACGCCGGCGCTGATCGTCGAGGGCGACGCCCGTGAGTTGACGCGCGCGGTGCAAGAGGCGCGCCGCAGCGCAGGGCTCACGCTTGAGCAGCGGATCGACTTGGTGGTGGTGAACGCTCCGTCGCTCGCCCCTCATCGTGACAGCATCGCGTCGGCCGTCGGTGCCACCAGCATCGACCTGAGCGCGAGGGCTGTGCCGACGGGGGATGACTGGAGCCACTCCGTTGCACCACTCTCGAGCGGGGAGGCGGCGTTCGCCATCCGCCAGATCACATGAGGCGCCGCCTGGCGCTCCTCGCCATCGCTGTCTCGGTTGCCGGCGCTGACCGACTGAGCAAAGATGCGATCCACGCCGCATCAAACGGGGCGCTTCCCGTTGAGCTGCTCGGCACATGGGTACGCCTGGTTCACGGCGAAAACCGCGGCGGCCTCTTCGGGCTTTTGCAGGGGAGCGCGCCGCTCCTAGCCGCGCTGAGCATTGGTGTGATCGCGCTGCTCCTCACCTTGCACGAACGCGAACGAGCCACGAGCGTGACGCTCCTCACCATCTCGATCGGCGCGCTGGCTGGCGGTGCGATCGGCAACCTCGTCGACCGGGTGCAGTACGGCTATGTGCTCGACTTCATCGATATCGGCGTCGGCGATCTTCGATTCTGGACCTTCAACATTGCCGATGCGGCGATCACGGCGGGCATCCTGCTGATCCTCTCCGACGCGCTCCTCCCCCCACGGCTCCTCTCGTCGCTCCGCGTTGGTGGGCGGCGATGAGCGAGGAGCGAGTGCTCGAGTTCGTTGTACCTCCTGAGTCGGCACGGCAGCGCGCCGATCGCTTCGTCGCCGATCGCGGCGGCCTCTCGCGTACCTTCGCCCAACGACTGATTAGCGAAGGGCACCTCACGATGAATGGGGTGGTGATCCGCGCAAGCGTCACGCTGCTCGCTGGCGCGACGCTTCGGTTGGTGATCCCTCCCGTTGCAGAGAGCGAGATGCTCGCCGAGGCGATCCCACTCTCTGTCGTCTACGAAGACGACGACCTGCTCGTCGTTGACAAGCCGGCGGGTCTGGTGGTGCACCCGGCTCCTGGCCACGCGACAGGAACGCTCGTCAATGCGCTGCTCCACCACACCGATGAGCTGCCGGGGATCGCCGGAGTCGCACGCCCTGGATTGGTCCACCGACTCGACAAGGACACCTCAGGTCTGCTCATCGTGGCGAAGGGTGACCTCGCGCAGTCGAGCCTCATGGCCCAACTGAAGGCGCGGCGCGTGAAGAAGACGTACATGGCGCTCGTGCAGGGGTCGGTCGCCGCCGAGGTGGGTCGCATTGAGGCGCCAATCGGTCGCGATCCCTCAGAGCGAAAGCGCATGGCGGTGGTCGCCGGTGGCCGCGAGGCGACGACGGGGTATCGAGTGAAGGAACGGTTCGCCGGCTGGACGCTCCTTGAAGTAGATCTTGTGACCGGGCGCACGCACCAGATTCGCGTGCACCTCTCCGAGATCGGTCATCCGATCGCCGGCGATCCAACGTATGGGAACGGGACCTCGCGTCGTGGCCCAGAGGGGACGACCCGACTCTTCCTCCACGCCTGGCGGATCGCGTTCACCCATCCGCGCGACGGCCGCCTGATGCGTCTTGAAGCTCCGCTCCCGCCGGATCTTCAGGCTCCGCTCGATGCGCTACGGTTGCACGCAAGCAGGGAGGGTTGATGGGGGAGCAGCGCAGCGTAGGGGCTCCTGGAGCCCAGGTGATCGTCATCTCCGGGCCGAGCGGCGTGGGCAAAGACACGATCATTAACGAGCTGCGACGTCGTCCGGTTGGTCGCGACTTTCACTACGTCGTCACCTGCACCACCCGCGCCCCGCGAATCGGTGAGATGAATGGGGTCCACTATCACTTCCGCAGCCCCGAAGAGTTCGCAGCGCTTGAGAAAGCGGCGGAGCTCCTTGAGTCGGCCACGGTGCACGGGCGCTCCTACGGCACGCCACGCAGCGAGGTGCGCGATGCCCTCGCTCGGGGACAAGATGCCTTGCTCAAGATCGACGTGCAGGGTGCGCGCAGCGTGCGCTCGGTGATCCCAGAGGCACTCCTCATCTTCATCGCACCACCTTCGCCCGAGGCGCTCGCCGATCGCCTGCGTGGTCGCGGCACCGAATCCGCGGAGCAGCTCGTGGCGCGTGCGCGATCGGCGATGGTCGAAATGGAACGTGCCAAGGAGTACGACTATCTCGTGATGAACGAGACCGGCTACCCAGAGGAGGCGGCGGCGCAGGTCGAGAAGATCGTTCTCGCCGAGCGGGCAAAGCATCCGGAGCGCCGGATAGAGGTGTGAGCGCGCCCAGCGAGGCACCGCGCACGCTGCGCGTCGCAGTGGATCTCCCTGGCGCAGCAGGGGAGCGTCTCTACGACTATCTCCCCCTCGATGATGCCAAGCCGCTGGTTCCTGGCGATGGCGTCGTGGTTCCGTTTGGCGGGCGCCGCGCAGTGGGCATCGTCGTTGCCGTTGACGGGAGTGCGCCCCCGGCAGTCAGCCTGAAGAGGATTGAGGCGCGACTTGGCGAGACTCCGCTTCTCGGGCCACTTGCCTGGAGCCTCTCAATCGCCGTTGCGACGCGATGGGGGGCACCGATTGCAGCGACGATCCGTTCCCTCTTACCGCCAGGGCTCCTCGACAAGGTGGAGCTCTCGGTGCGACGTGTTGGTGCAGCCACGCCAGATACCGATGCGATCGGCATCAGCGATGAGTGGGTTGGCGTCGAACGACTTCCCGGCGCGCGTGGCGCAGGGCGTGATGCGCTCCTCGCCACGCTGCGTCGCCTCGAGCGCGATGGGTCTGCCGAACGACTCTGGCGCCTCGTCGCAGGAACAGGCCGCGCGGTCGAAGAGACGCATGCCGCGGCGATCCCTGGTGTTGCGCGACCGGCGAGACTTGGCGCACGACAAGAGGCGGCACTCGCAGCGCTCGACGCTGCAACTATGAACGGCGACGGCTTTATAGCGACGACGCTCCTCCCCGGCGGACTCCCCGTAGCGCGACGCCTCGCCGAACGCGGACTCGCGCGGCTTGAAGTGCGACGCCGAGAGCGTCGTCATGCAGATCGACGCGTTGCGCTCACTGTGACCGAGTCGCCCATCGTCTGGAGCGCATCGCAGGAGGCGCTCCTTCGCGCGGTATCTCGCGGAGATGGAGTCACCCTTCTCGACGGCGCGCCAGGTTCTGGAAAGAGTCGTGTCGCCGCCGAAGCGGCGCGACGCATCTTCATGGCGGGGGGATCAGTGCTCTGGCTCGTTCCCGAGATGGCGCAGGCGTCACTCGCCGCCGACCTGCTCGATGGCGTGGTGAACGCTCCCGTCGAGGTGTTGCACTCTGGGCTCTCTGCGGGGGAGCGTTACGACGCACGTGACCGCCTGCGGACCAAAGGACCCCACCTTGTCGTTGGAACGCGCCTCGCCCTTGCTGCGCTTGAAACGGAGATTGGTCTTGTGGTGGTCGACGAGGAGCACGAAGGCGCCTACAAGGCGGACCGTTCACCGCGCCTTCAGGCGCGCGACGCGGCAGGAATCCTTGCGCGACTTGCTGGTGCGCCGCTGCTGCTCATCAGCGCGACCCCATCGATCGAATCCCTGGCGCGTGCGGAGAGCGAAGGCTGGTCGAGGGTCACCCTCGCGCCGCGCGGCGCGAGCCCTCGCGTTGAGGTGGTCGATCTCCGCGCAGAACTTCGCGATGGATGGAGGGGGATGATCTCCCGTCCGCTGCTTGCCCAGCTTGAGTCGATCGAGTGGAGATCTGGCGCCCAAGCGTTGCTCATCATCAATCGACGCGGCCTGGCATCGGCGATCCTCTGTCGCGACTGCGGTGCGGCGCAGTCGTGTCCCTCCTGCGAACGTCCGCTGGTACTCCACAGCGCCGGCTCGCTCCTGCGCTGTCACGGGTGCGGCCTTGTTGCCGCGCCGCTCGATCGCTGCCCCTCTTGTGGCGGCGCGCGCCTTCGGGCGATCGGCGGTGGAACGCAGCGCCTTGAGACAGAGGTGAGGCGACTCTTTCCCACGGTTTCCGTCGACCGACTCGACACCGACGCTGCAGCGTCGATCGGCGCGACGGAGCGGATCCTTGACGCCTTCCGAAGTGGCAAGACGCAGTTGCTAATCGGTACGGCGCTTGCAGCGAAGGCGCTCGACCTGCCGCGCCTCGCCCTCGTCGGCGTCGTATCCGCCGACGCTGGGCTACTCCTCCCTGACGAGCGAGCCGCGGAGCGCGTCGTCGCCCTAGTAGTGCAGGCGGCGGGGCGCCTCGGCCGCGGTGCCGACGCTGGGGCCGCGGTTATTCAAACGTATCGCCCTGAGGACCCTGCGATCGTGGCGGCGATCGCTGCTGCCCGCGGTGAGTCACCGCTGGCGTGGCGTGAGCGCGAGATCGCGCTGCGACGTGCTGCTGGCGGCGCCCCGTTCCTTCGCACGGCGAAGCTCACGATCGCGGCGCCGACCGCAACTGGTGCGGAGCGCCGTGCGAAAGAGCTGGCGGAGCGATTGCGAGCGGCGCTCGTCGCAGATCCGAGTCGCACCGCCAGTCGACTCCTTGGGCCGATCCCAGCCTGGGTGCCGCGGCGGGCGGGCCATTGGCGACAGAACGTGATTTTGCGCGACCGGGAGCCGCTGGAGCTGATCGGCACGTTCGCAGGCCGCGACCTTACCGTCGACCTTGACCCCGAGACGCTCCTGTAGCGCTTGCTAGAATCGCGCCATGAGCGTCAAGCCGATCCTGCTCCTTGGCGATCCACGCCTCCGCATGGCGGGGCAGCCTGTCAGTTCGTTCGGCAAGATGCTGCACGAGCTGCTCGATGACCTCACGCACACGATGCGAGCGGCACCTGGCGCCGGCCTTGCAGCGCCGCAACTTGGCGAGGCGCTCGACGTGGCCGTCGTCGAGGCGAGAGGGAAGACCTATGAGCTCGTCAACCCGCGCATCGTGCGCGACGACGGTGACCAGACTGACCTCGAGGGTTGCCTCTCCATCCCTGGCTACGTCGCTGAGATCACTCGTCGTGAGCGCGTGTGGGTTGAGGCCCAGGACCGCCACGGCCGCAGGTATCGCTTCAACGAGCATGGCTTCCTTGCGCGCGCGGTGCAACATGAGCTCGACCACCTGCGCGGCAAACTGTACATCGACTATCTCGAGTCTCTCGATGATTTGATTCCGGTCAGCTACGAAGATGAGGAGGACGAGACCCCTGAGGGGGGAGCGTCCAAGCGACGCAAGCGCGCCGCGGGAGCACACAGTCACTGAGCTTCGCCTCCTCCTGATCGGGAGCGGCACATTCGCCCTCCCGTCGTTTGCCGCACTCGCTGCAGCGAACGGGATCAACATCGTCGGAGTTGTCACCACCGCACCTCGTCCAGCAGGGCGCACCGGTGACCTGCAGCGCACCCCCGTTGCGCTCTGGGCTGAGAGGGCGCAGCTGCCGCTTCTCGAGGTAGAACGGATTCGCGACACAGCGGTCGTTGCGCAGATCGCCGCGCTGAACGCCGAGGTTGGCCTTCTCGCCGATTTCGGGCAGATCGTCCCTACGGCGCTCTTGTCGGCGCCGCGACACGGGATCTTGAACCTCCACCCATCGCTGCTCCCGCGCCATCGCGGCGCCAGTCCGATCCCGGCCGCAATCATTGCCGGCGACAGCGAGACGGGGGTCTGCACCATCGTCATGGATGCAGGTCTCGATACCGGAGCACTGGTACGTGTTGATCGCATCAAGCTTCGCGGAGACGAGCGGGCTCCAGCACTCGAGGAGCGTCTTGCCGATCTAGCGGCGGGGACGATCGAGGGAACGTTACGTGGCTGGGCGTCAGGAAGCCTCACCGCAGTGCCTCAAGAGGGTGACGGCGTTAGCCTCGCCCCGCGCCTTCGCCGCAGCGACGGGCGCATCGGCGCGATGACCTCGGCGCAGGCCGCCTGGGCCGCCTGGCGCGCCTACCAGCCGTGGCCTGGCGTCTACGTCGAGATTCCCGGGGCCATCGAACGCCTCCGTCTCGACCTCATCGAGGCTCCGCTTCCCGCACGCGACGCAGCGAACGGCTCACTCTCGCTCGACGACGCGGGGCGACTCCTCCTCCACCTGCCTGGTGGGGCACTCCCGCTGCGTCGTGTGACCCCCGCAGGGGGGCGAGAGATGGACGGCGTCGATCTCGTTCGAGGGCGACCGGAGATCGCCACCGCACATGCGAGAATCGCCTCATGAGCCCATCCACTGCACCGGCGACCCCAGCACTCTCGGAGCTTGATCGCCCCGCTCTCGGCGCGCTCTTGCGCGAGCTGAAGGTCGAGGCGTATCGCGCAGATCAGATCCTTGACGCGGCGTGGCGATCAACCGCTGCAGCTTGGGGCGAGGTGACAACACTCAGCAAGCCACTGCAGGCGACGCTTGGCGCTGCATTGCGCTTTGAAGCGTTCAGCGAGATCGTGCGCGAGGATGCCGAAGAGGGGGCAACCTCAAAGCTGCTCCTCACGCTGCACGACGGTGCAAAGATCGAGGCGGTGTTGATGCGCTACCCCGCAGACAAACGTCGCGGCAGCGGCCCACGCGCAACGATTTGCGTCTCGAGCCAGGCGGGCTGCGCGGTGGGCTGCCCCTTCTGTGCAACCGGCGAACTCGGCTTCACGCGCAACCTCACCCCAGGAGAAATCCAAGATCAGGTGCGCATCGCGCGGCGCATCTTGCGCGGTGAGGGGCGCGATCTGACGAATGTCGTCTTCATGGGGATGGGGGAGCCGCTGCAGAACGCCGATGCGGTGCTTGCCGCGATCGACGGCATCACCGATCCGAAGCGTGGAGGGATTGGCCAGCGCAGGATCGTCGTCTCTACGAGCGGTGTGGTTCCGGGCATTGCCCGGCTTGCAGCGGTTCGCCCGCAGGTAACGCTCGCTGTCTCACTCCACGCGGCGCGAAACCCGCTGCGCGACCTTCTCGTGCCGCTGAACCGCAAGTGGCCGGTCGAAGAGGTGATCGCGGCCGCCGCGGCGCATCACCGCACGACGGGGCGACGCACCACCTACGAGGTCACGATGATCGACGGGATCAACGATACCGACGAAGACGCCCAGGCACTGGTGCGCGTCTTGCGTGGCAGCGACGCCCACGTGAACCTGATTCCGATGAACGCCGTCGCCCACACGCCGTGGCGCGAGTCGACCCCAGAGCGCATTGAGGCGATCGCCGCCCTCCTGCGCGCAGCCGGGCACTCGGTGACGATCCGACGCAACCGTGGCCGCGACGCGGGGGCCGCCTGTGGCCAGCTCGCCGCCGAGCAGGCTGGCGCACCCGCGCCGGCTGCGGTGGCTCGTCGCCGCGAACTTCTTGTAACCGCATCGGCCGCAGCGCTCAAGGGGGAGCGCACCCGCGAGCCGATCGCCCCCTCGGGGCCGCTCGCATGAGCGCGAGGACGATCGAGATTGCCGCAAGCATCCTCAACGCCGATCTCGGTGCGCTGCGCGAGGCGGTGCAAGAGGCCGAACGCGCTGGCGTCGATCGCATTCATCTAGACATCATGGACGGACACTTTGTGCCGAACCTCACCTTTGGACTCGCGACTGTCGAGGCGCTTCGCGGTGCGTCGCAGCTCCCGTTCGACGCACATCTGATGATTGAGCGTCCGTCACTCTGGGCGGCGCGATACGCCGAGGTTGGCTGCGCGACCGTCGCGATCCATGTCGAGGCGCCCGAGGCCCACGCGCCGACCCTTGATGCGATTCGGCGTGCCGGTGCGCAGTCAGGGTTGGCGCTCGACCCGGGGACCCCTTCGGTTGCGATCGAGCCGTATGCCTCGCACCTCGACTTTGCGCTGGTCATGACGGTGAAGTCAGGGCTCGGCGGTCAGGCCTACCGCCCGCAGGAGGCGGCGCGTATCGGTGCCGTACGCAGCGCGCTTGCGGGAGCACCGGTGCACGTGGACGGCGGCATCAAGACGACAACCGCCAGCGATGCGGTACGTAACGGCGGTTCCGTGCTCGTCGCTGGGACCGCGATCTTCGGGTCAGCGGATCGAGCGGCCGCGGTGCGCGCCCTGCGCGAGGCGGCGGGAGCTGGAGCCTAGGCGCCCTTCGTTGCGGTTCGGCGGCAGCCGGTGCAGACGAGGACCTTCTTCATCGCCCCGTTCAGCACGACGGCGGTCGGCTGCAGGTTTGCTTTGAAGTGTCGGTGCGCACGGACGCGGTTCGCCCCTACCGACTGTGGGTTGAACCCAGGCATCGAGTCCTTGCCGCAGAGGGCGCAGAAGCGGGCCATCTCTTCACTCCTTCGTTGCTTCGCCCAGCACACGTGCGCGGAGCGTTGGGCGGGTCGCTGGTGCACGCCGCCGTTGGTGCCGTATCGTAGCAGGAGCCGCGGAGCCAAGCCCAGGCTCCCAGGAGAGGGAGGTCCAAATGCTCAACGCCGTGCGCCCAGAGGGGTGCCCGGGGGCGGGGAGCCGCCACCGATGAGCAGGAAGAGCTGGGACGGCGTGGAGCTGATGGCCGCCCTCAGGACCGGGGCTGAGCGCCTTGAAGCCCGTGTCGCCGAGGTGAACGCCCTCAACGTCTTCCCGGTGCCCGACGGTGATACCGGTACGAACATGCTTGCAACCCTGCGCGCCGCGGTCGCGGAGGGGGAGGCGGCGCTCGCAACGGGAGTGACCGCGATTGACGTCGTAAGCGAGGCGGTCGCTCGTGGGGCCCTCCTAGGAGCCCGCGGAAACTCCGGCGTCCTCCTGTCACAGATCCTTCGCGGCCTTCCCCAGGCGGTGCGCGGACGTCGACGCGCCCGAGCGAGTGAGATCGCCAACGCGCTCTCGATCGGCACGCTGCACGCCTACGCAGCCGTCGCCACCCCAGTTGAAGGGACGATCCTCACGGTCGCGCGCGAGGTGGCAGCCGCAGCGATGAGCGACGCCGAAGGTGCGACGGAGCTGCGCCCCTTCTTGCGCGGCGTTGCCGCATCCGCGCGTCGCTCCGTCGAGAAGACGCCGACACTCCTCGCCGTGTTGCGCGAGGCGGGGGTCGTCGATTCGGGTGGCGCCGGACTACAGATTATCCTCGAAGGTATCGCCGACGTCCCATCGGTCGCCCCCTCGGCGTCGAGCGACGACGCAGAGCGCTCCGCCGAATCGTTGCCAGTTATGGCAGCACCGGTCGCTGAGCAGTCGGTTCCAGGCGGCGATGGAACCTTCGGCTACGAGACGGTCTTCGTCTTGCGCGCAAACGGGTCGCCGCTCGACCTTGCGGCGATCCGCGCCGACCTTGAGCGGATCGGCGAGAGCGTATTGGTCGCGGGCGATGATCGCGTCTGCAAGGTGCACGTGCACAACCTACGCCCCGACGAGATCCTCGCCTACGGTTTCAGCGTCGGCGACGTCGGCGCCGTCACCATCGAAAATCTTGATGCGCAGTCGGCGGAGCGCGCGACCGGCCACGAGGCATTCGCCGCGCTCTCCTCTTCAGGGGTGCCCGCTGCAGCCTCTGGTGTGCGCGGTGCGCACGGCCCACAAGGATCTCCGACGAGCTCGACACGAGCGGGTTCGGCGCGCGGCGTGGCAATCGTATCGGTCGCGGCCGGAGCAGGGCTCGCGGCAATCATGACCTCGGCGGGGGCGGCAGAGATCGTGCACGGCGGGCAGACAGAGAACCCCTCGGCCGCCGAGATCGCCGATGCGATTCGGCGCACGGGAAGCGATACCGTCGTGGTGTTGCCGAACAACAGCAACATCGTGCTCGCGGCGCAACAGGCCGCAGCGCTCGTCAAGGGGAACATCGTCGTGATCCCCACCCGGAATGCGGCCGAAGGGATCGCTGCGCTCCTCGCCTGGGATCCCAGCCTCACCATCGACGGCGTTGCCGC
>JBPCTG010000029.1:0-31733 GCA_051006395.1 Candidatus Limnocylindrus sp.
GCTCCGTGGGCTCGCCCCGATGGCGCCGCATCTTGCCGAAGAGATGCATGCGCGCATGCAAGCGGCCAACGGCGTCGGCGACGGCAGCGCCGACTGGCGTTCAATCCACTCACTGCCTTGGCCGACCGTCGACGAAGCACTCATCACCGAGAGCAGCCGCGAACTCCCCGTGCAGGTGAACGGCAAGCTCCGCGACAAGCTCACCGTTTCGGCAACTGCCACCGAGGCGGAGATTGAGGCGCTCGCCCTCGCATCAGATAAGGTAAAAATCGCCCTTGATGGGCGCCCTGTGAAGAAGGTGATCCATGCCGGCGGACGCCTCGTCAATATCGTCGGCTAGGAGGAAGCGATGAACGAGAAGTTGAAGGTAGGCGCGCTCATTTGGCCACAGTTCACCGAGTGGGGTTCGGTGAAGTCGATGGGGATCGCCGCCGAGCGCGAAGGGTACGAGAGCCTCTGGACCTGGGACCATGTCTACCCGATCATCGGCAATCCGAACGGGCCGATCTTCGAGGGCTGGTCGACCCTTGTGTCGTGGGCCGAGAACACCAAACACATTCGCATCGGCCTTATGGTCGGCGCAAACACCTTCCGCGAACCGACACTCACCACCAAACTCGCCACCACGCTCGACCACATCTCGAACGGGCGCGCGATCCTTGGGATCGGTGGCGCCTGGTTCGAAGAGGAACACGAGCACTTCGGCATGAACTTCGGCGACGGCTTCCCGGAGCGGCTCCGCTGGCTCGGCGAGGCGCTCCCGATCATGCGCGGCATGCTCGACGGCACCGAGCCTACGGCAACCGGTCCGCGCTACAAGGCGAAGACGGTGCGCAACCTCCCCGCCCCGGTCCAGAAGCACCTGCCGATCCTCATCGGCGGCGGCGGCGAGCAGGTAACCCTCAAGCTCGTTGCCAAGTTCGGCGACGCGAACAACGTGAGCGGCACCCCCGAGCAGGTTGCGCACAAAGAGGAGGTGCTCCTCAAGCACTGCGCCGCTGTTGGCCGCAACCCGAACGAGATCGAGCGCACCGTTGGCATTGGCAACGTAGTGATTCGGGACACGGCTGAGGAGGCGCAGAAGATCTACGCCGCCCAGTTCGCCAAAAACGGAATCACTCCCCTGTGGGAGAACCAGCCGGTCGGTACGCCACAGCAGTTGATCGCACACCTCACCCCATACGTGAAGCTCGGCTACAAGCACTTGATCTGCGGCTTCTCCACGCCGCATGACGAGGAGTCGCTCGTGCGTTTTGCACGCGAGGTACGCCCGGAGCTAGAGAAGATCTAGTCGCGTCGATACGCCTCGCGTACGCGCGAGGAGTAAGGATCGGCGTGTGGATTTGAGCTGGAGTCATTGGCGTTACCGCACCACGGCTGCCGTCGCACTTGCGGTGTTGGCGATCGTTGGATTGGGGGCGACCAGCCCGAGCGCGGGTGAGCAACCGCTCGTCACCCCTGTTGATGCGACCGCGAGCCTGACGTCTGGTCAAGCGGATGTGGAGGGCATTCGCGTCGAGGTCAGCGGAGCGATCGCGTCGCCCAGTGTGGTGCGACTGCCAGCGGGCTCACGCGTCATCGATGCGATTGAGGCGGCGGGGGGATGGGGTGAGCGGGTCGATCCGCTCCGCGTAGAGGTCTGCATCAACCTTGCCGCCCCGCTGCAAGATGGTGGCGCGATCAGGATTCCCACACTCGACGATCGTTTCCTCTTGGGAACAACAGGGATCAACTGCGGGTCGCTCTACGCCCCCCCAACTGAAATTGCCGCGCCTTCAGGGGTGCAGGGGTCTTCACCAACCAGCGCGCCGATCAATCTCAACACCGCTTCGGCTGAACAACTCGATGCACTCCCAGGGATTGGCCCAGTCACGGCGGAAAAGATTATCGCTGCGCGCAAAAGGTCGCCCTTCCTCGTCGCAGACGATCTCGTCTCGCGCGGAGTGATCAGCAGTCGCATCTTGGAGCAGATTCGCCCGCTCGTTTCCCCGTGAGCTCAGCTCCCCAGCGAAGGGCGTCGCTGGGTGGTGGAGCTGGCGCCGCCGCGCTGAGCGCGGTCGCGGTATCGCACCTCTTTCTCCTCCCCCTCCCGGGCTTCCTGCTCTCCAGCGTGGCGTTCGTTGGGGCCGCCCTTACTGCAGGCGCGGCGCTTACTCGCCTCGCACCGAGACGAGTTCGCGCTTCCGCGGTCGGCGGTCTACTCATCTTCATTCGCGTTCTGTTGGGAGGCTTACCGATCCCTGCGGTCGATGCCGAACACACGCCACTCATCGAAGATCGCGAGGTCAGCGGTGAGGTTGTGGCGCTGCTCGCGCCGCTGCAAGGCGCGCAGCGAATCGTTGTGAGCAGCAACGGGCTGCGTGTCGCTGTGGACGCGCCACCAAACCCTACGCTCAAGGTTGGAGACCGCATCAGCCTCACCTTGAAAGCGAGGTCGACCTCTCCGCAGGCTCGAGAGCGACAACGGGTGCGTGGCATCGATGCCGTCGCATCCACTCGTGCTGTGATTGTTACCGGCGGCGGCAGCCCGCTCGAGGCCCTCCGGGCGCGGATCGGCGACGACTTGGAACGGGTGATCCCCGCGCCAGCTGGAGGACTTGCGGCGGCGATCTTCGTCGGGTTACGTGAACGCGTCGACGAACGCCTCGCCGACGCCTTCACGACGACGGGGCTTGGCCACGTGGTTGCCCTCTCAGGATGGAATGTCGCAATCGCAATGGCGGTGGCAGATCGGCTCTTGCGCCGGCAGCCTGGGCCTCGTCGGCGTCCGCTCCTCTTTCTGATCGCACTCCTCTATGGACTCTTCGCCGGCGCAAGCCCGAGTGTGATTCGTGCAAGTTTTATGGCGGCAGCGGCACTGGCAGGCGCGAGCGGAGGTCGCCCAGGTTCTGGTGCCGTTGCCCTCTCGCACGCAGCACTCGCGCTGCTGATCATCGATCCGGCAATCGCCTACGACGCTGGGTTTCGGCTCTCGGCCCTAGCGACGGCTGGATTATTGGCAAAGAGCAAAGAGTGGTCGGCGCGCGCGCTCGGCGCTGGCTCTCGCCTCCCTCTGCGGCTTCGTACGCCATGGCTGGCGATCGCAGAGGAGGTTGCCGTCGCCCTTGCCGCGCAAGCGGCAACGCTCGGCCTCGTGATCGCATCGTTCGGTCGCGTCGCAATCTGGTCGATCCCGCTCACCTTGGCGATCTCTCCCCTCGTGGCGCCGGCAACCGGCGCAGCGGTGATCGCGATCGCCGCGGGTGAACTCGTTCGGTTTGCTCCAGCGCTCAACGCCATCGCAGTGATTGCCGCGGCGCCAGCCGCCGCCCTCTTTGGTGCTGCGGCATGGATTGCAACCGCGGGGAGCACCCTACCGCTCGGCGGCGTTACCGTCGCGCGCGAAGCGACGGTGTGGGTTGGCCTCACCTTGGGGATCGCTGGGGTCGCACTGCTCCTTCGGAAGGATCACTTCAAGTTTCCCGAGCCAACGGAGGGTGGCGCCATATCTAGCAACGCGCAAAGTCAGCGGCGACGTGCGCTTGCTGGCGCGGTGCTCATCGCATGCACAGCCCTTATGCAGGGTGGTCGTGCGGCGCCAGCAGGAGAGCTGCGCATCGCTGTCCTCGATGTGGGGCAGGGCGACGCAATCCTCGTCGAAAGTCGCAACGTACGCATGCTCATCGATGGCGGACCAGACCCGTCACGCCTGTCGGTCGAACTCGATCGGCTCATCCCTGCATGGGACCGTCGCATTGATCTGATTGTCGCAACACATCCGCACGAGGATCACCTCGCGGGGTTACCGCGCCTCGCCGAACGCTACCGCGTCCGCAGCGTGGCCGGGGCGGAGCAGCGCGGTCCCGGACCAGCGGTCGCAAGCTGGGAGGCGCTCATGAAATCGCGTGGTCTCCCCTATGCCACGCTCACTGCGGGGGATCGCTTCGACATTGGCGCGGCGCGCGTGGCGGTCCTCTGGCCAGACCGTACGGCGTTGCTCAGCGCCCCAAGCAACGGGGGGCGCTCGTTGAACGATCGCTCCATCGTCTTGCGCATCGACATCACAGGCTTCTCGGCCCTGCTCACCGGGGATGTCGAATCAGACATGGATGAACGAATCGCCGCAAGGGTCACATCTCCCGTCGATTTACTCAAGTCGCCACACCATGGGAGCGCAACCTCGGCGAGTCGTGCGCTCCTCAACGCGGCGCGGCCGAGAATCTCGATCGTCTCTGCGGGGAGAGGGAACCCGTACGGGCACCCTGCGGCGACAACGCTTCAGCGTCTCGCCGAACTTGGCGGTGCCGTAGAGCGAACGGACACGAACGGCACAGTGGTCATCAGCGTGTCGTTGAATGGCAGCGGAGCGATCCGCGCAATTGACAGTGGTGGAGCGATTGAGATCCCTGCGCGCAGCGCGATTCGTGTCGCTCGTTCAACTCTTCAACATGCCGAAGCTGTGCCTGACGCCCTCCTCCCCACACCTGCAGCGTTTGTGGTTTCGAGCGCGGTGAACTCTCCACTCGCGTGCGCCATTGCACCCGCTACGATCACCCCATGGAAACCAAGCCAATCCAACTCGCCTGGGGTGACGACCTCCTCCTCATCGAGGAGGCGATTGACGCGCTCGCGACGCGGCTTGCCGTTGCAGATGCGGGGGGCGGCGGCGCGCCGGATCGCGTACGGCTCCGCGCCGAGGGGCGTGGGGCCGCAGATACGGCGGGGGTGATCGGAGAGATCCGCGAGCGTCTCGGCACCGGCGGCCTCTTCGGCGGCGGAGCGCTCATCACCGTTGCTGGCGCAGGAAAGCTCGCGCGCACCAAGGAGCTACGCTCACTCCTCAGTGCAGCGATCGAAGGAGCTGCACCAGGGAACGCACTGCTGCTCGTTGACCATCGCGCACGGCGACCGAACCTGCGCGGGGCACGACCCGACGGTCCGGGCGAGCTCGCCCTACTCGTTGAGGCGGCAGGGGGAACGGTTGTCGCGTGCATCTCTCCTGGTCCTGGTGAACTCCCGTCGTGGCTCATGGCCCGCGCGAAGGCTGCAGGTCGCGAGATCGCTGGCGATGCGGCGACGTCGATCTCTGAACGGCTCGGGGCCGAGGTACGCGAGCCAGACCTTGATCGCAGCGGCATGCGCATGTCGGCGGCGATCGAACTCGAGAAGCTCCTCCTCGCGGTGCCGACCGGGCCGGTAAGCCTGAAAGCGGTAGAGGCGCTTGTTGCCGACCGCGGAATCGGATCGCTCTTCGCATTTGCCGACGCGGTCATTGCGCGGAGCGGACCGCTCATCGCCCGTCATCTTGGCCGCGCCGTGAGCGAGCCGGGACCGGTGGTGGTGGCGACACTGCATCGCAAGTTGCGTGATTTGGCGCAGGTGCATGGCGCCGTGGTCGAAGAGGGGCTTGGGATCGCCCAGGTCGCTCGGTCGCTCGGCATGCATGAGTTCCCCGCCGGCAAGCTCGCTGAGGCGTCGCGGCGCTGGAGCGCCAGCGAAATCGTTGCTGCGATCGAGGGGCTCGTGGAGCTCGATGCGATCGCCAAGGGCGACGGGGAGCGGGCGTGGGGTCCAGCCCTCACCCGCTGGAGTGCAGCGCGCGCCTAACTGCTCACGGCGACTCTACTGAATGCGCAGGATCACCTTCGCCGTCGACCAGAGCTGCTCAAGTTTGTAGTACTCCCGCTCTGGCGGGGTGAACACATGCACGATCACGCTCCCGTAGTCGAGCACCACCCAGTGCGCCGACGGAGAGCGATGGCGATGGCGCGGCGATATTCCTTCCGCATCGAGCCCCTCAATCACCGAATTGATGATCGCGGCGAGTTGCGGCTCGGAGCCACCGCTGCAGATCACGAATGCCTCGGTAACGGTCGTGAGACCGCTCACGTCGAGAACGATGATGTCGATGGCTTTCTTATCTTCGGCGATAAGGGCAATCTTTCGGGCGAGATCGTTCGGCGTGATGTCGCTCAAGTTGCTGGGTCCACCGGTACGTCTTCGATCTCTGCTGGTCGCTGCAAGATCAGTTCTGGCCGATCGCGGTAGAGGCTCTCGCGCTGTACGAGATCCGCGACCGCATCGGGAACGAGATAGCGCAACGAGCGTCCACGCGCAGCAAGGGCGCGAAGTTCACGACTCGCGTGAGAAAGGTGAAACCCGTCGAGATAGACGATGCGATCCTCGCGCCCAGGAAAGTGGCGGGCGAGCCATGCGCGATCGGGGGTCGGCGTTCCTGGTCGCGGCAGCGCCGCAACACGCGCGATGTCGAGAATCCCGGTCGGGTCCTCCCACTCATGAAAGCCAAGGAGTGACTCTACCGAGAGGATCAGGTAGAGCTCCGGGGCGGCGCCGTTCGGGCTCGGCTGCGCCGCAAGGGCGCGCAGGGTGTCGATCGTGTACGAGAGGCCGGGGCGATCGAGCTCGATCCGGCTCAGCGCAAATGCGGGATTCCCCGCAATGGCGAGCTCGACCATCTTGCAACGCAGTTCAGGGTCGGTGACCCGCTCCCCCTCCTTATGCGGCGGGCGCGCGGCGGGAACGAAGAGGGTGGTGTCAAGGCGAAGAAGTTCATGCGCAGCTTGACCAAGGGCTAGGTGCCCGTGGTGAATCGGGTCGAAGGTGCCGCCGAGGACACCGATTCGGGTCACTGCAGCGCCTCCTCTTCCTCGTCATCCAACTCGTCGGCAACGTCACGGAGTGCCGCGTCGTCTGGATCTTCCCATGCGAGGGCGATCGGGCCGATGAGGACTGTATCCCCCGCTCGGCAGCCGGCACGGCGGAGCGACTCTTCGATCCCCATTCGCGCGAGCTCGTGCTGGAAGCGCTCTGCAGACTCGTCGCGATCGAAGTCGGTCTGGTGCGCCAGGCGCTCGATCGCCTTCCCCTTCACACGGAAGGCGTCGCCTTCACGCTCCACGCTGAACCCTGAGATCGCGAGCGGATCGATGCGGTGCACCACGACCCCGGCGGGCTCGGTCGGTTGGGCCAGCGTCTCTGCATCAGGGAGGAGTTCAGCGAGCGCCGAGCGCACGTCAACGACGCCGGCGCCTGAGACGCCACCGGCTGCAGAGCAGGCGACGCTGCGCAGCCCCATCGCAGCGAACGCTTCGCGCAGATCGTTGATCCGCGTTGCTGCAGCAGGAAGGTCAATCTTGTTGAGGATTACCAACGTTGTCTTATCGAGCAGCGCAGGGTTATGCGCGCGCAACTCCTCGCGAATGATCTCGGCGTCGCGCATCGGGTCTGCGGCAGAGGCGTCGACGACGTGGGCGATGATGCGTGTGCGCGATGCATGGCGCAAGAAGGCGAATCCGAGTCCAGCACCCATCGAGGCCCCCTCGATCAGCCCTGGAAGGTCGGCGATGGTCGGGCGACGACCGTCATCGAGCCCGAGTTCGAGTACACCGAGGTTCGGCTCAAGGGTGGTGAAGGCGTAGTCGCCGATCTTCGGCTGCGCTGCGGTGAGCGCTGCGAGCAGCGTCGACTTTCCGGCGTTCGGCAGGCCGACAAGGCCAACGTCAGCGATCAGACGTAGTTCAAGGCGAAGCGCACGCGCCTCCCCTGGCTCACCGCGCTGCGCGTGGCGCGGCGCCTGATGTGTAGAGGTCACGAAGTGCGAATTGCCGAGTCCCCCTCGACCGCCACGCACGAGCATCACCTTCTGCTCCCGCGCCACGAGGTCGGCTACCAGGTCGCCGGTAGCGGCGTCGAAGATCGCTGTGCCGGGCGGCACACCCACGATCAGGTCGGTGCCAGCCTTTCCGTGCGACTTCTTGTCGCCGCCTGGGCCACCATCACCGGCGGCGTAGCGACGCTTGTGCTCAAAGTCGCGGAGCGTGGTCAACCCAGGCTCCACCACAACGTAAATGCTGCCGCCGCGCCCACCATCGCCGCCGTCGGGGCCGCCACGCGGAACGTGTGATTCACGGCGCATGGTGGAGGCGCCGTCGCCACCACGACCAGCCGAAACGTGCAGCTCTACAACGTCGAGGAACACCGCGCTATGGGAGGAACTGCGCTGGGTTGTAGAAGACGGAACCACTGCGATGTGGCCAACCGCGCGAGACCATGAAGTGGAGGTGCGGACCCGTCGTGCATCCCGAAGTACCGACCTTACCGACGATCTGTCCGCGCGAAACGTTATCGCCAACCTTCACTAAGAACGCGGAGAGGTGGAAGTAGCCAGTGTAGAGGTTGTTTCCATGCGCAACGTACACCTGATTACCGCCGCAGTTGTTCTTGTACCCAACCCACACCACACGACCAGCCGCGGCGGAGACCACTGTGGCTCCGTATCGCGCGCCGATGTCCATCGCGGGATGCTTTGACGTGAAGCCGCGAACATAATGTCCACCGGGAACTGGATACTTCAAAGAGATGCCGCTATATGCTGCGGGCGGCGCTCCACCATACGCATACGAGCTGTAGAACTGCGTTGTTGGGAGCGCGTTGCCGCGTCCGCCAGGGAGTACAAGCACCATGCCAAGGATCACGTCGCGCGAGCGAAGGCCGTTGTAGGCGACCACGTCGTCGACCTTTACCCGATAGCGCGACGAGATGGACCTCAGCGTCTCATGCTCGCTCACCACGTGTACGACGCCCGCAACATCGGGTATCCGTAGGCGGCGGCCAGCCGGCGGAGTCGCCGTCGAGATCAGGCCGTTCGACCAGGCGATCTGCATCACGGTGATGCCGTATCGCTTGGCGATGGATTTCAGCGTGTCACCGCGCTGCACCACGTGGATGCTCACATGCGCACGACCATCAGCAATCGAAATGTCGATTGCCGCCGGCGGACGCATCGTGCCGTCCGCGAGGAAGATCGCCCCCTCTGATTCTGCTGTGGCATCGCTAGCGGCAAGTGCCTCTTGGGCCGGCTCGACGGCGCGCCAGCCGTAGCCACCGCTCCCCTCAATGTCGGGGGCTGGATCGCTGGAAACTTCCATCTCAGCCTGCGCCGCCGGCGCGAAACGATCTAGGTCGAGCCCCGAGCCCCAGAGGAGGCCAGCGGAGTTGAAGTTCGGGTCGGTGTCGAGGGCCTCTGCGCTATCGCTCACCGCGAAGGCGCGAGCGTCGGCTGGAGGGCCAGGGAGGAGGCTTGCGACCACAGCGATACCGAGGAGGAGCGCGATCCCGGCCGGCATGGCTCGCTCTGGCTGGCGGGCTAGGCTCGAGGCGAAGCGGCGCAGCGCTCGATCGCGCTTTCGAAGCGCGGTAAGGATCCCGCGCTCCTCGAGCGCCGGAGAGATGCGATGAAAGAGTGCCGCAAGCGCAACACCACTCGTGCGAACGGCGAGCAGCGGGTGGATCTTCGTTCGTCGCGGAAGCGGGTGACGCAAGAACTCACCGGCGCGGAAGATGCTGAGCTTCAGCGCCCGTTCGCCCGAGTGCTCCAAAAAGGCGCCGAGTGCGTAGAGGCGACGCCAGAGAAACGCACTTATGCGAAAGGTAAGCGTCCCGAGCCGTGCACCGCTCAGCCGAGGGTTGGTGCGCCGTTCCCCTGATCGCTTCACTTCTCGCATCTCATCCTCCGGTTCTCACCCTCGGTGACGCGGTCCATTCTACCCCTTGCGGGCGTGTGCTCAGGAGGGACTTGAACCTTCCGTTCCCTTGGTGAGCGAAGCGAGGAACTGCGCGTTCGACTCGGTCTTCGCGATACGATTAAGCAGCAGCTCGATCCCTTCATTTGCACCGACAGCCGAGAGCATGCGACGCATCGTCCACACCATCTTGAGCGTCGCCTCGTCTAGCAGCAGCTCTTCGCGGCGCGTACCAGATCGCTGCACATCAACGGCAGGGAAGATGCGCTTCTCCGCAAGCTTGCGGTCGAGCACCAACTCCGAGTTTCCGGTCCCCTTGAACTCTTCGTAGATGACGTCGTCCATCTTTGATCCGGTGTCGACGAGACAGGTTCCGATGATGGTGAGTGACCCGCCCTCCTCGAGCTTTCGCGCGGCACCGAAGAAGCGCTTCGGCGGGTAGAGCGCAATCGGATCGATGCCGCCGGAGAGCGTTCGCCCCGATGGTGGAAGGGCAAGGTTGTATGCGCGCGCGAGTCGCGTGATCGAGTCGAGTAGCACGACCACGTCGGCTCCGGCCTCGGTGCGACGCTTTGCGATCTCAAGCGCCATCTCTGCAACGTGGGTATGGTTCTCGGTCGGCTCGTCGAATGTCGACGAGATCACCTCCCCCTTCACCGAGCGGCGCATGTCGGTGACCTCTTCCGGTCGCTCGCCGATAAGGCAGACCATGAGCGAGATCTCGGGGTAGTTGGCGGTCACACCTTGAGCGATCTGTTTCAGGAGTGATGTCTTCCCCGCCTTCGGCGGCGAGACGATGAGGGCGCGCTGCCCCTTGCCGATCGGGTTGACGAGATTGATCAGTCGCTGCGAAAGGTTCGACGGAATCGTCTCAAGGTTGATCAGCTCGATCGGATGGATCGGGGTTAGGTCGCCGAAGTGTGGGCGGCGTCGCGCCGACTCGGGGTCGGTGCCAGAGACGATCTCTACGCGGAGCATCCCCCAGAACTTCTCACCCTCGCGCGGCGCGCGGATCACTCCGCCGATGGTGTCGCCCTGTCGCAAGCCGATGCGTCGGATCATTGGCGACGGAACGTAGACATCGTTGGCGCTCGGCAACAAGCCACCGCGTCGGATGAAGCCGTAGCCGTCGTCGACGATCTCGAGGATCCCCTCGGCCCAGACCTGCCCATGCTCTTCCGCCTGCGCGGTGAGGATGCGCTGGATGGTGCCAGAGAGCTCCTCTTGCTGGGTGACAGTGATGCCGACGTTCTTCGCCGCGGCGATCAGCTCTGGTGCGGTCATGTTCGCGAGGACCGCGAAGGTGAGAAGTCCCTCAGCGGCGAGGTCGGCCTCGGAGAGGACCTCAACGTCGACTGCGGCGGCGCCCTGTGGTGGGCGCATCATGATGTTCGGGTTGCCGCCTGGTCGGCGGGGGCGTCGGGGGCCACGATTGCGCATGTCATTCATGGATGTGTGCACCTTCCTGCATGGGGGTTTCTAATCCCCTGAGCAACAGACCTACGCCAGCGGCGCGGTGTGCTTGGGGGGATGCGAGAACTCTACGTGACCCGCGGCGGGTCGTCAATGCCCCCGGCAGGCGGCGTGCCGGGCGTTACGTTTTGGCTACTTGCCGCCCTTCGCCTTCGACCAGTCGGCCTTAAACTGTGCAATCCCCTTGTCGGTGAGCGGATGCTTCGTCATCTGCTCTAGGACCTTCAGCGGCATCGTCGCAATGTGCGCGCCGCAGAGCGCGGACTCGGTGACGTGTCGCGGATGACGGATCGACGCGGCGAGGATCTCGCAGTGATCGAGGTCGTCGTAATGCTGGAAGATCTCTGCGAGCTCACGGATGACCGTCATGCCGTCTTCGCTGATGTCGTCGAGGCGCCCGACGAACGGGCTGATCAGCGATGCACCGGCCTTCGCCGCCATGAGCCCCTGATTTGCGGTGAAGATCAGGGTGCAGTTCGTCTTGATTCCTTCTGCCTTGAAGCGGCTGATCGCCTCGAGGCCAGCGGTGGTCATAGGAACCTTCACCACGATATTCGATGCGATCTTGGCGAATGCGCGACCTTCGGCGACCATCCCGTCGGCATCGTCGGCGATCACTTCGGCGGAGACCGGCCCCTTGGTGAGGCCGCAGATCTCCTTAAGGAGTTCCTCGTACGAGCCGCCGACCTTGGCGTAGAGCGAGGGGTTGGTAGTGACACCGTCAACAACGCCCCAGGCGATGCCGGTCTTGATTTCGGCGATATCTGCGGTATCAAGGAAGAACTTCACGGCGCTACCCCCTAACTACGGGCCCATGAGGGCCGACTGGTCGTGCCTACGGTTATTGCGCCGCTACGACGCGGTGCCGTTGGAGCGCTGCGCCGCCTTGCTGGCAGCCGCCTCGACCGCCTTGTGGCGCTCCGCCTGAATTGCCGCATCATCGCGCACTCCGACGGTTCGAGGAGTGTACGCGGCGAGGCGCCCATCGCGCAGGGCCACTGCTGCGCCGATGAACCCATCGAAGAGCGGGTTCGGCCGCAGCGGTCGACTCGTGAACTCTGGGTGGAACTGGCTCGCCACAAACCAGGGGTGATCGGCGAGCTCGATGATCTCCACGAGCCGGCTGTCGGGCGAGATTCCCGTGAATCGGAGCCCGGCCTCTTCGAGCTGTGGCTTGTAGCGATTCGCCACCTCGAAGCGATGACGATGTCGTTCGTAGATGACTTCGGCACCATAGACTGCGGCGGCGCGGCTGCCGGGGGTCAACTTTGCCGGGTAGAGACCGAGGCGCTGGGTTCCACCCTTCTCTTCGACACCGCGCTGATCGGGGGTGAAGTCGATCACGGGGTGCTTGGTGAACATGTCGAACTCTGTCGAGTTCGCATCAGGTGAACCGAGCGCCTCGCGGGCAAGGTCGATCACTGCGATCTGCAGTCCGAGGCAGAGGCCGAGATACGGGATGCGCTCCTTGCGTGCCATGCGTGCCGCGCGCAGCTTCCCTTCAATGCCGCGATATCCGTAACCGCCTGGAACAAGGATCCCGTGCGCGCCAGCGAGTTGTGCTGAGATCATCTGCTCGTCGGCCTCGTCGAGCTTCTCAGCGTCGACCCAACGCAGTCGCACGTCGACACCGTGCGCCCATCCGGCATGCCGCAGCGCCTCGGTGACTGAGAGGTACGCGTCAGGGAGTGCGGTGTACTTGCCGACGATCGCAATCTCGACCGCAGGCTTCTCGCGCACGATCTCCTTGCTGAGCGTCTCCCACGAGGCGAGGTTCGGAGAGGAGGCGGGGAGGCCGAGCTCTCGAATCAACAGGTCACCGAGGCCGAAGCGCTCGAACTGGAGCGGTACCTCGTAGATGGTGCGTGCGGTTGTTGCGGGAACGACCGCCTCGACCGGAACGTCGGTGAAGAGGGCGATCTTTTCGCGCACCTCGTTCGGAACGGGGTGATCGGCGCGAAGGATGATCACATCGGGCTGCACCCCGATCCCGCGAAGCTCCTTCACGGAGTGTTGCGTCGGCTTCGTCTTGAGCTCGCCAGTCGCCGCGAGTTCAGGGAGCAGGGTGACGTGAATGTAGAGCGAGTTGCCGCGGCCAACGTCCTTCTTCAGCTGGCGGATCGCCTCGATGAAGGGTAAGGATTCAATGTCGCCAACTGTCCCGCCGACCTCAACGATCACCACGTCGACATCGTCGCCACCAAGGCGCAACACGCGCTCCTTGATCTCGTTGGTGATGTGCGGGATCACCTGCACCGTACCGCCGAGGTAGTCGCCGCGGCGCTCGCGCGCGATCACCGTGGAGTAGATGCGACCGGTGGTGACGTTCGAAGCCTGTGAAAGGTTCACGTCGATGAATCGCTCGTAGTGACCAAGGTCGAGGTCGGTCTCTGCGCCGTCGTCGGTGATGAAGACCTCGCCGTGCTGATAGGGCGACATTGTTCCAGGATCAACGTTGAGGTAGGGGTCAAGCTTGATCACCGAGATGCGCAGTCCGCGTGCCTTGAGGAGCAGGCCGACGGAGGCGGCGGTAATTCCCTTGCCGAGGGAGGAGGTGACACCGCCGGTGACGAACACAAACTTCGTCGCCATCTCGTCCCCTCTGCCTCCCTCTTCGTGGGCGGGGCGCTCGGTCACTCCCGAGCGAGCCTGGCGGAGTCTATCGCACGCCGCGGCGGAACGGGAGGCGCGTTTGGCGCCCCGCCCAGATCCCCAAAATGATCAGGGCGCCACCCAGCGCCTGCACCGGCTCGAGCGCCTCGCTGAGCACGATCGACGAGACCACGACGGCGAGGAACGGGACGAGAAGCTGGAAGCTTGCGACACGCGCAGGGCCAACGATCGGCACGGCGCTGAAGTAGAGGACGTTGGCAAGGCTGCTCGAACCGAAGGTGGCGAAGAGCACGCCGAAGATCGCGACGGGGGGCGGGATCGGCGATCCGAGCTCGAACCACTGCGCTGCGCCGAAGGGGATCAACACCGCACCGCCGAAGATCATGCTCCACCCAGTCCAGGCGACGGCCCCGACGCGCGGGATGACGCGCGCACCAGCGAGGAGATATGAGGCCCAGCAGCAGGCAGCGAGCAGCGTTGCGGCAATCCCGCGCGTCGTTCCACCAAAGGAGCCGGCCCCTTCGCCGAGCGCCACCGCGGCGACGCCGGCAAATGCGATCGTTCCGCCGATCGCCGTTGCGCGGCGCAGTGGATCGATTCTCAGAAGTGAGGCGAAGATCGCCGTAAGGAACGGGGTGACGGCGATGAGGAGCGCACTCGTCCCAGCGTTGATTGCGCCAAGTGATCCCGCCCAGAGGAGCTGGTAGATTCCCTGGCCGATCACGCCGAAGAGCGCAGCGACGAGCAGATCGCGTCGATTCATGCGCATGTTCTGGCCACGCCAACGTGCCCAACCGAGCACGAGGATTCCTGCCGTGGTGATGCGCAGCGCCGAGAATGGGAGTACCGGCCAGGCAAGGACCGCAGCCTTCACGACGGTGAAGTTCGCCGCCCAGATCCCCATGGCGACAAGCACGCCGATCTCGGCGGCGAGTCGGGTGGCGGAGGCGGCGGAGCGGGCAGGCTTCGGGGCGCGGCTCATGAAGCGGTGTTCCGATCAAGGTGACCCTTTTCGCGCGCCCGATTGATGGCGACAGTGAAGAGCCGCGGGACAGCGGCCCAGATCACAATCGTGCCGACCGCAAGGATCACCACGAGCTCTTCAGTGGGGATCGCCCCAAGACGGCCTGGCGATGCGCCGCCGAGCAGGGCGCGGCGAACCCCCTCGATCCACCAGGTCACCGGGAGTGCTGCGCCGATCGACTGCACAGGCCCAGGGAGCACCTCCAGTGGAAATATCGCGCCGCAGAGTAGGAAGACAGTTCCAGCCACCGCCTCAGGGTATTGCCACGCATCATTCCGCAACTGCACGCACACGGCGCCGAGTGCAACGCCGATACCAACAATGGAGAGCAGGCCAAGCGGGACCACGACAAGAAGTAGCGGCAGGTCGACGCCGCCCTCCCGCAGCGGCATGCCGAGGGCGACACCAGCGACGATCACGATCAACGCGCTCGATCCAGCGATTGCAGCCTTTACCAGTGCGCGCCCTACCGATACGGGAAGGAGCGACGAGGGGGTCGCGAAGATGTAGCGGATCGTGCGATAGCGTTCACGATCGTCGAGCAACGCGTGTGTCGGGCCCTGCAGCGCTGCACCAACGATTTGAAAGACTGCCTGGCCGACAACGACGAAGCCGATCGACGCCACATCGAGTCGACCGCCGATCGAGAGGACTGCGAGAAAGAGCCCAAGGAACGCGAGGGGTCGAATCGCGAGGAAGACGACGAGGTAGAGCGGCTGCGTCCAATTCGCTTCGATGGACCAGGCGAGTCGCGATGCGGCAACGAGCGAACGTGCAGCGTCCGCGGCGCTGCCGCGCAGCGGACCGAAGGGGCGCGCCTCGCGCAGGGTGAGGCCGCCAGCGGAACGATCCACGGCGCTGTCAGTCTGCACGCGTCAACAGCTTTCCGCCAACGCGACCGACGCGCTCGATGTAGGCGAGAAGAGTTCGACCAACCACCCCGAAGACGATGCTCATCGCAACGAGGATGACGATCTCGGCTTGAACAGGAAGCAGGCCGTTCGAACCGAGTTGCGGGAGCGCCAGCTGGCGGAGCGCGTCCATCGCTGGAGCGAGCGGCAAGATGCCAACGGCAACGAGCCCAGCCGCGCCAAGGTTTCGCACCGGCGCGTAGACCCCGCCGAGGAGCTGCATCGGCTCGTTAAGGAGGCCACCGAGGTGATCCGCCTCACGGCCCGAGATGAGAAAGATCGACGAGAGGCAGATCCCCAGCGAGTACATGGCGGCGATGCTCGCCAGCAGGGTTGCGCCGAAGAGGAGCGGGTCAGCGATCGCGTAGGCCGCGCCATACAAGAGCGCCCCAGCGATGACAATGATCGCGGCGCGAAAGAGCACGCCCACGGCTCCGCCAAAGGCCATGCCGAGGGCGACCGACCCGAGGCCGACCGGCGCAGTGATGTAGAGGGTGAGGTTGCCGCTGTCGCGCTCCCAGTGGAATTGCGCCCCCATCATCCAGATCACCGAAGCCCAGAAGGTGAGGAGTGCGCTGGCGAGGATCGTGGCGCTCACCCACGCCTCGTCGACTCCGCGCGAGCGCAACAGGAAGACGATCGACGACATGTTGAGGATGGGGAAGACGAGGTCGAAGAAGAGCCACGAGGGTTCGCGCGACATGCCGAAGATACGCGGATACGCTCGCCCGCCGATCGATTGCAACGCGTGGCGTGCGCGGTACCTGCGACTCCAGAGCGTCTCGGCGCGCACCCGCTCGGCGACCTCCGTCGCAGCGGCCCCAGTGAGGGCACTCATTGGCGCGCCTCGGCATCAGATTCAGCGATACCGCGCCCGACCAGCTGCACGAAGACCTCTTCAAGTGTCGGCTCGCTCTTTGTGATCTCGCGCAGGTGCGCCCCAGCGCCGGCGAGCGCCGTGATTACGCCGGCGAGCGACGCGTCGTCGCGCAACCCAATGGCGAGTCGCACCATCGGTGACGCCACGCCGCTTATGTCGTGACCAGATTCGGCAGCGTCGCGCACGGCGATCGAAACGACCCCCGGGAGTCGTCGAAGCGCGTCGAGCGGCGTCGATGGCGGGATCTCGTCGAGTCCGACGATGAAGAGCGCCTCGCGCTGCACCATGCGCTTCAACTCCGCCGGCGTACCCTGGGCAAGGATCCTGCCGTGATCGACGATCGCAATCCGATCGCAGAGCTCGTCTGCCTCGGCCATGTAGTGCGTGGTCAGCAGAACTGTCCGACCAGGGACCTCCGCCTGAAAGGCACGGATGCGCGAACGAACGTCGCGCGCCGCTGAAACATCGAGGCCAATCGTCGGCTCGTCGAGAAAGAGCATCCAGGGGTCATTGAGGAACGATCGGGCGAAGTTCAACTTCTGCCGCTGGCCAGTAGAGAGAGCGCTGATCTTGCGATCGCCGATGTCGGCGATGCCGAACGCCTCAAGCTGGCCGTCAACGCGACGCATCCCTTCGCGATACGGCATGCCATAGAACTGGGCGAACATCGCGAGCTGCTCGCGCACGGTGAGCAGTCCGTACCCCGAGAAGTCGCCACCTGCCACGATGTTCATGATCCGTCGCACGCGCTCGGTCTCCGTCGCAACGTCGAGGCCAAAGATTGACGCGGTGCCCGAGGTTGGCAGAAGGAGGGTGCTGAGAATCTTGATCAGCGTGCTCTTGCCGGCTCCGTTAGGGCCGAGCACGCCGAAGAGCTCGCCCGGCTCGATCCGCAGATCGATCCCTTGGAGCGCCGTGACGGGGCCACCCTTCGCCTGAAAGACGCGTCCGATCCCGCGCGCCTCGACGGCGGCGGAGGAGCGTGCGGCCAACTCATGTTGCGCGGGTGAGACCATGGGCTCCCTTCAGATGTGGGCTGCTCGTGAGTGAGAGCCTACAATGGGGATCCGACCCTCGCGCCCCGCGGGGAGCGCGCCCCTCCGCCGCCACGGCGGCAGAGCATCTGGAGGCCAAACGCATGGACCAGCGCCTCGAGCAGTCAGCGGTCACGACACTTCGCACGCTCGCGATCGACACGGTGCAGGCGGCGAACTCCGGTCACCCTGGCGCACCAATGGGCTGCGCGCCGATGGCGCACGTGGTCTGGTCACGGTACCTACGTCACGCGCCAGCAACGCCGAACTGGTTCGACCGCGATCGCTTCCTTCTCTCTAACGGTCATGCGAGCGCTCTGCTCTACGCGCTCCTCCACCTTTCTGGATACGGCCTCTCGATCGACGACCTGAAGTCGTTCCGCCAGTGGGGATCGCTCACCCCTGGTCACCCGGAGTTCGGGCTGACCGCGGGCGTTGAGGCGACTACCGGCCCACTCGGCCAGGGCTTCGCGAATGGCGTCGGTATGGCGATCGCCGAGCGACGGCTCGCCGCGGAGTTCAATCGACCGGGACACACCGTTATCGATCACCGCGTCTTCGCAATCGTCTCCGACGGCGACCTGCAAGAGGGGATTGCCTCTGAGGCGGCGTCGCTCGCCGGTCACCTAAAGCTCGGCAAGCTCATCTACCTCTACGACGACAACTTGATTCAGCTCGACGGGCCCACCTCGACCGCCTGGTCCGAGGATGTGTTGAAGCGCTTCGATGCCTACGGCTGGCACACCTCGCGCGTCGCCGACGGCAACGATCTTGCTGGGATCGACGCGGCGATCGGTGCCGCAATCGCCGACGAGCGGCCGAGCCTCATTGCCGTGCGCACGGTGATTGGCTTCGGTTCACCGAACAAGGCGGGGAGCCAGAAGTCACACGGCGCGCCGTTGGGGGTCGACGAAGTGCGACTCACGAAAGAGGCGTATGGCGTGGACCCCGATGCGACCTTCGCCGTTCCAGCCGACGTAGCCGATCTTTATACGGGCGTCGCCTTGCGCGGCGCTGGACTTGTGGCCGACCACGCGAAGCGCCTACAGGCGTATGCGGGCGCCTTCCCCGCCGAAGCGGCGGAGCTGCAGCGTCGCATCGCTGGTCGTCTCCCCAACGGCTGGGAGGCGTCCCTCCCCCACTACGAGATGGGCGGCGATGCGCCGACGCGTAACGTGAGCCAGGCGTCGATCAAGGCGCTCTCGGCAGCAATCCCCGAACTGATCGGTGGCAGCGCTGATCTTTCGGAGTCGAATCTCACCGACATTCACGAGGGTGGGCGATTTACCGCATCGGAGTCGGGTCGCAACGTCAGCTTCGGAGTGCGCGAACATGCGATGGCGGCGATCACGAACGGGATCGCCTATCACGGCGGGCTGATCCCCTTCTCTGCGACTTTCCTCACCTTTAGCGACTACTTGCGCGGATCGCTGCGCCTCGCCGCGCTTGCGGGAATCGGCAGCATCTTCGTCTTCACTCATGATTCGATCGGCCTCGGCGAAGACGGCCCAACGCACCAGCCGGTCGAACACTACGCCGCGCTGCGCGCGATCCCGAACGTGCGCTTCATTCGCCCTGGCGATCCAAACGAGGCTGCCGCGGCATGGGGCGTTGCTATCGAGCGACGCTCCGCGCCAACGCTCCTCGCCTTCACGCGACAGAAGCTTCCGGTGCTTGCTGGCAGCGGCGCTGGTGCTCGCGACGGCGTACGCAAGGGTGCGTACGTGTTGCGCGAGGCGACCGGCGGCACGCCAAAGGCGATCCTCATCTCTACGGGATCAGAGCTGCACCTTGCCGTCGCCGCTGCAGAGCTGCTCGAGTCGAGCGGAGTGCCGACGCGCGTCGTTTCCGCGCCGTGCACCGAGCTATTCGGAGACCAAGATTCGACGTACCGAGAAGCGGTACTCCCCTCTTCGGTGCGCGCCCGCCTCGCGATCGAGGCGGGGGTGAGCTTCGGCTGGGATCGCTGGACGGGAAGTGACGGGGCGATCATTGCGATGGATCGCTTCGGCGCCTCCGCCCCAGCACCGAAACTCTTTGCAGAGTTCGGGTTCACCGCCGAGCGGATCGCCGAGATTGCGCGCGGCGTCGTGGCTGGAACGGTGCGCGGGGTGGTCCCCACGCCGCACCTGCGCGATGGTCACCGCGTTGGCGACGGATCGCACTGAGATGACGCGACGCCTTGCGGTAGCGGCCGACCACGCTGGAGCTGCGCTCAAGGCGCAACTCCTCGCCAAGATTGAGACGATCGCTCCGGAGTGGAGCGCGATCGACTTAGGCGGCGATGGGAGCGATCCGACCGACGACTATCCTGATTCCGCACGCGCCGTTGCCGAGTCGATGCTGCGCGGCGACGCGGATCGCGGATTGCTGATCTGCGGCTCGGGGATCGGCGTGACGATCGCCGCGAACAAGTTCAAGGGGATTCGCGCTTCGATCGCCCATGACCCAGCCTCTGCTGAACAGGGGGTCGTGCACGACGCGATGAACGTACTCTCGCTGGGATCGAAGGTTGTCGACATCGACACGGCCGCTCGTGCGGTTGCCGCCTTTCTCGCTGCGGAGCCGAGCCATGAAGAACGCTTCGTTCGTCGCACCCGCAAGGTCGCGAAGATCGAAGAGGAGCAAGGGTGAGCGGCGCCACTGCGGCGAACCGAGCATTCAAGGCCACGCTCAACCGCGACTCAGATCGCGCGGCGGTCGACTCGATCATGGAGCGCGCCCGTGTCGGCGAGTGGGCAACCCGACTCGCCAGTCGCGACACAACGCTCTGGAGCGACGAGCCTGCGGTGCAGGAGAAGATCGCGAACCGCCTCGGCTGGATCGACGCACCGAACAAGTTCACCGAGCAGATCCCGGCGCTCGAGGCGTTCGGCGAGAAGATCCGGGCGGCGGGATTCACCACGGCAATCGTTGCTGGCATGGGCGGCTCGTCGCTCGCCCCCGAGGTGCTGGCGACCGCCTTCGCAGACCTCGACGGGTGGCTGAAGGTTCGCGTCTGCGACTCGACCGATCCGGCCGCGGTCAACGCGGCACTGCACGGCATCGATCCGCTCCGTACGCTCTTCATTGCGGCGAGTAAGTCGGGAACGACCACCGAGACGCTCTCGTTCGCGGCGCACGCGCGCGGCGTCGTCACCGCGGCGCTCGTCGCAGCGGGTCGCAGCGGCGAGTCGCCAGACGACTACTTCGCCGCGATCAGCGACCCCTCACCGTCGATCGACGGGATCCCGCACGCCGAGGCGATGCGCGACGTCTTCTTGAATCCCGCCGATATCGGCGGCCGCTACTCGGCGCTCAGCTACGTCGGCCTCGTACCCGCAAGCCTTCTGGGCATCGACCTCGATCCACTCCTCGCCGCGGCGTCGGCGGCGATCGCCGCCGCGCGCGATCCCGAGCCGACCGCGAGCCCGGCGCTCGCACTCGGCTGCACCATGGCGGCGCTCGCGCGCGAGGGCCGCGACAAGTTGACCCTCGTCGTCGACGCGCCGATCCACGGACTTGGCGCTTGGGTGGAGCAGCTCGTTGCCGAGAGCACCGGAAAGCACGGCGTAGGCGTTGTTCCTGTTGATGGCGAACCGCTCGGGGGCGTTGACATGTACAGCAACGATCGCCTCTTCGTGCGCATTCGACTCAGCGGTGGCACTCCGCCGAAATGCGCAGACGGCAGCGAAGTTGATGCGCGCCTGCGCGCACTGGCCGCCGCCGGACATCCACTCCTTGAGTGGCAGCTTGATGACGCGATTGACCTTGGCGCCGAGTTTGTGCGCTGGGAGTTCGCGACGGCGATCGCTGGCGTGGCGATGCAGATCAATCCGTTCGACGAGCCGAACGTCACCGAGTCGAAGCAGAACACCGCAGCGGTGTTGAGCGAACGCGCGTCGAGTGGCAAAGGTCCGCAACTCAGCCCGAAGGCTGAGATCGACCACCTGAAGTTCTGGGTGGACGACGCGCTCCCCGCAGCCTTCGCCGACGATGCAATGAAGCTGATCGCTGGCCAACTGCAGCGTCTCGCCCCGAGCGGCTACATCGGCATCCAGGCCTACCTCGCCGAGACCCCGCAGCGCAGCGCCGCGCTCACGGAGCTGCGCACCATGTTGCGCGACGAGACGAAGCGGGCGACGACTGTGGGCTATGGACCGCGCTTCCTGCACTCCACAGGGCAGCTGCACAAGGGCGGTTCGCCGATCGGCTGGTTCCTGCAGATCGTTGCCAGCCGATCTCCTGATCTTGCGATACCCGGCGCCGCGTACACCTTCGGGGACCTGATCGACGCTCAGGCGCTCGGCGACGCTCGCTCGCTTGTGTCCCACGGGCTGCCGGTGCTGCGCGTCGACCTTGGCGCCAACCCCGATGCTGGCCTCACGCAACTCACTGCTGTACTTCGTCGTGCCCTCGCGGGGGGTTCGGCATCGGCGTAGCCGCGAGTCGCTACGATTCATAGCGAGCGGGTCACCACCCGCACCACCGAGGAGGATCAAACGTGAAGATCGGTTTCATCGGCCTAGGGAAGATGGGCGGCAACATGGTGAAGCGCCTCGTGCGCAATGGACATGAGGTCGTGATCTGGAATCGCTCGCGCGAGAAGACCGACGAGGTCGCCAAAGAGGGGGCAATCGCCACCTACGCGGTGAAGGACCTCGTCGCAGCGCTCGAGTTACCGCGTCGCGTCTGGGTCATGGTCCCGAGTGGCGATGCGACCGAGGCGATGATCGACGAGCTGATCCCGCTCCTTACGAAGGGCGACACGATCATTGACGGCGGCAACTCCAACTTTCACGACACGATTCGCCGCCACGAAAAGCTCGCCGCGCACGGGATCTCCTTTATCGATGCCGGCACATCGGGTGGCGTTTGGGGTCTCGAGAACGGCTACTGCATGATGGTCGGCGGTGACGCTGCACCGGTAAAGGCAATGGAGCCGATCTTCACGACCCTCGCGCCGAAGGATGGCTATATGCACTGCGGCCCATCTGGCGCAGGTCATTACGTGAAGATGGTGCATAACGGCATCGAGTACGGAATGATGCAGTCGTATGCCGAGGGCTTTGAGATCCTCGCCAAGTCGCGCTACGAACTTGACCTCGCGAAGGTCTCCGACCTGTGGATGCAGGGCTCGGTTGTTCGCAGCTGGCTGTTAGAGCTCGCCGCGCGCGCCTTCCGCGCCGAGGGGAGCGACCTGAAGGGGATCAAGGGTTGGGTTGCCGACTCCGGCGAGGGGCGCTGGACCGTGCAGGAGGCGATCGACCTTGACGTGCCCGCGCCACTCATCACCCTCTCGCTCCTCACCCGCTTCCGCTCGCGTCAGGAGGACTCGTACTCCGCCAAGGTGCTCGCGGCACTTCGCAACCAGTTCGGCGGCCACGCGGTAAAGCCGGAGTGAACTCCAAAACGCCAGAGCCGAGCGCAACCATCCGCGAGCTACGCATTGCCCGCGAGGGGCGTAAGGGAACAGCGAAACGCGCAAAGGGGCCACGAGATGGTCGCACCGATCGCATCCCTGACCCAAACATCGTCGTCCTCTTCGGCGCCACTGGGGACCTTGCCCATCGCAAGGTCGTGCCCGCCCTCTACCATCTGTGGCTATCGAAGCTCCTCCCTGAGAACTTTGCGCTTCTCTGCTTCGGCCGACGTGCGACTACCGACGATGCACTGCGCGCCGAATACCGCGCGTCGCTCGATCTGCACGCTCGACTGAAGCCCGTCAACGAAGCGGCGTGGAACGCCTTCGCTGGGCGCATCAGCTACCTGCAGGGGGCGCTCGATGACCCTGCGTCGTACGCGATGCTGTCGGATCGACTCAACAGCATCGACGCGGCGGCGGAGACCGCGGGGAATCGACTCTTCTACCTTGCGACCCCAGCCTCGGCGGTTCCCGAGATCGTGCGTGGGCTCGGCGGCGTGGGGCTCGATCATGAGAGCGCCGATGGTGGTTGGCGCCGCATTGTCGTCGAGAAGCCGTTCGGTCGAGACGTTGCCTCGGCGATGAAGTTGAACCGCGAAATTGGCAAGGTCTTCCGCGAATCACAGATCTATCGCATCGATCACTATCTCGGCAAAGAGACGGTGCGCAACATCCTCATCTTCCGCTTCGGAAATCTGATCTTTGAGCCGCTCTGGCATCGCTTGTACATCGACCATGTGCAGATCACCGTCGCGGAGTCGATCGGCGTTGAGGCGCGCGGCGACTTCTACGAGCAGACCGGAGCCCTACGCGACGTGCTGCAAAACCACTTGCTGCAGCTCTTGGCGCTCGTTGCGATGGAACCACCAGCGACCCTCGAGGCCGACGCGCTGCGCGATGAGAAGGTGAAGGTGCTCCGCGCCATCCGTCGCCTCGGCCCCGCCGAGGTTGAGCGATCCGTGGTGCGAGGCCAATACGGTCCAGGCTCCGTTGCTGGGGGTCAGGCGGCCGGCTATCGCTCCGAGCCCGAGGTCGACGCGCAGTCTGAAACGGAAACCTACGTTGCGGCGCGCTTTGAGATCGACGACTGGCGCTGGTCAGGAGTCCCCTTCTACCTGCGCGCCGGCAAGCGCATGGCGAAGCGCACAACGGAGATTGCCATCCAATTTAAGGCGGTGCCGCAAGAGCTCTTCGGTACGGCCACCGGCGACGCCGACTCGAACCTTCTCGTGATCCGCATCCAGCCCGACGAGGGAATCATGCTCCGCTTCGCCGCAAAGGTTCCAGGCCTCGGGGTGGACGTGCGGCCGGTGAACATGGATTTCGGCTACGGGTCGAGCTTCGGGGGCGACGTTCCTGAGGCCTACGAGACACTGATCCTCGACGCACTACTCGGAGACGCCTCGCTCTTTACTCGCGCCGACGAGGTCGAAGAGGCATGGCGCATCGTCGACCCGATCATCGACGCCTGGGTCGCTGGGACTCCGCCGCGCTTCCCGAACTACGCGTCGGGGAGCTGGGGTCCAGACGAGGCCGACGAGCTCCTCACCCGCGACGGCCACCGTTGGCGCAACCTTTAGTCGCCCCCCTCGCGGGCGCTAGGCTTCCTGCGTGACCCTTCGAACGATTGCCGGCGGTGCTGAACTTCGCGTTGTAGCCGACGCGTCGGCGCTCGCCTCAACCGCAGCAGAAACGATCGTTGTCGCCGCGGAGCGCGCCGTTGCCGAACGCGGCGCCTTTCACCTTTGCTCGACTGGAGGCTCTACCCCCGCAGCGATCTATGCGGCCCTGCGCTCCACCGCGTTCGCCTCGCGCATGCCGTGGCGGCAGACCACGATCTGGCTTGGTGACGACCGATTCGTGCCGCGCAGCGATCCGCACTCCAACCTTGCGGCGATCGACGCGGTGTTGCTCGCCCCACACGCCGACGGCTCCGCAGCTCCGATGAGCACTGCGCAAGTAGAGGCATGGCCGACCGAAACGCCAAACGCCGATGATGCCGCACGCTCGTACGCAGCACGCGCAACTGCAGCGCTCTCGATCAATGAGAGCGGCGTGCCGATCTTTGACCTGGTGCTGATCGGCATCGGCGGCGACGGACACTGCCTCAGCGTCTTCCCAGGATCGCCGCTGGCCGCCTCCGATGCACCGATCGCCGCGGGCGTCGCGGCGCCAACACACATCGAGCCACAGCTGCCGCGACTCTCGTTCTCACTCAGAATCCTCGGCGCGGCACGCGCCGTGCTCCCTCTCGCCGCCGGTGCGGCAAAGTGCGAGGTGCTCGCACGCATCATTGACGGGAGTGAGCCGATTGCAACGCTCCCAGCAAAGGCGGCGCTCCTCCCCACCGCGACATGGCTCCTTGACGAGGCGGCGGCCTCCAAGCTCACGGGACGGTAATCCCCCACTTCGCACCGAGCGCGCGGGTGACCGCGGTGCGCTCCGTCGCCGAGAGGGTGCGGTTCCAAACGGCGAGCTCTGAGATCCCCCCGGTAAAGGTGCGCAGCGTTCCTGCCAGGAGCACGCCACCGATCGTGTCGAGGAGATCGGACGAGGTCACGCTCACGCTGAGATCTGTCCCCCCATTGATGCTCGCGTAGTCGGTTCCTCCAGCCGTGGTGCGCACGAGCACAATCAACCGTCCCGTTGCCGGCGTGACGGTTGCGGTCGCCGTATAGGCGTCGTTCACGTAGAGGCGAACCTTTGATGTGCTGAGGAGAATCCCCGTACCTCGGCTGCGTATCCCCAGGATGGGATACGTGCCAAGCGACGAGCTCACGCGAACGACGATCGCAAGCGTCAGTGGCTCAAACGGAATGCCTGGGCTGATGCTGAGACCGCCTGCAGAAAACGTCGCCTCGGCGAAGCCGGCACTGCTCCCTAAGAGCGGCGCATTGAAGCCAGCCTCTTCACGCCCGTCACGACCGACTGGCGACTTATCGAACCACCACCGCGTTCGTGCCGCGGTATAGAGCGTTGATGATTCACTCGCATCGATCCAGAGTTGTAGCCCAGATGCGACACCCCCCGGTGCCTGCCAGCTCCCTGCACTCACCGCGACCGACGCGCTGTTGCTCCACCCCGCGCCGCTGATGATCGGAAGGGTGAGGAGTAAGAGGATCACTCTCAGCGCACGCCGACGTTGACTTTTCAGGTTGCGCTCCAGCTGAGCGGGAGCTGCAGCGCTGCGAGCTGCGCACCCAGATTCCCAAGGAGCGTCACTGCGACCTCACAGCGCACTCCGACGGGCCAGGCGGTGGGATCGACACGCAACAGCTCACCAGTTGACGACATCGAGGCGCTCCACTCCGCCGTGAGCAGATCACTTGCTGCCCACCAGCTAGACGTTTGGGTGGTCGCATCGCGACATCGCGTTTCGATGCGTAGCGAGCGCGCAAGCGCCTTTACCCCCGCGTTCGATGACCCGGCATACGCCGAAAATGCCGCCGGATCGACTTGCAATACGTGTGGTGAACTCTTCGACCAGCCGAGTAGCAGCGACGCCGTAACGCGCCCACCTGGGAGCAGGCGGCCGCCCGAATCTGCACCGACCGTGGATATTGATTCGATCGACAGCGCAGCGACCGTGGCGGATGCGGCAGAGAACCCGATCGGGCGCCGCGCGGTGAATGCCGCGCCGACACGATCGAACATCTGCCCAAGGATCTTCGAGAGCGGCGCGACGGGGATCACCGCAACGAGCAGTCCATGCACATCGCGGTCTTCGACCACCCCAACATCGGGCGAGATGCTGGCGTCGCCAGCGGTCCGCCTCCATCCGTCACCGCGCTGAATCACGCGGTGCAGCAACCAACCGTTCGGAGAGCCGCTCCGCTCGCCCCGCAACACGACGGCTCCGGGCCCACCAAATGCAGCGAGCGGAAGTTCGGCGGTCACGACCAGGTCGCCAGAGCGAATCGTGGGCGCCATGGACTCCCCCTCGACCAAAAGGAGGCGGAGCCCGAAGGCTGCAGAGAGGAGCGCTACCGACAACGCGGGGAGTGCCGCAACGATCAGGCTGCCTCGCATGACTCACCCATCAGGCCGTGCGGTTGCGCGCCTCGAAGACGAACGAGACCCCTACGCTGGATCCTGAACCACTGCTGCTGTTCGCTGGGAGCAAGAAGGTGAACGTGTAGGTTGCGCTGGTCGCGCTCGTACCCGTCGCAGATCCTCCGTTGCGGGAGCCCCAGGTCGCACCGATCGGCGTTGCGAAGCTGGCGTAACTGATCAGCCCAGAAAAACTCCCCGAATAGAGCGTGGATGCGGCCCCGCCGCCGATTGACCGTGTGACCGTCACCTGCAGCACCGCACCTAGCCCACCGCTATCAGCGGGCGCTCCCGTGAAGTCGGCCCAGAGCGCGATGTCGGTCATCGGGCTTGGGGTCGTGACGGTGGAGGTGTTGGTGACGGTCAGGGTTTGAGTAAAGCTCGATCCTGGACCGATCGCGGAAAGGTCGGCCCCGCCGAATGTGAGCCGCTGCACCCCGTCGGCGTCGAGCGCAACGACACCGCTGCTCAGGCTCCCTTGGATCGGCGCCGACGCCGTGAACGCGGCGCTGGTCCTTCCAGCACTCGCGCCGATGAGAAACGTGGCGGCAATCAGCCCGATACCGCGTGCCACACGGCTGAATCGTTTCGCTCCTCGCCCTTCCTGTTGCACTTTCATTGGCTCCTCCATCGGCGAGATGGGCTGGTGGGGCGGGAGGGGATGGTGCCAGCCAGGAGATACGCGCCGCGTATCAGGGTTAGTGCAGCAATCGGCTAGGATCGCCTGCGATGGGAGTACCTCGACGCGCCTGGCTCCATGTGATCACCGGCTGCATGAGCAGCGGTAAGACGGCTGAGGTCGTGCGCCTCCTCACCCGCATGCAGATCGCCGGCCAGAGCGTGCTGCTCATCACCCCTGCGCGCGATACGCGCGTCGCCCCAGGCGAGGTGGTGAGCCGCACCGGAACGCGGTTCCCGAGCATCGTTGTGGGCGACACGACGTCGCTGCGCAATGAGGTAAACCACATTGATCCCGATGCTGTGGCGATCGAAGAGGCGCAGTTCTTCGGCGACGACCTTCCCGATGTGCTCGAAGAGTTGGCCGCTGCGCCACGAACCGTGATCGTGAGCGGTCTCGACCAGGACTTCGCCGGCCGCCCATTCGCAACGATCCCCTCGCTCCTTGCGCGCGCCGACGAGATCACCAAGTTGACTGCAATCTGTGTGCAGTGCGGTGGAGAGGCAACGCGCACGCAGCGCCTGCGCAACGGTAAGCCGGCGCGCGCCGACGATGAGCTGATCGTGATCGGCGGCATGGGTGGCGATGACACCTACGAGGCGCGCTGTCGCGGCTGCCACGCCGTCGTTAGATAACGAGATGCTGCTCGATCAGCGCATCGCCGAAGCGGCGATGCGCGCAGCGAGTGCGCACGAGACACCCCTCTTCCTCACCGACGCAGCAGCGCTCGAGGCGAACGCTGACGCTGTTGCCGCAGCCTTCCCTGATCCGTGGTTGCGCGCATATTCATTAAAGGCCGACCCGGAGCCGTCGCTCGTGCGCAGGTTGGCTGCACGCGGCTGGGCGGCGAACTGCGTCTCGCTCGGTGAGATCGCAGCGGCCCGCGACGCGGGGGTTCCTGCGAGCCAGACCACCCTTGAGGGGATCGGCAAGAGCGGCGCTGAGCTTGATGCCGCCATCGCCGCATCGCTCGCAGGGACACCCCTCCGCTGGATCGCGGTTGAGTCGCTCGACGAAGCGCGCGATCTTGGCAACCGCGCCACTGCGGCAGGGATCACCGCTGAGCGACCGCTGCGCGTGCTACTGCGCCTCAACCCTGGCATCGAACCAGGCACGCATGCCGGACTCGCCGTTGGCCGCGCCTCCTCAAAGTTCGGCATGGATCGTATCGAGCTTGCCGCTGCGGCGAAGGCAATGAGCGCAGCTCCGGGGCTGCGCATCATCGGCGTGCACCTGCATGCCGGATCGCAACTGCGCGATCAAGTGGCATGGCGCGCCGCGGTTGACGCCGCACTTGACGCGTATGCGGAACTCGCCACAAGCGGCGCCCTTGACGACGCAGCGCTCGAGAGCGATGGAACCCTCTGCGTGGGCGGCGGCCTCCCTGTCGACCTGAGCACGGTGGAAGATTTCCGTGCGATCGCCACGGAATTTGCGGCAACCTGTGACGCCGCATGGGCCGCACACGCGAACAAAGAGGCTGGCCCAACGCCGCCCCTACGTGCAGTCGAACCGGGGCGTGCCCTCGTGGCAAGTGCAACGATCCTGCTCGCTCACGTGTTGCACGTGCGAGCGCGGCAGGAGGCAGTGAACGGCGGACTTGCCGGCCCACACGGCTCGCCGAAGAGTGCGGCGGAGTGCGAGCGTCAGGTGATCATTGATGCGGGGATGACCGAGATCGCGCGCCCAGCCCTCTATGCCGCGTGGCACCCTGTCGTTGCGCTCAACAGCGGCGCTGCTGATGACGGGGAAACACTCTCAGCAGTACATGGGCCCATCTGCGAATCAACCGACGCGCTCGGAGCGCATCTCCTCCCGCGATCAATGGCGCGCGGTGATCTGGTGGGAATCCTTGGCGCCGGGGCCTACGCAGATGCGATGCGCAGCCCGTACAACGGCCGACCGACGCCGACGCGACTTACCCTCGAGCGTGACGGTTCTTTGACGCTCGACCGACAACGCGGCGCCTCGACGGAAGGATCGCCTCCCACTCGGCGATGAGCACAGCGCCGAGGATTGCTGCGCCGCCCACGAGTTGCATTGGCGTGAGTCGCTCACCAAAGAGGATCCCCGCCGCGACGATCGTGTAGATCGGCTCGACAGTGCTGATCAGCGCCGCGCGCGCTGCGCCGAGGCGCTGTGCGCCAATGAAGAATGCGCCGATCGGCAGGATCCCCGAGATCGTCGCGACGCCGACGATCGGCGCGATCGCATCGGTGGGGATCGGCAGCGGGAGAAGGTCGCGGCCGAGTGCAGCGCGCACGGCGAAGACGCCGATCGCGGTGCCGAGCAGGCTGAGCGGAACGGCGACGAGCGGTGATTCACCACCCTTGGAGGATGCGCCGGTCCCCGCCTTTGATTCTCCGCCGATTCGCGCGGCGAGGATGATGTAGCAGCTGTAGATGATCGGCGATGCGACGCTCAGCACAAGGCCGATGACGGGTGGCTCCTTTGCGGCGGGGATGCCACCGACACCAAGCACGACACCGGACGTTGCGACGACGAGCGCAATCCACGGGCGCCAACCCGAAGGGGATCGCGCGAAGAAGATTGAGAGCACCGCGACGATCGCAGGGTACGAATAGGTGATCAGGCCGGCGAGCGACGCGTCGATGTAGCGAAGGCTCGCAAAGTAGGTTGATGCATTTGCAGTGAAGAGCGCGCCGACGAGGATGCCGATGATCGCGCGTCGTCGGGTAAGGCCGCGTAGGGCACGCCTGCCAGCAGGAACGGCGAGAAGTAGCGCCCAGAGACCGATCGCCGCAAGAACGTGTCTCCAGGCGAGCAGGTCGAGCCAATCAAAGCCCGTTGGGTAGATCCACTTGGCGAAGAGTGGCCCTGATCCATAGCCGATCGCCGAGGCGACGATCGCAAAGATCCAGGGGAGCCGACTGCCGCGCATCGCCGAAGGATAGCCGCGTCACGGATTCCGCATAGACTCTGCCAATGGCAAACACGACACGCCCGTCAGGTCGCCGCTCTAGCTCCGCTGAGCGGCTCGCCCCTGCATCGGGACTCTTGATCGCCGCCGCCCTCGTTCTGATCTACATCGTTTGGGGAACCACCTATCTGGCGATCCGCGTCGTGGTCGACCCTGACGCCGGAGAGGCGATCCCTCCCTTTGCCATGGTGGCGATCCGCTTCGCCCTCGCGGGTGCCGCGATGCTCGCCCTCGTCTTCACCTTCGCCCGAAACGCGCTGCGCTCACTCACGCGCAAGCAGATTCGCGACCAGGCGATCGTCGGCATCGCCTTGAACGTTGGCGGACTCGGCGTCACCTCGTTCGGTGAGCAGACGATCCCCTCAGGGATCACGGCGCTGCTCATCGCACTTCTGCCGATCTGGGTTGCGATCATCAGTCGCGTGATCTACGGCGACCGAATCGCGCCACTCACCGCGATTGGCATTGCGATCGGCATCGTCGGCGTCGGCATCCTCGTCTCACCGAATGCGGGGGAGCAGGGACTCGACCCGCTCGGCCTCGCCTGCATCCTCTTTAGTCCGCTCAGTTGGGGCGGTGGCTCGATCTGGAGCCAACGTCGGGCGGCAACCCCTGCTGACCCACGTGTCGCGGTTGCGATCCAGATGCTCGCCGGTAGCGCCGGTGGCGCGATCGTTGCCCTGATCCTCGGCGAGTGGGGTGCGATCCACACCGAGAGCATCGGCCCCGATGTGATCTTCGCCCTCTTCTACCTTGTGACCGTGGGGAGCCTGCTCGCCTACAACGTCTACACTTGGCTCCTGCGCGTCGCGCCGTTCGGGCTCGTCTCCACCTACGCGTACGTGAACCCCGTCGTCGCCGTGTTTGCCGGAAGCCTGATCCTCCGCGAGCCGATCTCGACGCAGGTCCTCATTGGTGGCGCGGTGGTCGTGGCGGGTGTCGCACTGATCATCACGGCGCGCAATCGCGCGTCGCGCGCTGCGAAGGGCGCTGCGGCGCACTAACCTCCCGCCATGGAGAGCCCCAAGATGGACGAAGGGAAACGCCGCTCGTTCGTCGAGCGCGTCGTTGCCGCCGGAGCCGCAGCTGGCGTTGAGGTTCGCCCCCATGCGATGGGCGAGACAACCGCGACCGCTGCCGAGGCCGCCGCGGCGCTCGGTGTCGAAGTCGGCCAGATCGTGAAGAGTTTGATCTTCGCCACGG
>JBPCTG010000030.1:0-2469 GCA_051006395.1 Candidatus Limnocylindrus sp.
CAGCTGGACGCTGCCGCTCGCCGCATCGCTCCTCGATGGGATCGTCACCCTCCCCGACGAAGAGATCCTCGGCGGCCTGCGCTTCGCGATGGAGCGCACCAAGCAGGTCGTTGAGCCTGCGGGCGCGGCCGCACTCGCCGCGCTCCTCTTTCATCGGATTCCGATCGCCACCGGGGATCGCGTCGTGGTGATCGTGAGCGGTGGCAACGTCGACCTTGCGCGCATCCCCGAGTTCCTCGAGCGCGCCGCGCCAATCCCTGGCGCGTAACCGCGCCGCATAGGGCGCCGCTGTGCCAACCAGTCGGCACACGCCTGGTGCAGACTGACCCCGTGAACGACACGCTCATCCTTGCCGCCGTTGCCCTCGCTGGCGTCGCAGCGCTCGCCGCCGTTGTTGCCGCCCTTCGCGCCGGGCGCACGCCGAATGGCGACGACGGAACCGTGCGCCTCGCAACCATGCTGCAAGGGCTCATCGCCCAGTCGAACCTCGATCGTGAGGCGATCCAGCAGGCACTCGCCGGTGGCGCCAAAGAGACGCAGGCGCGCATCACCTCGGTCGGAGAACGGCTTGTCGTCATCGACGCCGCACAGAAGCAGATCGAAGAGTTGAAGACACAGGTCGTCGACCTCGTCGCCATTCTCGGCAGCAACCAGTCGCGCGGCGCATTCGGCGAGGTGCGCCTCGAGCAGATCGTCGAAGACGTGCTCCCCGCCGACCTCTTCGAGTTCCAGGCGACGCTCTCGAATCGCTCGCGGGTTGACTGCCTCATTCGATTCGGCGAGAAGGGGGGAGACCTCGCCGTCGACTCAAAGTTCCCGCTCGAGTCGTACCGTGCGCTTCTCGCATCGACCGACGATACGTCACGACAGCTAGCCGATCGACAGTTCAAGGTCGATGTCAAGAAGCACGTCGACGACATCTCGTCGAAGTATCTCGTGAAAGGCGAAACGCGCGACCTCGCCCTCATGTTCATTCCGGCCGAGTCGATCTACGGCGAGCTGATGGAGCACTACAGCGACCTGATCGATTACGCGAGCAAGCGCCGTGTGTACTTCACGAGCCCGAACACGCTGCACGGCTGGCTCACGAACCTCAAGTCGGTCTACATCGACGCCCGCATCGCCGAGCAGGCGCGCCTCATCCAGACCGAGGTCGGCAAGCTCCTCGACGACGTTGGTCGTCTCGACGGGCGCGTTGAGGCGCTCGAAGACCACTTCGCCAAGGCCCAGAAGGATGTCGATGAGATTCGCACCTCCACCAAGAAGATCGTCCGCGGCGGCGAGCGCATCCGCAACGCCGAGATCGGCGACGGTGAGGCGGCCCCCCCAAGAATTGGCGACTAGGGCTCAGCGGGTAGCGCCTTTCCCGCCCGAACACTCTTGGACTAAGATGTAGAGGCGACATGACATTGTGTCGCGCTAGGGAGGTTATATGAAGTCAAAGAACCTGTACGTCGCAGCGGCTGCTGCGAGCTTGGCCCTCTCCGTCGCCGTCTATTTTGGTATCGGCGTTGAGGCGAATCAGTCGAATGGAATCTATATCGGCCTCTGGGTCTCGGCGATCCTGTCGCTCGGCTCGCTCATCGCCAAGAAGTGAACGATCCGTTCGTCTTTCTTGCTGGGGTCATCGTGATGATCCCCGTCCTGTGGGCTGTGGCGCACGACTTGCGCGCGTAAACTAGGAACGCTTTCAAACCCCGCTGCGGCGCTGCTGCAGCGGGGTTTGATTATTTTCCGAGGTTCTCCGGACCGAACGAGTGTGGCAGCAGGTAGTCGAAGGCGTAGCGATGCAGACGGGCGATGGTGAGATCGGGCGCGAGCGACACGGCGACGATCGGCATCGTTAGATCTGCCGCGAACTCGCGAATGCGCTGACGACAGACGCCGCACGGCGAGGGCGACTCTGCAGGAGATTCAACGGCAAACGCTAGTGCTACCGCCTTCGCGTCGGTGGCGAGGCGCATCGCGTTCATCGCATGCTGCTCGGCGTGCACCGTGAGGGTGTAGTCGGCCCCCTCCATGTTCGCCCCAACGTGGATCCCGCCGTTCGCATCGGCGACCGCCGCCCCAACGCGATAGTTCGAGTACACGGCGTAGGCGCGCGGTCGAATGCGCATCGCCTCGTCGACGAGGCGGCGCTCTAGCGGCGTGAGGTCGGATTCTTGAATCAGCATCGGTCCTCAGCGCTCGTTACGTGCGGCGGGTGCCCAGTTCGCAACCTGCCCGACGAGGCGGCGAATATGCAGGGCGTGGAGCGGGGCGAACGGCATCGACCAGAGTGGCTTCAGCCACACCTCGGATCCGAGCGAGACCGCATCGGCGCCCGCCCAGCCGTACTCGCGCACGTCGGCAAAGGTGCGCACGCCGCCCCCGGCGATGATCGGCAGGCGAATCCCCGCCTCGCGCAGCTCGCTCACCACGCGCAGGCCGATCGGTTTGATCGCTCTCCCTGAGAGCCCGCCGTAGCGA
>JBPCTG010000031.1:0-2107 GCA_051006395.1 Candidatus Limnocylindrus sp.
ACCCTGCTGCTACGATGGGGCACCGATGAACACCGAAGTGCTCGTGCTCAACCAGGACTACGAACCGCTCAACGTCTGCGCCATGCCGCGCGCCTTCCGCCTGGTCATCGGCGGCAAGGCGGAGATCCTCGCCGAGGGGTTACCGATCCGCAGCGCCTCGCGCAGTTGGACTGCACCGTCGGTCGTTCGCCTTCGCCACCGCGTCCGCCGACCGCGACCACGCGCAAAGCTCAGCCGCAAGGAGGTCTTCGCGCGCGACGGTCACCGCTGCCAATACTGTGGTCGCAGCGGTGTGCCGCTCACCATTGATCACGTGGTGCCGAAGAGCCGCGGTGGCGACTCATGGGCGTGGGATAACCTCGTCACCGCATGCATGACCTGTAACCACCGCAAGGGTGACCGCGCGCCTGAGGCGGCCGGAATGCAGCTACTCCGACGACCATTCGAGCCACGCTGCGATGTGTACGCGATCTTCCTCCCTTATCTGCGCCACGATGCCTACGCGGCGTGGCGTGACTTCCTCTTCATCGGCGAGGGAGCTGCGGCGAGCGGCGCATGAGCTCCGAGGCGGCGGTCCGCGCCGCCATCCCCGCAGACGTCGCTGAACTCCTCCGCAGCCTTCGAGCTGCGGGGTTCGCCGCCTACGTGGTCGGCGGTGCAGTACGCGACGTGATTGCTGGTCGCTCCCCCGTGGATTGGGACCTTGCCACCGACGCCACCCCCGACGCGCTGCGAGCACACTTTCCCGAGGCTCGTTATGAGAATCGCTTCGGCACCGTCGGCATTCCAACCAGTGACGGCGCGGTCCGTGAGGTGACGACCTTCCGTGTTGACGGTCCGAGCAGCGATGCCCGTCGACCCGATGCGATTCACTTCATCGGCGACCTACGCGGCGACCTCGATCGTCGTGACTTCACCATCAACGCGATCGCATTCGGCCTCGGTCGCGGCGAGGGCGCGGAGGCGAGCGATCCGGTTGCAAACGGTGCTCTCGTCGACCCGCATGGCGGGGCCGCAGATCTCGCGGCGAACATCTTGCGCGCCGTCGGTGACCCAAATGCACGCTTTCGCGAAGATGCACTGCGAATGCTCCGCGCTGCGCGTTTTGCCGCGCGCTTCAACCTAACGATCGAACCGCTCACCGCCGCCGCAATCCGCCGCGACGCGAGCCTCGCCGCGAGCCTCTCGGGCGAGCGTGTCGGCGCAGAGATCGAGGGGATCCTCGCCGCGGCGCATCCGGCTGTCGGCGTCGCGCTTCTCCGCGAGCTCGGCCTTCTCGCCGTCATCGCACCCGCGCTTCATGCAGCATGGAGCGACGAGGTCCCCGCGCGCATCGAGGCGATCGGCTCCGCTGGATCCGCCGATGCCCCTGACCCGCTCGGTCGACTCTGGGCACTCCTCTCGCCGATCAGTAGCGACGACGAAGCTGCCGAGATCCTCGCCGCCTGGCGACGCCCACGCGCCTCTATCGCCGCGGTGCATGCGTTGCGTCGCATTGACGCGACGCTCGCAGCGGCGTTGAGTGGAAGCGACGGCGACGCACTCGCAGATCAACCAGCAGCGACGGATCTGCGTATCAGCGCCGCAGAGGAGAGCGGCGACCCACACGATGCCGCGCGCCAGATGCGGCGAAGGATCGCGGCGAAGGTCAAGCCGAACGGCGGTGCCGCCACGCTGCTGGCCGCGCTTGAGGCGGCCGATGCGGCTGGTACGCCGGCGCTCCCCGCCGATCTTTCCATCGGTGGCGATGAGCTGTTGCGCGAACTTGGTGGTGCGCCCGGCCCATGGCTCCAACCACTCCTCGAAACGCTGCTCCGTGAGGCGGCGCGCGGCGCGGTGCAGAACTCCCCTGCGGCGCTCATCGCGCGGGCACGGGCGTTGAACCGCACCTAGCGCTCGCCGCTAGGATCTACGCATGCCGACTACCAAGCAGACGGTACTGATCACGGGTGGTGCCGGATACGTTGGCGCCGCCTCAGCGCACGCCCTCCTCGCCGCCGGGTATCGCGTGGTGATCCTCGACGACCTGAGCACCGGTAAGAGCGACGCGATCCCGAATGGCGCCTCGTTCATCGTGGGGAGCTACGCCGACCCGAACCGCGTCGCC
>JBPCTG010000032.1:0-17976 GCA_051006395.1 Candidatus Limnocylindrus sp.
CAGGCGACCTCTGCCGCCGGGAGCGATGGATCGCTGAGCGGCGGAAGGCGGAAGGCAACGTGCAGTCGCGGGTCGGGGACGCGATCGCGAATCGTCTTGCGTGATGCGGCGAGCGGCGCCGAGAGGGTGAGATCGGGATGTGCTGGGAGTGCAGGGTTCGCGGCGATCGGGCCGAACCAGCGCTCCACTGCGGCGCGCACCACCGCTTCATCGATGTCGCCAACGACGGTGAGCACCGCGTTGTTCGGCGCGTACCAGGTCGAGAAGAAGTCGCGCACGTCTTGCAGGCTCGCGGCGTCGAGGTCGTCCATGGAGCCGATCGTGGGGTGGTGATACGGATGCCCCTGCGGATACGCCATTGCGAAGAGCTCGATATACGCGCCGCCATACGGCTGGTTGTCGTAGCTCGACCGCTTCTCGTTCTTCACCACGTCACGCTGGTTGTCGAGGTTCTCCTGGTCGAGGCCAACGAGCAGCGTGCGCAGGCGATCAGCCTCCATCCACAGCACGAGCTCCGCCCACTCAGCGGGGACCACGGCAAAGTAGTTGGTGCGGTCGAGCCAGGTGGTGGCGTTCGCCGAGCCGCCGATCGACTCAAGGAGCGAAAGGTGTTCGGCCTTGGTGACGTTCTCCGATCCCTGGAACATCAGGTGCTCGAAGAGGTGTGCGAAGCCGGTGCGCCCGGGTCGTTCGTCTTTGGAGCCGACGTGATACCAGATGTTCACCGCCGCGACTGGCGTCGTTCGGTCGACGAGGGTGATGAGGCGCAGCCCGTTGGCAAGCCGCTCGTCGCGCACTTGCGCAGCTGGACCGCCCGAGGCGGTCATCTCAGCCGATCGGTGCAGCGAAGTAGGCTGCCGCGCCCATCACTCCGACGGCGATGCCCTGGGCGACGATGATCAGTGCGGTGCGACGATCCGCCGCCAGCGCGGCTGCGTTCGAGACACGCTCCATATTGCCGATCGCACCAAGGTTGAAGGTTCCGGCGAGCCCATATGCCATGCAGAACCTGCGGCGTGCCTGAATCCAACCGATGGCGGCTCCGGTGAGCGGAAGTGCGATCAAGAGTCGCGCCGGCGAGCCGGCCCCAGCCCCCGATGCGACGAGCGCAACGGCGAGGGCGATGGTGGCGATCAAGCCGACGACGGCGACGCGCTGCCGGCGGGCAATCTCCTCGGGACCGATGTTGCAGGCGCCGGGGACGTATTCAAGCTGCATGGCTAGATCGTACCCGCTCCCGATGCGCCTCGTAGCCCAAGCGCACCGAGTGGGGCGATTGAGACTGCGGCGAGATGTGTACGCACGGCGAGCGCCTCAGCGGCGGCGACCGCCGTCTCCATCGCCGTAAGGCAGAGCACCCCCTCCTCGACCGCCGCGAGGCGAATCTCCAGCGCGTCGCGGAGCGCACCGCTCTGCGGTGCAGGGGTGTTCACCACGAGCACCGTTTCGCCGGAGCGAATGATGTCGACGACCTGCGGCTCGCTGCCGCCCGCCCTACCGAGCGGCTGAGCAACCGCTGCGTCGATCCCAATGTCGGCAAGGGCGCTGCGCGTTCCGGGCGTGGCGACCAGGTGATAGCCGGCGGCGACGAGCGGTCGCGCGAGTCGCTCGAGCGTCGCCTTGTCGCGGTCGGCAATGCTGAGCAGCACCGTTGCACGACCCTTGCGCGGTGGCGGCGGCAGCAGGTTGGCGGCGATGAGCGCCTTGCCGATCGCCTCTTCGGCGCTGGTGCCGATCCCGATCACTTCACCGGTCGACTGCATGAATGGTCCAAGCGTTGGGTCAACGCCGCGCAGCTTTGCGGTGCTGAAGGCGGGGGCCTTCACCGCTACGCCGATCGGCGGCGAGGCGATCCCCGACACATAGCCGTGCGACACAAGCGTGTCGCCGAGGGCGATATCGACGGCAAGCGGCACCATCGGTATCCCCGTCACCTTGCTCATGAACGGCACGGTGCGACTCGCTCGCGGGTTCACCTCAATCAAGTAGATCCCCTCGTCGCGCACGATGAACTGCGCGTTCACGAGGCCACGCACGCCGATAGCCCGCACGACGCGCTCGAAGATCGCGGCGAGCTCCTGCTGTTGCGGGGCGCCCACCCGTTGCGGCGGGTAGATGGCGATCGAGTCGCCCGAGTGCACCCCGGCAAGCTCGACATGTTCGAGCAACCCGGGGATCAGCACCGTCTCGCCGTCTGTCACCGCGTCAATGTCGATCTCGATCCCTTCGAGGAATCGATCGATCCGCAGCGGGCGATCGGGGGCGATGCTGCCGATCCGCTCCAGCTGGCGCTCGAGCTGCTCCGGGCCGTAGGCGAAGTCGATCGCAAGTCCGCCGATCACATACGACGGTCGCACGATCACCGGGTAGCCGATCCGTCTTGCAAGGTCGAGCGCATCCTCGCGACTGCGGGCGAGCCCGCCGTCGGGCTGCAGCACACCGAGTCGATCCAGAAGTGCGGCGAAACGCACGCGATCCTCGGTCTCGTCGATCGCATCGAGCGACGCGCCGAGGAGCGGCACGCCGGCCGCGGCGAGCGGCGCGGCGAGGTTGAGCGGAGTCTGTCCGCCGAACTGCACAAAGGCCGGGAGCGTTGACTCCCCTTCCGGCGACTCTGCGCGCACGATCTCCATGATCGACTCCGCGTCGAGCGGCTCGAAGTAGAGGCGTGTTGACGCGTCGAAGTCGGTTGAGACCGTCTCCGGGTTGCTGTTCGCCATCACCGCCGACCAGCCGCGTTCGCGGAGTCGCTCGGCGGCGCGCACCGCGCAGTAGTCGAACTCGATCCCCTGCCCGATGCGCACGGGGCCAGAACCGATCACCAGCGCCGCCGGCCGACGCACCGGCGCCGCCTCGGGTGGCGATCCCGCCGCCGCATACGTGGAGTAGAAGTACGGCGTTGCCGCGGCGAACTCGGCGGCGCAGGTGTCGACCATCGCAAACCCTGGCGTCAGCCCCAACTGACCGCGTCGCAACGCGATCCGCTCCTCTTCGATCCCCGACATGCGCGCGAGCTCTTCGTCGCCGATCGCCGAACGCTTCGCTGTGGCGAGGAGCGAGATTGACGCCGGGTCGGGCCCGATCAACGTGCGACCCGCCTCGTGCACGCGACCCTCGATGGCAATAAGACGCGCGAACTCGGCGATGAACCAACGCGTGATCCCCGTTGCAGCGTGCACCGCATCGGCGCTCACCCCGCGTCGCATCGCGGCGAAGCTTCTCCAGAGGCGCGAGTCCGACGGGCGCAAGAACTCGCGCAGGCCGTCGCCGCCGCGCGCGGCGATCGCGTCGAGTTCGCTCCCCCACGTCGCCTCTTCGGCAGTCGATCCGCTCCCCTTCTGCTCCATGGAGCGCAGCGCCTTGTTGAGCGCCGCACCAAAGGTGCGATCGATCGCCATCACCTCGCCGGTCGCCTTCATCTGGCTCCCGAGGCTGCGATCGGCGCCAGGGAACTTGTCGAATGGGAAGCGCGGCAGCTTCACCACCACGTAGTCGAGCGCCGGTTCAAAGGCGGCGACCGTTGTGCCGGTGACCGCGTTGGGGATCTCGCGAAGCGTTCGACCGATCGCGATCTGCGCCGCAACGCGAGCGATCGGGTACCCGGTCGCCTTGCTCGCCAGCGCCGAGCTGCGGCTCACACGCGGGTTCACCTCGATCACCACGTACTCGGTGTAATCCGGCGAGAGGGCGAGCTGCACGTTGCACCCCCCCTCCACGCCGAGCGCCCGAATGATGTGGAGCGATGCGGTGCGAAGTCGCTGGTGTACAGGGTCGGGGAGCGTCTGCACCGGCGCAACCACGATGCTGTCGCCAGTGTGCACCCCAAGAGGGTCGACATTCTCCATGGAGCAGACGGCGATGCAGGTGTCTTCAGCGTCGCGCATGACCTCGTATTCGATCTCCTGCCAGCCGACGAGGCAGCGCTCGACCATCACCTGGCCGATCGGGCTTGAGCGCAGGCCGCTGCGAATCTTCTCCCAGTACTCCTCCTCGGTAACGACGATGCCGCCACCGGTGCCGCCCAACGTGAAGGCGGGGCGCACGATCGCGGGGAGGCCGATCGTTGCAAGTGCCGAACGTGCCGCGTCCTCGCGCGCCGCGCCGTCTGCCCCCTCCACGATCGCGCTCGGCGCCGTCGGCTGGCCGATGCGGTCGCACATCGCACGGAAGAGCTCGCGATCTTCGGCCGCGCGGATCGCCGCGAGCGGCGTGCCGAGGAGGCGGATCGGATGACGATCGAATACCCCCGCCTCGTCGAGCGCAACGGCAAGGTTCAACGCGGTTTGGCCGCCGAGTCCGGCGAGCAGCCCCTCTGGTTTTTCGCGCTCGATAATCCGCTCGATCACCTCAACGGTGAGCGGTTCGAGATACACGGCGTCGGCAACCGACGGGTCGGTCATGATCGTTGCCGGATTGGAGTTCACGAGGATCGTGCGAATCCCTTCGGCGCGCAGCGCGCGACACGCCTGCGTCCCCGCGTAGTCAAACTCCGCCGCCTGACCGATCACCACCGGCCCTGAGCCAATGATCAGCACGCTCTTCGGCTTCACGCTCTTTCGCGGCGCGCTCATCGTGCGCGCTCCGAGATGGCGCGCGCAAAACGATCGAAGACCGGCGTTGCGTCGAGCGGCCCGGGCGAGCCCTCTGGGTGATACTGCACCGTCTCGATCGGCAGGTCGCGGTGACGCAGCCCTTCAACCGATCCATCGTTGAGGTTGATCTGGCTCACCTCAAACCCCGACGACGCCGGAAGCGTCGCGCCGATCACCTCAACCTCATGATTTTGCGCGGTCACGTAGACGAGCCCCGACGGAAGATCGCGCACCGGGTGGTTCGCGCCGTGATGGCCAAAGGCGAGGCGCCGCGTCTCTGCGCCCGCAGCACGTCCAACGATCTGGTGGCCGAGACAGATGCCGAGGAGCGGCAACTCGGCGTCGATCACCTCGCGCGCGAGCGCGACCGGCCCTGCAAGGCGGGCGGGATCGCCCGGACCCGGCGAGAGGATCACGCCTGCGGGCAGATCGGCGAGGAGCGAGCGTGCATCGGCGCTATGTGGATGGATACGCACGCGGAAGCCGCGCGCTCGCAGGGCGCGCACGATGTTCGCCTTGAGGCCGAAATCGACCACCGCGACGAGCGGGCTCCCCGCCTCGTCGCCGATCGTCTCAATCGCCGTTGGTGAGACGTGGCCAACGAAGTCCTGCTCCTCCCACGCTGGTAGGGCGCGGGTCGCGGCGATCGCAGCGTCGAAGTCTGCCTCCCACGGTGCGGAGATGCGCGCGCGCTGCGCCCCCGTCTCGCGCAGACGGCGCGCGAGGCTGCGAGTCTCGACGCCGGCGATCGCTGGCACACCGTTGCTGCGCAAGAGTGCGGCGAGCTGCGCGCCGTCGCCCTCGATCGCCGCTGTCGCATGCGCCACCACTAAGCCGCGTAGCCACGGGCGCGCGCTCTGATCATCTGCAACAAGTCGACCGTAATTGCCGATCAGTGGATAGGTCATGAGCACAACCTGCCCCGCGTAGCTTGGATCGGTGCAGATCTCCTGGTAGCCGGTCTGGCTCGTGTTCACCACAAGGTCGCCACCCGACGCGATCGGCGCACCCCATGCGACGCCAGGGAAGACGCTCCCATCTTCGAGGGTGAGGAGTGCGGGGCCGTGATCGCCGATGCGCGCGTCAACGACCGATGCGGATTCAGGGAGGGGAATGAGGGAGCGGCGATACGGAGCGAGGTTCTCGCGCGCGCGCCCGTTCACTTCATCTGCTCCTTCCGGCCTCTCGGGACCGCTTCGCGACCTCTCTGGATCGCGCAAAGGACTTGGTTCCTGGTGAGCCGGGTGGGATTCGAACCCACGACCTAGTGATTAAGAGTCACTTGCTCTACCGCTGAGCTACCGGCCCACGCGGAAGGATAGCGGCGCGCGGGCTTGGGCGCAGGCGCGTCGCGCGACCCCGCGTCGCTGCTAGCGGCCTGGGCCGAGGAGATCGTCGATTGCGCCCTCAAGCGGTCGCTCCCCCGCAGCAATTGCGGCGACCAAGGCGGCGAGCGCCCCGCTCGACTCCGCGCCATCAAGGCGGCTGGCGAGGCGCGCTTCAGCGGCGGCGACTAGGTGGGCGGCGACGCGACGGAGGCGGCCGGCGGGCGGCGCGCTGGTGTCGGCGGCACGTGCGGCTGCTGCGGCATCGATGGCGGCGAGCAGCTCGGCGATGCCGCGCGACTCCGTCGCCGAGGCGAGGAGCACCTGAGGCGCGTCGGCGGCGAGCGAGAGGCCGGAGCGCAATCGCTCCGCCGCGCGATCGGCACCCGGTCGGTCGGACTTGTTCACTACGATGAGCTGCGCGGACTCCAAGAGCCCTGCCTTCATCGCCTGCACCTCATCACCACCCTCAGGCCCTTCGACGAGCAGCACGAGATCGGCGAGACGCGCGATGCCGAGGTCTGCCTGCCCCGCGCCGACGGTCTCGATGAAGATCAGATCGAATCCTTCGGCCTCGATGAGGAGCGACGCGGCCGCAGCGGTGTGCGAGAGGGCCCGGCCGCTACCGCGCGTGGCGATCGAGCGCATGAATCGTCCCGGATCATCGGGGCGCTCGTCGATGCGCACTCGATCGCCAAGGAGTGCGCCGCCCGTGATCGCTGACGACGGGTCGACGGCGAGGATCGCAACGCGTCGCCCCGCGGCGCGCGCAACGTCGCTGAGCGCTGCGATCAGGCTGCTCTTCCCGGCACCTGGTGCACCGGTGACGCCGACGACGCGCTGCGATGCACTGGCGCCAGCAGCGAGTCTTGCAAGCGCCGCGGCGATCAGTGCGTCGGCTTCGCTGCCGCCGCGCTCTACGGCGCTGATCGCCTGCGCAAGGCGTCGCGCATCGAAACGTTCGCCCGTCGAGGATGGGCCGTCAGAGGGGGGCACTGCGTCGGTCGCAGCCACGGCGTCAGCGCCGTCGTGCATGCGCGCGCAGGTGCGTTGCGATCTCGCCGATCGTGCTCCCTGGGCCGAAGACGGCGGCGATCCCCGCAGCGGCGAGTCCAGGGCGATCCTCTTCGGGAATGATTCCGCCAGCAACGACAAGCACGTCGCTCGCACCGGCGGCGCGAAGTCCAGCGACGACCTTCGGCAGCAGCGTGGCATGGGCGCCGGAGAGGATTGAGAGGCCAACCACATCAACATCCTCTTCAATCGCGGCGGCGATGATCGCCTCGGTGCTGCGGCGAATCCCCGTGTAGATCACCTCGAACCCCTCGTCGCGCAGACCGCGCGCGAGTACCTTGGCGCCGCGGTCGTGGCCGTCGAGGCCAGGCTTGGCAATCAAGACGCGGATCGGGACGCTGCGCTCGCTCATGCCCCCATCCTACCCGCGCCCGCCGCGTACTACCCGCGCCCGCCGCGTACGATCAAGGCATGCCACACCGCGCGCCGCGTCACGCACCACGCCACGGGGCCGAGGAGCGCCGGGAGATCCTTCGCGTCGAGCACCTCGTCGCTGAGACGCTGCGCGGGCTCCCCGAACCGCTCCGCTCCGCCGCCGACGAGCTGATCCTCGTCGTTGAGGCGGGCGGCGCAACGAGCGGCGGTGAAGGCGACGAGCTCTACGGCCTCTTCGACGGGGTGCCGCGCGGCGAGCGGAGCGGATATGGCGACGCGCCGGCGCGGATCACCCTCTACGCTCTTTCGCTCGTTGCCGACTTTCCCGGCGACGAGGATCTCGCCCGCGAGGTGCGACGAACGATCGTGCACGAGATCGGTCACTACCTCGGGCTCGACGAGGATGATCTCCACCACCGCGGCCTGGAGTAAGGGCGCGGCGGGTTCGGCGGGCGCTCGCTAGAATGACCACGTTGAGCGACGGTGCCGCAGCGGCACCGCGACGGCGCGCAGGAGGTTCAATGGCGGAGATCAAGCACACGAGCGATGCAACCTTTGAGCAGGATGTGGTGACCGCTCCTCGACCCGTCATCGTTGACTTCTGGGCCCCCTGGTGCGGCCCGTGCAAGCTCGTCGCCCCTGAGCTCGAGAAGCTCGCCGCTCAATACGACGGCGTCGTCGACATCGTCAAGGTGAACGTCGACGAGAACCCAGTGCTGCAGCGCACCTTCAACATCATGTCGATCCCAACCATCGCCTTCTTCAAGGGTGCTGGCGCACAGCCGGTCGGCGCCGTCGGCTTCCAGACCTCCGAGCAGTTGGAGTCACGCTTCGCCCTCAAAGAGATCGCCGCAGCGAAGTAGCGCGCGCTACGACGCACCGCGACGAAGCGGTCGCCGCTATTCAGTCGCGGCGGCGTAGCGCTCCACGGCGTCGCTGATCGCCGCGTCAGAGATATCCGAGGCGAGCACGCCGCGCACCTCTGCCTCGCCTGGAACTTGGAAGAGCGTCACCACCTGGCGGTGATCGCCGTTCAGCAGCACCATGCGGAATGACGGGCGGCCACGCAACTGCGGCTCTGTGATGCGAATGTCTTGCGTCTTACGCCCCACCGACGCCCCCGCCTCAAACGCAGCGCTCAACGCTGCGAGCGTGAGGCCGTCGGCGCGATAGATCACGAGGGTGTAGCCGGTCTGATCCCCTGTGTCGAACTGCGCACCGGCGCTGCGCAGCTCGCGGATCCCCGCACCCCAGAGAGGGCCGAGTCGCTTCTCTGAGCACTCGCGCGCCGAATCAACCACCGCAGGCGTGCTCCCCCACCCCGCGAGGGGCAGGAGCGCCTCAAGCGATGCATCGAAGCCAACGGCGCGCTGCACGTCGATCGATGGATCGCAAGGAAGGCTTCCGTCAGGTGGCGCCGTGTTGCAGCCGAGGGTGCTCAGCGCAACCATCGCCGCGAGCAGTGCGGTGTAAATCCTGCGCATCACGCCGACTCAGACGCATCGAAGGCGACTGGCGACTCGCGACGCAGGCTGCCGCGCGCGGGGCGACGCACGCCGTGACGCGTCACCGCCTCATCAAGGAGCAGGTCGGCGGCGCGCACCAGCACGGGGTCGCGACGCACGTTGTCAACGCACCAGGCAAGGTAGCCAGGATCGCGCCGCGCAATCTCTCCCACCGTTGCGCCGGCGTAGCGCCCGAACGGAATGATCAGCGCGCGCGCCTCGGCGATGCTGATGCGCGGCGCGCGCGCCAGCGTTTCGTCGACGCGGCGCTCCACGGGACCGGCGGGAGTTCCTACGAGCGGCCCACGCCGCGCGCGGTTGTCGCGCGGCCGCCATGACGCCTCACGCCAACTGACCGCGGTGCGCTCACTCGTGCGCGCGTTGGCACGCGGCGCGGCATCAACTACAACACGTCCAGTAACCGGTGCGGCGGGGCGGTGTCCACCGCGCTGCGCCTCGCCATCACCGCTACCTGCGTCGCGACCGGCACGAGCTCTGGCACGACCCTCGCCCTCGCCGAGCAACGCCTCGGCGGCGGCGTTGATGCGCGCCATCTGGCGCGTTGCGGCGCGGGCCCCAGCGGGGTCACCGGCGAAGCGGTCGGGGTGATGTTCACGAGCGAGGCGCCGGCGCGCCGCGCGCACCTCGGCGTTGCTCGCCCCCGGGCGCAGCCCGAGGAGTTGGTGCGGCGATGGGCGCCCTGACGCTGCAGCAGACATACCCTCAAAGTGTAGCCGCCGCGCCCACAGCGCCGCGCCCCCGCGCGCGACGGGCGTACCCCGCCGAGGGCGTACGATGGGCAGCGTGCGAAACGTCCTAAAGGCGATCCAGATCTCACGACCACTCTTGTGGCTTAACACCTCCATGCCGCTCCTCTGGGGGATCGCCGCGACGCGCGGCAGCCTGGGCGGCGGAGGGGTCCTGCTCTTCGTGCTCCTCCTCTTTCCGTACAACTACTACCTGCACGCGCCGAACGACTACTTCGACTTTGAGACCGACGCGCGCAATCCCCGCAAGGGTGGCGTAGAGGGGGCACTCACGCCGAAGCCGCTCCTCGCCCGCCACGCGATCGTCAGCTGCCTTATCGTCGCACCGTTCCTCGCCGCGACGTGGGCGCTGCTGCCGCCGCTCACCACCCTTTCGCTCGGCACGCTGCTGATCCTCTCGGCCGCCTACAACGCGCCGCCTACGCGACTCAAAGGGCGGCCGATCCTCGACTCTCTCACGAACGTGCTCTACGCGATTCCGCTGCAGATCGGCCTGCACGCTGGCGGATCAACGGCATTCGTCGACGCACCGGTGCTCGTCTTCGCCGCGTGGGGGATCGGCGCGCATGCGCTCACCACCATTACCGACCGCGACGAAGATGCCGCTGCAGGAGTCCGCACGATCGCCGTGCTGCTGGGTCGACGCCGCACCGCACTCTTCGCCGCGGCGTGGTTCCTGCTTGTTGGCGCAGGCGCCGCGAGCATCACCGGCACTTCGGTGGCTGCGCTCCTTGCCGCCCCCTACCTCGCCCTCTGCTGGATCGGCCGCGACGCGCGCGGCGAGGCAGGGCGACGCCTCTATCGCGGCTTCCTGGTTGCGAACGTGACCATCGGCGCCGTCATCACACTGCTCGTCTTCGCGCAACTCGCAACGAGCGACGCGATCGGCTTCGGCGTCTTCGCTGTTGCCGGAACAGCGGTCGCCCTCGGTGCATCGATTGGCCGCACTCTGCTCCCAGGTGCCCCGCGCCGCCGTGCCGCCCAGCGCTAAGTCGATGAGCGCCATCGCACCGCGCGTTGTCGTCGTTGGTGCCGGTCTCGCTGGGCTCGCCACCGCAATTCGCCTCGCCGCCGAGGGGGTGCAGGTCACCGTCGTCGAGCGCGGCTCACGCCCTGGCGGAAAGATGGGGCGTCGCGAGATCGGTCCCTATCGCTGGGATAGCGGACCGACGATCTTCACCCTGCCAGAACTCTGGGATCAACTCTGGGAGGCCGCAGGTGCGCGTCGCAGTGACGACCTGCCGCTGTTGCGCGTGGAGCCCGCCTCGCGCACCTTCTTCGCCGACGGCAGCATGCTCGAAACCTCGAGTGACCTCGCGAAGCTTGCAGCGAGCTTTGGCGCGCTCGACCCGCGCGACGCCGCGGGGATCCCCGCCTTCATGCGTCGCGGCGAGGCGCTCTGGCGCGAGCTCGATCGCACCTTCTTTCGTAAGGCGCTGAGCCCACTCGACCTGCTTGCCCCAACCTCGTGGCTCGCAGGGATCAGGCTCGACGCCGCAACGTCGTACAGCCGCCGGATCAACGCCACCTTCCACGACGAGCGAATTCGCCACATCATGCGCTACAAGTCGATCTATCTCGGCAGCACGCCGCAGAGCGTGCCTGGTGCGTTCTTGTCGATTCCCTACATCGAGGCGAAGTTCGGCACCTGGCATCCGCAGGGCGGCATGCATGAGGCACCGCTCGCCATGGAGCGACTCGCCCGCCGACTCGGCGTGGAGTTCCGGTACGGGGTAGACGCGATCGGCAGCGTGATCGAGCGTCGCCGCATGCGCGGGCTGCGCATCGCGCCACGCACCGAACTGCCGCGCATGTTCAGCGGTGGCCCCGCTGCACCGAACCAGCCGGGTGAGGAGCGCCTCGATGCCGATGCGGTGCTCTTCAACGCCGACATCGTGCACGCCCATCGTGACCTCATCGGCGACGAGCACCTTGGCGTTTTCAGCCGCCGCCGCTTCCGCACGATCACTCCGTCATCGAGCGCCTATATCCTGCACCTCGGCGTAAAGCGCACCTTCCCCGATCTGGCCCATCACACCGTGTGGCACCCCGAGAACCCCAACGCTGAGCTCGACCGGATCATCGCCGACCCCGTACCGAGCGGCGACCCAACGCTCTATATCCAGCATGTCGCCGCAACCGACCCAACGGCCCGACTCGACGGCCGCAGCGCGCTCTACGTGCTCACCCCCGTGCCGCCACTCAAAGATCGTCGCTGGTGGGAGGAGCATCGCGCCGAATACCGCGCAGCAACGATTCGTCGCGTATGCGAGCGCACCGGCCTCAAGCCCGAGGAGATCGAAGAGCAGGCCGATTGGACGCCGCTCGAGTTTGAGTCGGAGCAGCACTGCCACGAGGGTTCGATCTTCGCCCTTGCGGCGAGCTTCTTCCAGAGCGCCTACTTCCGCCCTGGCGTGCGCTCCCCCGACATCGAGAACGCCTACTTTGCGGGCGGCGGCGCGCAGCCAGGCGGCGGGATTCCGCTCGTGATGCTCTCGGGCTACATTGCCAGCCGCGCGATCCTCGCCGACCTCGGGCACACCCTGCCGCCGAGCGAGGCTGGTCACATCTCATAAATCCGACCCCAAGTAGACGTCGATAGCACTTCGATGGCAAAACGAGCGGGCCGCCCCGAAGGGCGACCCGCTCGCGGTATCTACAAGTAACGCGCGACTAGAAGCCGAGCGTTGCCTGCAGGTACGGAAGCGCGAAGTAGAGCAAGAAGGCGATGACCGAAACCCACATCAGTGGCTTCACGTCCTTCGCCCTCCCCGACACGAGCTTCAGGAACCCGTAGGTCACAAAGCCCGCGCCGATGCCGGTGGTGATCGAGTAGGTGAACGGCATCATCACGATCGTGACGAGGATCGGGAATCCGTCGATCACATCCTTCCACTCGATGTCCTTGATCACCTGGAACATGAGGAAGCCGACGAGGACGAGCGCCGGAGCGGTCGCCTGCGCCGGAACGATCCCTGCAATCGGTGCAACGAGGATTGCAGCGAGGAAGAGCAGGCCGGTGACGACGCTCGTCAGGCCGGTGCGCCCACCCTCTTCAATGCCGGCTGCCGACTCGATGTAGGTCGTGTTCGACGACACGCCGAACGCACCACCGAGCGCCGCGCCGACCGAGTCGACGAGGAGCACCTTGTCGGAGCCTGGAAGTTGACCGCGATCGTTCGTGAGCTTGGCGCGCTCGCCAAGGCCAACGATCGTGCCGGCGGTGTCGAAGAAGTCGCTGAGCATGAGAGTGAACACGGCGAGCCCGATCGAAAGGGCGCCAACGCCGTTCCCCCATACCGTGAAGATCGCACCGAGCGGCTTTCCGATCGTCGCAAAGTTCGCGAGATCAAAGTTAAAGAAGAGCTGCGAGACGTCGCTCGGCAGCGTCGCAGAACCATTCAAGAATCCGGCGCTGTTGAAGGGGCTTCCCTCAATCGGCGTGCCGTAGGCGGCGTTCAACGCGATTGCGACGATTGTTGCGCCGAGGATCGAGAAGAGGAGCGCGCCCTTGACCTTGCGAACCGTGAGCACGAGGCCGATCGCGAGACCGATCACGAACGTCAAGATCGCAGGTGTCGTGAGATTACCGAGCGTCAGCGGCGTTGGGCCGTTCACCACGATGCCGCCCTCGTTGAGGCCGATGATCATGATGAAGAGGCCGATGCCGACTGCAATCGCTCGCTTCATCGCGAGCGGAATGGCATTGAGGATCGCCTGACGGAATCCGGTGAGCACGAGCAGGGTGATGACGACGCCCTCCCAGAAGATCACCGCCATCGCCTGGTCCCACGGCAACTGCTTGCCGAGGATGAGGCCGTACGCAACTGTCGAGTTCAAGCCGAGGCCAGCGGCGAGTGCGAACGGATAGTTCGCCACGAGCCCCATCGCGATCGTGAGAATGCCTGCGGCGAGCGCCGTGGCAACCGCGACCGGGAGGAACCCCGGAACGTCGCCGCGATCAGCGAGCGCGGCGTTGCTCGTCGAAACGGTGTTCGAGTTCACGAAGATGATGTACGCCATCACGAGGAACGTGGTGAACCCGGCGCGGACTTCCGTCCCAACCGTGGTCTTCCGCGCCTTGGTGCCGAAACGCTGCGCCAGCGCCGCGGCGAATCCGCTCTGTGCCATGTGACCCTCCCTTACGCCGAGCTGACGGGCGGCCTCCGGACTCCCCGCCCCTGGCAGCCTCCGCGCTGCGAGGGTGACCCTCTGGCCTGCGGTGTGACGCTCCAAACCTACGTGGCAACCGCAGCGGCGCCTAGGGGGGAAACGGGGCAGAACGACACAAAATGACCCGCATTTTTCGTGCAAGTGCACAAACGAACCCCTTTGGGGAGCCCGCGATACCCGTAGCGCAGCAGGCGGCGCTCTTACGCCCCGATGAGCGCTTCGCGCACCTCGTCGATGACAGCGGGATCCATGGAGAGTTCGCGAATCCCGAGGTCAGTGAGCAGCTTCGCCCCAACGGCGCTGCCGGCGAGCTCGCCACACACCCCGACCTCGACCCCAGCCTCGGCCGCCCCCGCGACGATCGCAGTGAGGAGGGCGACCACCCCAGGGGCGGTGGCGTCTTGTAGTGGGGCGAGCGCCGGGTTCACTCGGTCGGCCGCCATGACGTATTGGGTGAGGTCGTTGGTGCCGATGCTCACAAAGTCGAGTCCGCGGGCGAGCGTTGCAACGGTGAGCGCCGCCGCCGGCACCTCAATCATTACGCCGAGGTGGAGCGGATACGTCGCCGCCGTGGCGGCGGCCACGTCGCCGGCAGCGCCGCGCGCGGCAAGGTCGGCGCGCACCGCCGCGACGAGGGCGAGCAGGTCGTCGACCTCGGCGCGCACAGCAACCATTGGTGCCATCACACGGAGCCTCGCCATCGCCGCAGCGGCGGCGAGCAACCCGGCGCTGATCTGCGAGGCGAAGAGGGCGCGCAGGTCGGCGCGCCCCGAGAGCATCGCGAGTCGATATCCGCGCACACCCAGGAACGGGTTCGACTCGTGCGGAATGCGCAGGTACGGCACCTCCTTGTCGCCACCGATGTCGGCGAGTCGCAGGGTGAGCGGCCGCTCGGCGCCGAGCGCCGCGAAGATCGCGCGGAACGCCGTGACCTGCTCCGCCTCGCTCGGCGGCGTGGATCGCTCGAGCAACAAGAATTCGGTGCGCAGCAGTCCGACCCCCTCGGCGCCGACCGCTACAGCACGCACTGCATCGTCGGCGGAGCCGATGTTCGCCAGCAAGTGCACCCGTTCGCCGCTCCTGAGAATGCACGGAGCACCGCGCAGCCCGGCGCGACGCGTGGCGTTTGCCTGTGCCTCGCCCGCTTCGGCGCGCAGCCGCTCGATCGTTGTTGCATTGGGTGAAAGGTGCAGGGTGCCGCTCGCGCCGTCGAGGGCGGCCGGAGTGCCGTCAAGCGAACCGTCGATCGCGAGCCCCGCCGTCGCTACGATGCAGGGGATCCCCGCCGCCCGGGCCAAGATCACCGCATGCGCGGTGCGCGAGCCGCCGCGCAGGGCGATCCCCAGGAGTAGCTCGCGTGGAATCTCGGCGCCGATGCTCGGCGGCAGGTCGTCGGCCACCAAGATTGACGGCGCCGAGGGGAGTGGTGTCGTCGCCCCCGTAATAATGCGCACCGCTCGCGCCGCCACGTCGCGCACGTCCGCCGCCCGCGCCGCCAAGTACTCGTCGGGGATCGCGGCGAAGATGGCCGCCTGCTCCTCACCCGCCACCGTGAGCGCTTCCACCGCTGAACGCCCCGCCTCAACCGCGGCTCGCACCGCGGCGATGAGGGTAGGATCGGCGGCCATGAGCGCTTGGGAAGAGAAGATCTCGGCGGCGAGGTCGTCACCTGCACCGCGACGACCTGCGGCGAGCGCGTCGAGTTGAAGCCTAGCGGCATCGAGGGCGGCCACTGCATCGCCCGAAGCTGCGACCGCGCCAGGCGACCCCTGCTCGCCGAACGCGATGGCGACTGGCGGAAGTGTCCAAATCGGACCGTGGGCAAATCCGCCTGCGCCAATTGTTCCTTGCAGGGCGAAAGCGGTGTTCATTGGGTTGATTATCCCACCTACTCACTGCTTGAGGCGTTCGCTGTTCACGCGCAGCATTGCTACGCACGATGTGATTTGTTACTGGAAATCGTGGCGGCCCCGGCAGGAGTCGAACCTGCGACCAACTGCTTAGAAGGCAGCTGCTCTAATCCACTGAGCTACGGGGCCGCGCGTGGGTAGAATACCCCCATGAAGCGAATGTACGACCCCACCGAGCTCGCCTCGATGGACCCCCTCGTGCTCATGAAGAACCTCGACCACTGCCGCATGACATCGCGGCGCCTCTCCTACATCCTGCAGCAGCAGGTGCACCTCTATACCCCTGAGGCGAACAAGCTGCGCGACGAGATCGACGCCTACGTGGAGGCCGAGCGCCAGCTCGAGGGCGAGATGGCCCGCCGACACATTCGCGCCTAGATCCGTCTGACCTCTAAGGTCGAGCTGGCAGAAGACCCGCTCCGCGAGCCATCACTTCGCGACGATCACCTCGCAGCCGAGGCTCTTTCGAAGATCCGCCGCGCCCCCAATAGCCTGAGCTTGATTGCGAAAATACTAACGCTGGGCTGGTGCGTCGACGAAGTGAAGTTCCCTTTGGGGGGAATCAAGTAGGTCACTAATAGCGCATACCCCCTGGCCCGCTCCCCCACGCCCGATTTCCTGCTCAAATCGCCTCTGGGCTTTCCATGTTTCCACCCTGTTCACCGGGAAAGTGGGTAGATGGTGGGCACGCGGCGCATGCAGAAGTTTGGGATGCTGAAGCTTAATAGCTTTCGGCGAGACACTCCTCAGAGCACTGGCTGAGGGCCGGAGACCCCTGACGTGACCCTGGTCCCGTCGCCCAGGTCGCCAAATGCGTTGTAACCCCAGCAATAGGCATCGCCGCGCCGGGTCAATGCGCTAGTGTTGTAGGCGTTTCCTCCAAGAGAAGTGAAGCGTAATCCTCCAATCACAACCTGCGGACCATTCGCAGCCGATGGATTCAACGTGCCGTCACCAAGCTCACCATACGTATTGTCGCCCCAGCACAACGTGCGACCAAGCGTGCTGATTCCACACGTGTGATACCCACCAGATTGAATGCTGTTGAACAAATAGCCCCCAATAACCTCTCGAGGGCCGAGCGTATCTGAGGGGAGGATGGTGCCATCTCCAAGTTCTCCGAAGCCGTTGTCACCCCAACAATAGGCTTTCCCGCCCATGACCAAGCCACAGGTTTTGTCATATCCCGCCGAAATAGAGGTGAAGAGCAGGCCGCCGATTACCGCCTTCGGACCACCGACTCCCGAGTCGGCGGTGGTGCCGTCTCCTAGCTGCCCCGCGTTGTTGTATCCCCAGCAATACGCTGCGCCGTCAACCTCCAATGCACACGTGTGGTCATACGCCGCCGCAGAAATGCTTTTGAAGCGATGGCCGCCAATCACCTCTCGCGGACCTGTTACCCCCGAAAGGTCGGTTGTTCCGTCACCGAGCTGCCCATGATTATTCTCGCCCCAACAGTAGGCGCGCCCATCTCGTGTTAGGGCGCATGTGTGCCAGCCCCCGGCTTCGATGCTTGCGAATCGAAGCCCACCAATAACACGTCGCGGTCCGGCTACAGCGGAATCCGAAGTTGTTCCATCACCGAGCTCACCGTAGAAGTTCGAACCCCAGCAATACGCAATACCGCTCTTGGTGAGGGCGCACGTGTGCGAACCGCCTGCGTCAATCCTCGAAAAACGAAGGCGACCGATAACTGCTTGTGGGCCGTGGACGCCAGACTCACTCGACGTGCCATCGCCAAGTTCGCCGTCGAAGTTGGAGCCCCAACAGAAGGCCCGACCGTTGGAAGTGAGGGCGCAAGTGTGGTCTTCACCTGTGGAGATCTGCACGTAGCGATTGGCACTTGCCGCCACAGGGGAAGTACTCGCCGCGAGCAAGGTTGAAACCAAGAAGAATGCAGTGAGGCGAGCAAGCTTCACAGTCAGCACTTTGTCTCCCTTTTAGACTGACGAGTTTGATGTTTGTCGATTGGAACGCCCATAGTAGTCATCGTATCTGATCGAAGCTGCGATATCCGTGGCGGCATCAGCCCCAAAGGCGCCTATTTAGCTGATCGCGAACGATTCGCATTTTGGGCATCGAGGTTGGTAGCGCATACCCACTGACCCCCTCCACCACCCCCGATTTCGTGCTCAGATCAGAGTCGATGTTTCCCTGGCTTTCCACCCTGTACACCCACGTAGTGGGGAGATAGTGGGTACGACTCAAGAGGTCGGAGATCACCGCCAGTTAGTGTGCCATGACGACTGGCACGC
>JBPCTG010000033.1:0-39423 GCA_051006395.1 Candidatus Limnocylindrus sp.
TCGTCGTGACGTGTGAGGCGCGAGGTGACGACGATCCCCTCACCGAAGCGCGCGTGGCGCACGCGATCACCGTCGCGGTAGTAGCGCTCGCCCGGGACCCTCGGTCGTGCTGGCGCGACGGTGCGCACGATAGGCGTCATCGGCGCGGCGGCGGAGACTTCGGCTGGAGTGACCCGCCCTGATGTTGTAGCACCCGATCCCGCCACCCCACCTGATCGCCCCGCGAGCCACGGCGGCACCCGACCAATAGGAATCGTCGTTGGCACTTCGTCATCGGGGAGGGCGTCGATTCCGTCGTCGTCACCGTGCGGAACGGCGAGTGATCCCGATCGCGCACCAGCGGCAAATGCGTTGCGCCGTGCCGAAAGGTCGCGCGTCGGGGCGTAGCTGCCATCCGCCGCGGTGCCGGCGGCGCCGCTCCCCTCGCGCCATGCTCCGCCACCACCGAGCGCCGAGCGCTCGCTGCGAAAGCCGCGCACGCGGCTGCGGCCGAAGCTCGTCTCACCATCGCCACGCTCCGCCGCGTCGGTATCGATCTCCAACAGCTCCGGTGGGATCTCGTCGAGGAAGCGCGACGGCGCCCCATCGCCATCGCCCCAGCCGCGACGGATCGCGTAGGAGAGAACGAGTCGCCGCTTCGCGCGCGTGATCCCGACGTAGCAGAGGCGTCGCTCCTCCTCCATCTGCTCGTGATCCATTATCGCGCGGCTGTGGGGGAAGAGCCCCTCGCTGAGTCCGGAGATGAAGACGGTCGGCCACTCGAGACCCTTCGCGGCGTGCAGGGTGATGAGCGTCACGCGCTCGGCGCTCGTGTCGAGCTGGTCTTGGTCGGCAACGAGCGCGGTCTCCTCGAGGAAGCGATCGAGTGCATCGAGCGGGGTAAGTTCCAGGAAGCGCGACGAGATGCCACGAAGCTCGAGAAGGTTCTGCCAACGCTCCTCCCCCTCTGGGCCCTCAGAGGCAAGGTGCGCGCGAAGCCCCGTGTCGCCGTACACCGCATCGAGCAGTTCGGGGAGGTCGAGGGTGGCGACGCGATCGCGGAGTCGATCGACGATCGCGGCGACGCTGGCGAGCGCCGACTTCGCGCGTGAGGTGATCCCCGGGACCTCGCCACGTCCCGCGGCAGCGATGACGGCACCGTAGGCGATGCCCTCGGGGGCGTTCGGGTTCGGCGCCGCATAGGTGCGAAGGAGTTCGACCGTCTTCTCGCCGATCCCGCGCGGCGGCACGTTCATCACCCGCTCAAAGGAAACGCGGTCGGCGTCGCTGCGCAAGACGCGCAGCCAGGCGAGCGCATCCTTCACCTCACGGCGCTGATAAAAGCGCGTTCCGCCGATCAGTTGGTATGGGATCGAGGCGCGGAGGAGCGCCTCCTCGATCGCACGGCTCTGCGCGTTCGTGCGGTAGAGCACGGCGATCCCGTCAAGGGTCTCGGGGGGCGGGGCATCGGCGCGACGCGTCGGCCGCGCTGCGGCGTACTCCTCGATGCGGCGCACGATCCAGGCCGCCTCGTCTTCAGGATCGAAGGCGCCGTAGAGCGGAATGGTCGCGCCGCCGGGCTGTTCGGTCCAGAGTCGCTTCTCCTTGCGGCCGCGATTGTTGGCAACGACGCCGTGTGCGGCATCGAGGATCACCTGCGTCGAGCGGTAGTTCTGTTCGAGCGCCACCACCTCGGCGCTTGGCCAATCGCGCTCGAAGTCGAGGATGTTGCGAATGTCGGCGCCGCGCCACGAGTAGATCGACTGATCGTCGTCACCGACAACGCAGAGGTTGCCGCGCATGGAGGCGAGCTCGCGTACCCATGCGTACTGGATGCGGTTCGTATCTTGATACTCATCCACATGGAGGTACTCCCACTTCGCGCGATATCGATCGGCGACCGCCGGTGCGTCACGCAAAAGGCGCAGGCCGAGGATGAGCAGGTCGTCGAAGTCGACCGCCTCGAGTCGTCGCAGCTCATCGGCGTAGCGGCGCGCATAGCGGGCGACGAGTCGCTCGTGGTGCGTGACGGCGCGTGCCTCCATCTCCGTCGCGTCGAGACCATCGTTCTTTGCACGGCTGATGCCGCCCAATATCACGCTCGGCTTCGTCTCCCCCGTCGCGGGGAGGTCATCCTCTTTGAGGAGCGCCTTGATCACCCGTTGCTGGTCGTCAGAGTCGTATATGGAGAACCCCGAGGGGAGCCCGATCGCCTCGCCGTCACGGCGTAGCATCCGCGCGCAGAGGCTATGGAAGGTCCCCATCGCAACGTCACGCGCCGACGGACCGATCAGCCCCTCAAGGCGATCGCGCATCTCCGCCGCAGCCTTGTTCGTAAAGGTAACGGCGAGGATCTTCCATGGTGCGACGTGTTCGTGTTCGATTAGCCAGGCGATCCGATGGGTGATCACACGGGTCTTGCCAGATCCGGCACCGGCGAGCACGAGGAGCGGCCCACGCGTTGTGGTGACGGCGCGACGCTGCGCCTCGTTGAGGGGGCCAAGGATCGCCTCTTCGGCACTCGCCGCCGCTGCGACCGCGCCGCCGCGGACGGGGGTGGCGCTCCGCGTGGGGGTCAGGTCCGCGGTGGGATCAGAGGGGAGTTCCACGACCTCATTCTACCGCCGCGGCATACCGCCAGACAGCACGAGGCCCCCTGGCATCGCCAGGGGGCCTCGTGGTCCTTGCGACGTTGTGAACTAGAAGTCCATCTCACCGCCGTGGCTGTGACCGCCAGGAGCGGCTGGCTCCTTCTTCTCCGGAATGTCGCTCACTACCGCCTCGGTGGTGAGCACCATCGCGGCAACGGAGGCAGCGTTCTGGAGGGCGGAGCGCGTCACCTTCGCGGCGTCGACGATCCCCTTCTCGAACATGTCGACCATCGTGTCGGTCGACGCGTCGAAGCCGGTCCCCTTCTTCGCCTTGAGGATCGCCTCGACAACCACGTCGCCGCGCGCCCCTGCGTTCTCGGCGATCTGTCGTGCCGGCGCCTCGAGGGCGCGACGGACGATGTCGACTCCAACCTGCTCATCGCCGGTAAGCTCGACTTTGTCGAGCGCCGCGCGTGCCTGCAGGAGCGTCGTCCCGCCGCCAGCGACGATCCCCTCTTCAACGGCAGCCCTGGTCGTTGAGAGCGCATCCTCGATGCGGTGCTTCTTCTCCTTGAGTTCGACCTCGGTGGCGGCGCCGACCTTGATCACGGCAACGCCGCCAGAGAGCTTCGCCAGGCGCTCCTGGAGCTTCTCCTTGTCGTAGTCGGAGCTCGTCTCCTCAATCTGCGCCTTGATCTGCGTCATGCGCGCCTTGATCTCGGCCGGCTTGCCGGCGCCATCAACGATCGTGGTGTTGTCCTTTGAGGCGACGACGCGGCGCGCCTGACCCAGGTCCTCGATCGTGACACTGTCGAGCTTGCGCCCAACCTCTTCAGAAATCACGGTGCCGCCAGTGAGCACCGCGATGTCGCGGAGCATCTCCTTGCGGCGATCGCCGAACCCGGGCGCCTTGACGGCGAGCACCTGCACGGTGCCACGGATCTTGTTCACGACGAGCGTGGCGAGCGCCTCTCCATCAACGTCTTCGGCGACGATGAGGAGCGGCTTGCCGACGCCGACGGCCTTCTCGAGTGCGGGGAGAGCGTCCTGCACCGCAGAGATTTTCTTGTCGGTGATGAGGATCGCCGGGTTGTCGAGCTGTGCCTCCATGCGATCGGCATTGGTCACGAAGTAGGCCGAGATGTATCCGCGATCGAACTGCATCCCCTCCGTGTACTCCTTGTCGAGGCCGAGCGACTGCCCCTCCTCGACCGTGATCACGCCATCCTTGCCGACCTTCTCCATCACCTCGGCGATCAACTCGCCGACACTCGGATCCGCGGCAGAGATCGAAGCCACCGCCGCGATCTGTTCACGCGTGTCGACCTTGCGCGACTGCGCCTTGATCTCGGCGACGACCGCAGCGACCGCCTTGTCGAGGCCGCGCTTGATCACCATCGGATTCGCACCCGCGGCCACGTTGCGCAGCCCCTCGGTGACGAGCGCTTGACCGAGTACGACCGCCGTGGTCGTGCCGTCACCGGCGACGTCGTCGGTCTTGGTGGCGACCTCCTTCAGGAGTTGCGCCCCCATGTTCTCGTAGTGATCCTCGAGCTCGATGTCGCGAGCGATCGTCACACCGTCGTTGGTGATCGTCGGCGCGCCGAACTTCTTGTCGAGCACCACGTTGCGACCCTTCGGGCCGATCGTGACCTTGACCGTGTCGGCGAGCTTGTCGATGCCGCGCTTGAGCGCGCGACGTGCCGCCTCGTCAAATACCACCTGCTTTGCCATCGTGTTACCTCCTCCTACCTATCTGCTACTCACTGCTTTCATCCGTTGTGGTTGCGCCGCGAGCGCGCGAGGCGCGCCATGCGACGTGTCGCTATTCGACGATCGCGAGGATGTCCTTCGCACCGACGATGAGGAACTCATCGCCTTCGAGCTTGAACTCCGTCCCTGCGTACTTGGCGTGAAGGACGCGGTCGCCGACCTTCACATCCATCGCCTCGCGCTTGCCGTCATCGAGGACGCGGCCCGGGCCGACGGCCACGACCTCACCCTCCTGGGGCTTCTCTTGGGCGGTGTCGGGGAGGATGATGCCGCTCGCGGTCTTCTCGTCGCGTGGCAGCGGCTTCACTACCACTCGGTCGCCGAGCGGTCGGAGCGCGGTCTTCTTTGCCATGGTCTACCTCCTTCACGGTGCGGCAGTTGCCGCCTACCTTTCGCGCACGTTTACCGGCGCGTCCTGGAGGATGTTAGCACTCTCCAGCCGAGAGTGCCAACTATGCGCCCCTGGAGCCTCCAGATGGCGGGAAGATCCGGTCGAAATTCAGCACGAGCTGTGCGGCGAGGTCGGTGGGGTCGACCCCGCGCCGTTCGGCAAGCCACTCAAGGGTGAGGCGCACATTTGCCGGCTCGTTGCGGTGGGGATCGGGTGCTCCGGGCATCACGAGCCACGGAGCGTCGGTCTCGGTGAGCAGACGGTCGGCTGGCACCGCGCTCACCCACTCCCCTGTCGCCGACTCCTCTCGCCGGAAGGCGAGGCCAGAGATGGAGACGCCACCACCGAGCGCAAGCGCCTCATCGACATACGCCGCGGAGCCCGAGGCGCTGTGCAAGATGAATGGCACCCTGCCATCAAACGCGCGCGTTGCCGCCGTGTCACCGAAACCCGCCACGCGCAGCGCTGCAATGAGCTCGCGTTGGGCAGCGTCGCTCCCTGCAGCAGAGCGACAGTGCAAGATGAGCGGCTTGCCATGCTCAAGTGCGACGGCAAGATGGGCATCGAGGTTCGCGCGCTGCACCGCAAGCGGCACACCGTCGCGCTTCGTGTCGATGCCGGTCTCACCCACGGCGCTGATCTGCGCCTCGGCAACACGAGCAAGGAGTGCGGATCGATCGTTCGGATGGAGATCGGCGGCGGAGGGGTGAATGCCGATCGCCACGCGCGCCCAGCCAATGCGCGCTGCGATCGCTGCACCGGCGAGCGAACTCGCCACGTCCCAGCCGGGAATCAAGAGGCGGGCAAGCCCGGCGGCGACAGCGCGATCGATCACCGCATCGCGGTCCGCGTCGAAACGCTCAGCCTGAAGGTGCCCATGCGCGTCAACGAGCGGGAGCGTCACCGGTCACCTTCTCCTCGAGATCGAGGCGTGGGAAGAGCGGGGTGGGATCACCGAGGGGACCAGCTGGTGCCAACGCACCCCACGCACCGAGCGTCGAAAGCGCAGGTCCGCCGTGACCCTTGGCGTCGTACGGCCAGACGTGTCCCAGGAGACTCCAGACACGAGCGGCGCTCTCCGGCATCGCGGGTGCCGCGTAGAGGGCAATGAGACGACACGCCTCGATCAAATCACCGAGGACGCCACGTAGTTGTGCCGTCGCAGCCGCGTCGCCCTCCTTCGCCGCCTTCGCAAGATCCCACGGTCGCTCCGTGTCAACGAAGCGGTTCGCCTCGCCGACGAACTCCCAGAGTGCGCCGAGCCACTCGTGTAACAGCAGCCCCTCCATCGAACCCTCGGCTCCCGCGCGCGCGAGTGCCCATGCGGCTGCGAGCGGAGACTCCGCGGCAGGGCGTGGAGCTGGAACCTCGCCACCGAAGGCGCGCGCCGCCATAGTCGTGGAGCGATTCACGAGGTTGCCAAAGTCGTTCGCGAGATCGGCGTTGTAGCGGCGAATGATCGAGTCCCAGCTCACCTCAGCATCGCGATCGAAGGGGACCTCACGCAGCACCACGAAACGCGCACCATCTGCGCCAAGGGCGCGAACGGCATCGTCGGGATCTAGGAAGTTGCCGCGGCTCTTGCTCATGCGCTCACCGCCGACAAGCAGCCAACCGTGCACCCAGATACGGCGCGGCGCATCGAGACCAGCGCTCCAGAGCATCGCCGGCCAGAAGACGGAATGAAATCGATTGATGTCCTTGCCGATGATGTGCAAATCTGCTGGCCACCAGGGCTTCCCTTGCGGGTCTGCCGGGAATCCAGCGCCAGTCAGATAGTTTATGAGCGCGTCGTACCAAACGTAGATCGTCCCCGCCTTCGGGTCACCCTCTCCCGCCGCATTGAGCGCGCTGCTCCCATCCTCGCGAATGGGGAACGGGATCCCCCACGTTGCCCCCTCGCGGCTAATCGAAAAATCTTCGAGCCCCTGACGAATGAAGCCGAGCATTTCGTTGCGTCGATACTCTGGCTGCACTGGCGACGGCTCCTGGGTGAGCCACGCTTCAAGCCGTTCGGCGTAGGCGCTCAGGCGAAAGAACCAGTTGCGCTCCTTCAGCCACTGCAGCGGCACTCCGGGATGATTAGGGCAGATCGTTTCGCTCCCCTCCTTTATGACGTCTGCCTCGGCGCGATACCCCTCGTTCGGGCAGTACCAGCCCTCGTAGGTGCCGAGGTAAATGTCGCCTGCCGCGTGGGAGCGGCGCACCATCTCCTGCGCGGCGAGCTGATGGTCGGGATCGGTGGTGCGAATGAAGCGATCGGGGGCGATGCCAAGGAGTCCCTCGCTACGTTCGAAGAGTGCAACGTTGCGATCCACGAATGCTTTCGGCGCGAGCCCCTCCTCGGCGGCGCGGGCTGCAATGTTCACTGAGAACTCATCAGTGCCGGTGAGGAAGCGCACCTCGTCGCCACCCATTCGACGCCATCGCGCGATCGCATCGGCGCCAACCACCTCGTAGAGGGTGTGCAGGCCGGGCTTGTTATTCGCGTAGGCGATGGCGGTCGTCAGGTAGTAACGCATCGCCGCAGTATCGCACGCAGTAACGCCGCTACGCGGCGACGATACGTGCTGGGTACGGTGCCGTGGCGACCCTCCGCTTCACCTTCAGGTTGCGCGGGGCCAAACGGCTCGAACCTGCGGGCGAAGGAGGGGCTATGAACAAGGTGATGCTGGCGGGCCGCATGACGAAGCCCGTTGAGATGAAGGCGCTCCCTTCGGGGGCGAAGGTGGCAGTGGGGAGCCTCGCGAGCCACGACTTCCGCGGCGGTGAGGAGCGCACCGAGTTCCATCGACTCGTCTTCTGGGAGAAGCTCGCCGAGGTCGCCGGCGCGCACCTCCAGGCCGGATCGCTCGTCGCCATCGACGGTCGACTGAAGACGCACGAGTGGGAGAGCGAAGGGTCGCGCCGTTGGATGACCGAGGTGATCGTCAATCGCCTCGAGTTCCTGGGGCCGAAGCCACAGTCGGCAGATCCGGTGGCGCAGGGTGCCGAGCCGAGCGAACTTGGCGAAGCTGAGTACGGCGAAGAGATCGCTCCCCCCGTCAAGAGCGGCCGCTAGGGCCGGGCTTCGCGCGACCTAGCACGACTACTCGGTGCGCTCTCCAGGTTGGTGGGCGAGCGCCCAGAGGCGCCGACGCTCCAGTTGCCACTCCGTGGCGATGCGACGCACCGCACCGCTGCGCGACTCCCCCGCGGCGATCGCAGCTTCAACGGCGGCGAGCGCTGCGGGGTACGCCCCCTCACCCACGTCGTCGCGGGTCCTTGGCGGTTCGGCGCCGACAACGAGGACGAACTCCCCGCGACCATCGATCTCGCCCGCTGCAACCTTGCGGGAAAGCGCGGCGAGGCTGCCGCGATGCACCTCTTCGTGGAGCTTTGTCAACTCACGACAGATCGCCGCGGGGCGCTCATCGCCACATGCGGCGGCGAGATCGCGCAGCGTCTCGTCAACGCGGTTACCCGCCTCGTAGATCACCGAGGCGCGGTCGTCGGCGGCAATCGCGCCAATCATGCGTTCGCGCTCGCCACCACTCCGTGGCAGGAAGCCTTCAAAGACCCACCGCGCTCCGACGATTCCAGATGCCACGACTGCGGCGAGAAGTGCTGAGGCGCCAGGGATCGGCACAACGCGCACCTCGCTCGCGATGGCCGCCGATACGAGGTGCTGACCTGGATCGCTGATGAGCGGCGTGCCAGCGTCGCTGATCAGTGCGACCGACTCTCCGCCGTTGAGACGTGCGAGGATCGGCGCGATCCTGGCGCGCTCGTCGAACGCGGGGAGCGACTCGACCGGCCGGTCGATGCCAAGACTCTCCAACAGCTGGCGTGCGACGCGTGTGTCTTCGGCGACGACGAGTGCCACCTCACGTAAGACTGCCGCCGCGCGCGGCGTTAAGTCGGCCAGGTTGCCGATCGGAGTTGAGACGACGTGGAGCGCGCCGGCCGTGGCGCCGCCACCGCGTGCGTCGCCGCTCACGACGCCGATGCGCTTCTGAGGTGATCGATCGAGCGGTTGGGCGTGCCGATCGACGCGATCGGCGGAAGGAGCCGCTTGAACTCCGATGCAAGGATCATGCCGCGGACCCGCTCGACGAGGCTGACGTCGAACCCTTCGGATGCCGTCTCCGCGACCGACTGCCGACGATCAACAAGTCGCAAGAGAATGCGATCGAGCGTCGGGTAGTCAAAGCCACCCTCAGACTCGTCGGTCTGACCGGGCCAGAGGTCGGCGCTCGGCGCCTTGGCAATGATCTGCTCTGGCACTTCAAGGTGTGCGGCCAGGAGGCGCACCTGGCTCTTGTACAGGTCGCCGATCGGATTGAACGCACAAGCTGCATCGCCGTGCAGTGTCGTGTAGCCGATCAGGTATTCGGTCTTGTTCCCTGTGCCCGCAACAAGGCCGCGGTACAACGCCGAGCGATCGTAGAGCGCTGTCATGCGCGCGCGGGCGGCAATGTTGCCGCGTCGGATCGGCGTGGTCGCTCCCCCGTCAGGAAGGGCGCTGATCATGCTGTCGACCGCCGCCGTGATCGGCACCTCCTCAACGGCGCAGCCAAGCTTCTCGACGACCTGAAGGGCGTCGGCGCGCGAGGTGGCAGCAGATGTCGCGTACGGCATGATCACGCCGACGATTCGCTCGGGGCCGAGTGCGTCGGCGAGCAGGTGCGCGACGAGCGCAGAGTCAATGCCGCCCGAAATCCCGAGGATCGCTCGCGAGGCACCTGTCGCTGCGAACTGCGCCCGAATGAACGAGCGGCAAATCTGCAGCGTCGCCCCTGGATCCAGCAGCAGCTCGTCGGGAACCTGTACCCCTGGCGGAAGTTGCCTAACCATGTCCCAATCTTACTTAATGGTGGGACCCGTAGCGCGGGGCGGGCTTATCGGCCCTGGCGATCCCAGCGCTCGACCGACCAGTCGTAGAGGGGGCTCGCGACATCGCCTACACGCGTCGGCCAGTCGATCTGGCGTGCAATCAATGCGTAGCCCGGGTCGCTCCAAAGCAGGAGGTAGGGTCGCTCTTGGCGGCGCAGTTCCTGGAACGCCGCGTAGATCGTGGCGCGCGCGCTGAGGCCGGTCGTGGTGAGGCCACGTTTCAGCAGCGCGTCTGCGTCGGGGTTCTGCCAGCAGCCGAAGTTCTTTCCCGCCGGCGCCTCGGTGGTTGGGCAGGCGTCAGAGGAGAGGATGTCGCTGTCGTCGGGATCAATGCTCCACTGCCAACCACCAAGGTAGAGGTCAAAGTCGCTCGGGAAGCGCAGCGCTGGGAGCACTCCCGTCGAGTAGGGCTGTGGTGAGACGGTGAGCGACATGCCGCACTTTGCAGCCTGGTCGGCGATCGCCTGCGCCGCTCGCACGCGCAGCGTCTGGCCATCGCGCACCAATATCTCAGCCTCAAGGCGACGGCCAGCCTTCGAGTAGACGCCATCGCTTCCAACTAGCCAGCCAGCCGCTTCAATTGTGGCGCGACCGCCGGGCACGTCGAGCGTAGACTCAACTGGAGGCGAAGCCTCAGCAGCCCACGACGAAGCGGCGACGGTGCTCGATACCGGGATCCCCGTTGCGTCGGTCGCGTCGGCAATCAGCGCTGAAATATCAACGCAACTGGCCAGCGCGCGACGGAGCGCCACATCGGCGAAGAGACGACCGGAGCGCACGTTGAAGGCGAGGTAGTAGTACCCACGGAGCGAGGGGGGCGAGAGGAGCTCGCCATCGTCGCGGACCTTGAGTCCGGCAACGTCACCCGCGCGCAGTCCGGGGACCCAGTCGAGCTGCCCGGATTGGAATGCGGTGACAGCCCCTGCATTCGACACGAAGCGACGAACCGTCGCACCGCTCGCCTTGGGTGCACCTCCGGCGAACCCCGCGAACGGTCGAAGAGAGATGAAGTCACCCGGTACCCGCTCAGCAAAACTGAATGGGCCCGCTCCGATCGGTGCCGACTGGACGTCGAGGATTGAGTACGCGGCGACGAGTCGATCGTCGATCGGCGCGAGAAGCATCGTCTCAAGGGTGCTCAATTGAGCGAAGAGTGCGCGCCCGTATGCCTCGTCGTCGCGACGGCCCGTCGGCTCTCCCGTCAATGAGAGCTCGGGGAAGATGCGCGGGTCTGGCGGCGGCGAGCCGGCGGCGGCAAGCGTCGCCTCAAGCTCGGCGACGCGCGTGGCGTAGGAGCAGGCGTCGGGGCCGCCAGTCGCACAGGTTGCAGGATCGAGCGCCGTCGCGATCGTCTCACGCTCCAGGCTCACCGCCTCGCGGTCGGCGCCTGCCGTCGCAGCGACGAGGCGTTCGAGTGATGCGTTGATCGACTCCTTCGGAAGGATCGGAATCGTGAGGCCGCGCGTCGCCCACGGCGACCACGGAGCCACGAGGGTGAAGGTGAGCGTCCCGTCAGCGTTCGCCTTCACCGACTCGAGGCGCGTGCGTACCAGGTCGCAGATCTCTGCGACGAGGGGGCAGCGCGCCGACTTCGCGAGCTCGTAGGTGAAGACGACGTCAGATGCCGTCAGTGAGGAGCCATCGTGGAATGTGAGTCCATCCTTCAGTCGCACACCCCAAATCGTTCCTCCAGTCGAGATCGTCGGCGCGGCGATAGCGAGGAGCGGCTGCGGGGTGAACGAGGCGTCAATCCGATAGAGGCCGGCGTGCACGAGCGCGCCGACGGTTGCCGACGCGTCATCGCCGTACGCCGCCTCAAGGCCGAGGGGCTCAGCGGTGACCGCAAGTCGAATGCCGCGCCCACCGAGGATGCCGCACCCCGCGAGCAGTGATGCAAGGAGGGCAGCGGCGAGCGCCACGGAGATGCTGCGCATGCGCGATCCCATCATGGTCCTAACAATCACCCGATGTGCAGGCGGTAGCCGGCCGCGTCGAGTAGCGTGTCGAGTTCGGCGGCGTTTGCAATCTCGACCTCAAGGAGCCAGCCGCGACCATACGGATCGGCGTTGATGCTTGCAGGGTCGGCACTCAGCGCATCATTTTTCGCGGTGATTGTTCCACTGATTGGGCTGTACAGATCGCTCACCGCCTTCACCGACTCAATCGCGCCGAAGACCTTGAACTGGCTGAGTTGGCTGCCGACGGCGGGGAGGTCAACGAACACCACGTCGCCGAGTTCATCCGCGGCGTGAGCGGTGATGCCAATGACCGCGTGCGTGTCATTGAGGCGCACCCACTCATGCTCCTTGGAGTAGCGGAGCTCGTCTGGCACCGACATTGCGCACCTCCATCATTTCACGAACCATCGACAACCTGTAATTAGTAGGGTAAGCGCCCGCGTCGATCCCTGCCCTTAGTGCGAGCCGCGCCTCGTGGGGCGCTGAATGAATGGTACGGGAGTCACCTCGGCGGCGATCCACTCCCCGCGCACCTCGACCTCAACAGTGCGGCCCCGATCCCAGGGGCCAGCCTCCCCTGCAAGATCCGCAAGGGCAATCGCTGCGCCGACGCTAGGAGCGTGCGTCCCCGATGTGACATTGCCGATCACCGCTCCGCCTGGGAGGCGCACCGGATAGCCGTGTCGAGCGATGCCACGGCCTGTGACGCGTAGGCCAATGAGTCGCCTGCCAGCGGTTTCGCCCGCCGTGCTACGAGCCGTGAGCGCCGCGCGACCAATGAAGTCACCGCTCTTTTCCAGGCGCACGACGCGGCCGAGCCCAACGTCATATGGGGTCAACTCGCGACGCAACTCGTTTCCGTAGAGCGGCATCCCCGCTTCGAGACGAAGGGTGTCACGGGCACCGAGGCCAATAGGCTGTGCGCCGAACGGTGCGCCCGCTGCCAGAAGCTCGCGCCAGAGCCCAGGCGCAACAGCGGCGGCAACATAGATCTCGAATCCATCCTCGCCGGTGTAACCGGTGCGGGCGATGAGCGCGGCAACCTTCGCTGTGCCGACTCGCCCAGTGAGTGCCGCATAGCCGCGCAGGTCGTCGAGCGCCGAGGCGTCATCGAGGGCGACCAGCGGCGCGAGGATCTCGAGGCTACGAGGGCCCTGGATCGCGATCATCGCCGTCTCGTCGCTCAGGTCGTGCACCGCCGCAGCGGCGCCAATGCGTTCGCGCAAGGCTGCGACGACCACGGCACGATTCGATGCGTTTGCCACCACAAGCCAACGCTCGACCGCAGTGCGGTATACGACGAGGTCGTCGAGCATCCCTCCGCGCTCGTCAACGATGATGCTGTACTGTGCGCGACCGAGAGCAAGACGCGATGGCTCCGAGACGAGCGCTGCGTCAAGTGCGGCGCCGGCGCCAGGTCCCGAAACTTCGATCTCGCCCATGTGTGAGAGGTCGAAGAGCCCCGCCGCAGAGCGCACCACGCGATGTTCCTCGATCACCCCGCTGTACTGAACCGGCATCTCCCACCCGGCGAAGTCGACCATTCGCGCGCCAAGCGCACGGTGCTCGTCGTAGAGCGGAGTGCGTCGCACCTACCCGCCGATCTGCGCGTAGGCGCGCTCCACCAACGCCGACTCCGTCTTGAAGTCGAGGAGTCGGATCGCCTCGTCCATCGGGACCCAACGCAGCTCTTCAAATTCGTGGTCGAAGTTCTCGAAGCTCCCTCCGGTCGCCTCCATGATGTAGTAGTGGACCGTCTTCTCGATCCGCTCGCCGGCACGGCTGAACGCGTAGAAGATCGCGTCGTAATAGGAGAGAATCTTCACCTCGAGTCCGGTCTCCTCGCGCACCTCGCGAACGGCGGTCTCCTCGCGCGTCTCCCCCTCCTCCGGCGTCCCCTTCGGGAGCGACCAGACGTAGCCGTCGCGCTCGCGACGACGGCGCCCGAGGACGAGTTCGGGGCGCCCGTTCTCTACGCGGATGACAAGGCCGCCTGCTGAGACGGCGATACGCTTCACCTGCGGCATCTCCCACACCTCTTTGTTCCACGAAGCGGGCCCTGCGGCCCATCAAACCGATGGTAGCCCTGCCGCCGCCAGCGTGCGTCGCCACGCTCGCGCTACCCTACGGTGAGCGACGCCCGTCACGCAGCGCTGCGCGCGCGATCGCGCCGGCAGAAAAGGAGGGATCGTGGGCGATCACTTCGGCGCGCGAACAAGCCTCGGATCGGGGCTCCCCGACCGGATTGCGCTCGAACGTCTCCCCGCACCCGCGCTCCCGCTGGCGCAGCTCCCGCTCCTCCTCAAGATCCTCATCGAAGGCGCTGCTCGCCGCGCCGGTGACGGCTTCGTACGGCCAGAAGATGCGCTCGCCTATCTCGCCTGGAGCCCTGGTGCCGCGGCAGCCTCCACCGGCGAAGAGCGCGAGCTCCCCTTCTCGCCGGCTCGCGTCGTGCTGCAGGACTTCACCGGCGTCCCCGCCGTTGTAGACCTCGCTGCGTTGCGCGACGCGGCGAAGGAGCTAGGGATCGACCCAGAGCGTATCAATCCGCAGGTTCCCGCTGATCTCGTCATCGACCACTCCGTGCAGGTCGACGCGTGGGGGAGCACCGAGGCACTCGAGCGCAACGTTGCGCGCGAGTACGAGCGCAACGGGGAGCGCTATCGCCTCCTCCGGTGGGCGCAGGGCGCATTCGACCGATTCCGCGTTGTGCCGCCCGGTGCGGGGATCGTTCACCAGGTGAACCTTGAGAGCTTGGCCACGGTCGTAACGGTCGACACCGTCGACGGCGCGCCGCTCGCCTACCCCGACAGCTGTGTCGGCACCGACTCACACACGACGATGATCTCTGGACTCGGCGTTCTCGGCTTCGGCGTTGGGGGAATCGAGGCAGAGGCGGTGCTACTCGGCGAGCCGCTCTTCTCGCCACTCCCGAAGATCATCGGGCTCCGCTTCGACGGACGGCTACCCGCTGGCACCACCGCGACTGACCTGGTGCTCGTCGTGACCGAGCGCCTCCGCGCCCACGGCGTAGTCGGCGCGTACATCGAAGCGTTCGGCGATGGGCTCGCAAGCATCTCGCTCGCCGACCGCGCAACGATCGCGAACATGTCGCCAGAGTTCGGCGCCACAACCACGCTCTTCCCCATTGATGCGACAACGATCAGCTACCTGCGAACGACTGGCCGCAGCGCCGGGCAGGTCGCTCTCGTCGAGGCGTACGCAAAGGCGCAGGGGCTCTGGCGCCTCGACGGCGCAGCCCCGAAATACGATGAGGTGATCGCCATCGACCTCGCCACGATCGTGCCGTCGCTCGCTGGCCCTCGACGCCCGCAGGATCGCCTCGCCCTCCCCGACCTTGGAGCGAGTTTCGCAACGAGCTGGCCAGAACGCAGTGGCAGCGGCGCACACGGTGACGCAAACGGGCTCCGCGACGGCGCGATCGCGATCGCAGCGATCACCTCATGCACCAACACGTCGAACCCTTCGGTGATGCTCGCGGCTGGTCTCCTCGCCCGCAATGCCGTCGCTCGTGGGATGCGCCCCGCAGCGTGGGTGAAAACGTCGCTCGCCCCGGGATCTCGCGTTGTCACCGCGTACCTCGAGCGCGCTGGCCTCTTGGCGCCACTTGAGCAGCTCGGATTCTCGGTCGCCGGCTACGGCTGCACGACCTGCATCGGCAACTCCGGACCACTCGACGCCAACGTCGCCGCTGCGATCGAGCGCGACGACTTGGTGGTCGCAGCAGTCCTCTCCGGAAACCGCAACTTCGAGGGGCGGATCCACCCCGCCGTACGCGCCGCCTACCTCGCCTCACCGCCACTCGTCGTGGCGCTCGCGCTCGCAGGGAACGTCGCGATCGATCCCACGCGCGACCCGATCGGCGTCGATCGTGACGGTGCGGCGGTGCATCTGGCCGACATCTGGCCGACCGATGACGAGATCGCTGCAGCGGTTGCAACCGCTGCAGATCCAACGCTGTACAGCGCGAGCTACGCGGGCCTCTTCGACGGTGATGCACGCTGGCAGGCGCTCGAGATCCCTGGTGGACGCACCTACGCATGGAGCGCCGACTCCACCTATGTCGCCCGCCCGGAATTTACCCAAGGAATCGGCAGCGAGCCGGCGCCAATCGCCGACATTGCAAACGCCCGCGCACTCCTGCTCCTCGGCGACTCCGTCACCACTGACCACATCTCACCGGCAGGGGTGATCCGCGCCGACTCGCCGGCGGGGCGCTGGCTCCAGGAGCGTGGTGTCGCGCCAGACGACTTCAACTCGTATGGCGCCCGACGCGGGCACGATCAGGTGATGGCGCGCGGTACCTTCGCAAATACCCGGCTGCGCAACGCGCTCGCCGATGGTCGCGAGGGCCCGTTTACCCGTCACGCACCGAGCGGCGAGGTGCTCCCCGTCTACGACGTGGCTGCGGCGTACGGCCAAGAGAAGACGCCGCTGATCATTCTCGCCGGCCGCGAGTACGGTTCTGGCTCATCGCGCGACTGGGCGGCCAAGGGGACGCGGATGCTCGGCGTACGCGCCGTGATCGCCGAGTCGTACGAGCGCATCCATCGATCGAACCTCATCGGGATGGGCGTTCTGCCGTTGCAGTTCCTCCCTGCAGAGAGCGCAGCAACGCTCGGGCTCACCGGCCACGAGTGCTTCTCGATCGCTGGCCTCGCCGCCCTCACGCCGCGCTCGCGCGTGCGCGTCGATGTGCTCAACGACGATGGCGCAAGCCGCTCCTTCGAAGCGATCCTGCGCCTCGATGGACCGATCGAGGTGGAGACCTATCGCCAGGGCGGCATCATGCCGGCGGTGTTGCGCAGGATCGCCCGCAGCGCGTAAACCAGAGCCCGCAGCGCGGAGCAGCAGCTCAGCAGCCGATATGGTGGGCGATACTGGACTCGAACCAGTGACCTCACGGATGTGAACCGTGCGCTCTAACCAACTGAGCTAATCGCCCGAGGGGCGGATTCTAGACGAGTCGCCTCAGGAACTGCAGCGCCAACATCGCAACGAGCGGCGACCAATCGATCGCTCCCCCGCCAGGGAGGATGCGACGCAAGGGGGCGAGGATCGGCTCGCTCAGCTCGTGCACCAGCCGCGTCGCACCGTAGCGCCCCTCGTGGTCAAACCACGAGGCAAGGACGCGCAAGAGCACGATCCACCAGAGCGCCGTCAGGGCGAGGTCGATGCCGTTGCGCAGTGAGAACTCCATCTCTAGATCCTACGCCCGCGCCCCAAAGATTGCGGAGCCGAGGCGGACCTGCGTCGACCCCTCCTCGACCGCAACCTCGTAATCCCCGCTCATCCCCATGGAGAGGAGTGGTCCGATCGTGAACCCTGCGGTTGCGGCCGCGGAGCGCACGTCGGCGGCTATGCTGCGCAGCGCCGTGAAGGTCGCACGCGCCTCCTCTGGGGTGGCAACGATCCGGCCAACGGTGAAGAGGCCGTCAATGATGACGCCGCCGCCCCCGACGGCTGCCCCGATCGTTTGAAGTGCGTCGCGCAACGCAGCGGTGCTGAAGCCGGCCTTGGCGGGGTCGTCGTCGACGTTGACCTGGATCGCCACGTGCAGCTCCTTCGCCGCCTCGCGTGCCGCGCGCACGAGCGCCTCAAGCACCTCAATTCGATCTACGGTCGAGATTCGATCGGCGACGGCAACGGCGCGACGCACCTTGTTCGACTGCAGCGGGCCGATGAGTTCCCAACGAACTGACGCGGTTGGCCTAAGCCCCTGCAGCGCGGCGCGCTTCTCCTCGAGCTCCTGCACCCGGTTCTCACCGAATGAGGTGACGCCTGCATCGAGCAGTTCAACGAGGCGCTCAGCGGCGACGGTCTTGCTCACCACGAGCAGTTCGACGGCTTCGGCGCTCCGGCCGCTGCGCGCGGCGGCAACCGCGATGCGTGCCTTGGCTGATTGGATCTGCGCTGAGGGGTTCATTCCGCCGGGGCGCGAGGGGCGGCGTTAGCCGCGGCGGCGAAGGAAGGCAGGGATCTCCAAGTCAATCGACTCAACGCCAGAGCTTGACTCACTTGGGGCGTCACCACCTCGATCCTCGTCGCGGGGCGACTGGTCAGAGACGCCACGGCCACTGCGATCGTCTGTGGACCACGCATCGGCTGGCCAGGAAGTCGCAGCTGGAAGTGGTGCGATCGGTTCAGCGCTCGACGGGCGCGGGCTCCACGACGGAGCCGCAGACTTTGCTGGCGCAACGGGGCGCGCCGCTGGCGTTGCGCCGAAGCGCTGCTCAGCGGTGATCTCCTCGACCGGTCGGAAGCCGGTGGCGATGACCGTGATTTGGATCTCATCGCCGAGGCTCTCGTCGATCGTGGTTCCGAAGATGATGTTCGCCTCGGGGTCGGCACGCTCGGTGATGTGGTTGATCGCCTCGTTCACCTCATGCAGGGTGACGGTAGACGCCGCTGCGACGTTCACGAGCACGCCAGTCGCACCACGAATGTCGACCTCGAGGAGCGGCGACTCAATCGCCTGCTCAGCAGCGGCGCGCGCGCGTGCCTCACCGCTCGCGCGGCCGATCCCCATGAGCGCGGTTCCCGCGTCCTTCATGATCGTACGCACGTCGGCGAAATCGAGGTTGATGTCGCCCGGAACAGTGATGATGTCGCTCACGCCCTGGACGCCCTGGCGCAGCACGTCGTCGGCGATGCGGAATGAGTCGACCATTGAGGTCTGGCGGCTCACGATGTTGAGGAGCCGCTCGTTGGGGATGACAATCAGCGTGTCGACGTACTTGCGCAGTTCGTTCGCCGCCGCGTCAGCCACAAAGGCGCGCTTACGCCCCTCAAACGCGAACGGCTTCGTGATGATGCCGATCGTGAGTGCGCCGAGCTCCTTGGCAATCTTGGCGACCACGGGGGCGGCGCCAGATCCGGTGCCACCGCCCATGCCGGCGGTGACGAAGACGAGGTCGGAGCCCTCAAGTGCGGTGCGCAGGTTCTCGACATCTTCGTGGGCGGCGCGCTCGCCAACCCCAGAGTCGCCCCCGGCGCCAAGGCCGCGAGAGATCGCGTCACCGATGCGGATGCGCACCGGCGCGTTCGATTTCATCAACGCCTGCGCATCGGTGTTGACCGCGATGAACTCGACACCGAGCAGCTCGGCACGGATCATGCGGTTGACAGCATTTGAGCCGGCGCCACCGACGCCGACCACACGGATGATCGCGAAGTTTTCAGTCTGCGATCGCATATCCGGCCTGGACCTCCGGTCCCTTATCCCGACGTCGCCGCGCCTCAGGGTTACCCCCAAGGGAGCAGGCGCCTCCCCGTCGGTTTCGCGAAGTGTAGCAGCGGCGCGGTGTTATCTCAGCCACGGGCGCTAGCGACGGAACCGCGCGAGGAAGCCCTTGGCGGCGGCCGCGATCCGACCGCCCGCACCAGCCGACGGCTCCTCGACAACCCCCATCTCACCCATCCCCTTGGCGACCCAAGAGAAGAGGCCGAGGATGGCTGCCTGCTGGGGGCCGCGGAAGTCGTCAAGGAGTCCCATGACGGGGCCTTCTGGGGCGGCGACTCGCACCGGGGCGCGCAAGATCTCACGGGCGAGCACGTCGATCCCTTGGAGCTGCGCCCCGCCACCCGTCAACACCACGCCTGCGCTCGTCGCCTCAGGGCCGGCTGCGGCAACCACGCCGCTCACCATCTCAAGGAGCTCGCGCATGCGCGCTTCGATGATGCGGGCGAGTTCAAGTCGGTCGATGCGTCGGCCGCCCGGCTCGTCAGGGACCGTGTACTGCTCGTTGAGCGAGACGGTACGAAGGTCACACGTTCCGTAGTTCACCTTCAGCTCCTCGGCCGCGGCGAGGCTTGTCTTCAGGCCGATCGCAACGTCGCGGGTCACGAACGCCGCGCCGATCGGCAGCACCGCTGAATGCACGACGGCATTCAGGTGGAAGACTGCGATGTCGCACGTCTCAGCACCGATATCGACGAGCACCGTGCCCAGCTCGCGCTCCGTCTCCGAGAGCGTCAGCTCCGACGCAGCGAGCGACGCGGGGACGAACTCGTCAACGGAGATCCCCGCCGCCTGCACGCACTTCTCGAGATTCTGCACCGCGGTCATTGAGGCGGTGATGAGATGCGCTCGCGCCTCGAGGCGATAGGCGATCATCCCTCGTGGCTGCTGGATCCCCTCTTGGCCGTCCACGATGTATGACGATGGAAGGACGTTGAGGAGCATCCGCGAGCTTGGCACCTGGATCGCGCGGCAGACCTCGAGGACGCGATCGACATCGTCGTCGCGGATCTCACGATCGGGGCTCGCCACAGCAACCTGACCTGAGGAGTTCTGCCCCTCGACGTGCGTGCCGGAGAGGGTCACGGCGGCATGCTCAATGCGATAGCCGGAGAGTCGCTCCGCCTTCTCGACCGCCTCCTTGATCGCTGCGCCCGTCTTCTCGATGTCCGTGACGACACCACGGCGCAGTCCGGTGTTGGCGGCGGTCCCCTTTCCGATGACCGAGATCGATCCGTTGTCGCCGCTGATGTGCGCGATCGCGCAGGCGACCTTGGAGGTCCCCACGTCGATCACCGCGATCGTGGTGTAGCGCTCGTCTGTCATTGCTCTGATCCTCCCTCTCCCGTAACAGTTGCGGCGATCATACCCCCCAGATGGAGGTGCGAGTCGCGCCGTGCGACGCGCGGAGCGAACTGACCCAAGGTCTTCAACTGAGCGGATCTCATGGAGATGCTGTCGGGTTCACGGTGCTGCTGGGTGCGGGTGAAGGCGAGGGCAAAGGGGTTGCCCCGCCGCCCGCAGGGGGCGGTACCACCCCACGATCCGTGTAGGTGCCCGCGCGCGCGTCGGCGAGGATGATCCAGCCAATCCGCCCCTCGCCACGAGCCAGCAGGCTGCGCAGCAGGCGAACCTGTTCTGGGATCATCGTCGGTGGCCGTAGGTTGCTGGTGTACGTGCCGAAGACGGCGGTCCATTCTGCATCAGCGGGCCCGCCGCGCGCGGTAATTAGGATCCCCCAGTCTGGGTCGACGCGCAGCACCACCTCCGTCGCCTCGCTGCCGAAATCGCTCGGTACGAGCGAGGTGAGCCGAGTGGCCGCATCGAAGAGCGCCGCTGAGATGCTCCCGCCGAGCTCAATGGTGACGTCGGCGCGGGCGTCGGTAATGAGCGGAAGCGCCCCGACGACAGATGCGGCGCTCGGAGCAAGCAGGGGTGAGTCGGCCGTTGCGACTACGCTCCCAGCGCCATCAACAAGGTAGGTCACGCGGTTCGCCTCCCATCGAAGGAGCGGGGCGCGCTCAGCAATGTCGATCTGAATCGTTCCAGGGAGACCCGCACGCACGTGGACGCTCGAAATCATCGGGAGCGCGCCGATCCCCACCTCGGCGCTACGCAGGCGTGCGGCGAGCAGGTTCTCGCCGGCGACGATCCCTGAAGCAGCAACGATTGACGTCGAATCAACAAGGCTCGCACCAGAGACAGTGATCGCGGTGATCGGCAGAGAGCTCCCTGTAGCAACGGGGGCTGGCGCCACCACCGCCGCCAGGATGAGTAGCACCGCGGCGAAGCGACGCAGGAGCGTGATGACGCGCGGTGATGGGCTCAGTGCGATAGCGATGCGCTCAATCGAGCGTTGTCGTGGGCGTCGACCCCCCTCGACCTTCGGCGTGACGGGGGTTGCCCTAGCTGCGCGCCGCAAGCCACTGAGTCCGGCGCGAACGCCAGGTGGCACCTCATTCGCGCGAAAGGGGCGTGCCCCGTCACGTGGTGGGCGTTTAGCGTCACTCATCGCAGGCTCTTCACCGGGCGGGCGACCGCGGTCTCGACGAGCAGCACACAGAGGTCGGCAAACGAGGTCCCTGCCGCCTCGACGAGCTTCGGATACAACGAGATCGGTGTGAAGCCTGGGAAGGTGTTCACCTCCGACATGAACCAGCCACTGCCGTCGCGCGGGGCGAGAAAGTCCAACCGGGCGAGCCCACGTCCGCCAGATGCGACGAAGAGCCTGCGCGCCGCGGCAAGAAGCTCGTTGCGAAGTGTGGCGTCGAGCGCAGGCTCGGTACTTGTGCGCGAGACCCCAGGGGCGTACTTCGCCTCGTAGTCGTAGAAGTCGTGACCAGGGAAGACCTCGCCGGGCCCATAGGCCTCGACGCTACCGTCGGGTCGCTCCAAGAGCGCGACCTCAAGTTCGCGTGGGCGCTCAAGGTATGGTTCGAGCAGAGCACGATCGCCGTACTCAAGGGCAAGGTCGACCGCCGCCGCCCACTCAGCTGAGGTACGCGCGATCTTCATGCCGATCGACGAACCGTGTGCGGCGGGCTTCCCCATCAGCGCACCATCAGGGGCGGCGCTACGAGCGAACTGCTCAATCGCAGCACTCGTTCGCTCGCGACCGCCCGGCGCCTGCCACTCGGCGGCGCTCACGACGAAGTGGGGAAGAACGGCAACGCCGATGCTTGCCGCGAGATCCTTGAAGCGCGGCTTGTCCATGCCGAGCGCAGCAGCGGTGGGCTCCGCCCCCACGTAGTTGATCCCCGCGGCGGCGAGGAGGGCCTGTACCGCGCCATCTTCGTCGCCTGGACCGTGCAGGGCGGGAATTGCAACCACGCCTGGGGCCGCGAGGTGCTGCTCGCTCAGGAGCTCAGCGAGATCACGCGAACGTGGTGCGCCAAGTTCTCTCGCAGCGTCGGTAGCCGTATACGCCGCAGCTGGCCGCTCGCCGCGCAGGTGCCCCGCAGGAAGGACTAGGGCGCTGCCATCACGCGTGATGAGGAGCTGCGTCACGGCGGCACCTCGACCGAGCAGCGCCGCAGCAATCGCACTCCCTGAGACGACCGAGATCTCAGCCTCGGCGCTCTTGCCGCCGTAGAGGAGCAGGATCGGCGGGAGTTCCTTTGCGCTCATGATCGACTCGTGGGCGCATCGTCGCCGATGAAGACGATCTCGCTCTCCAGGTGCACGCCAGCGCTGCGCTGGACCTCACTGATGCAGAGGTCGTGCAGGGCACGAACATCGTTGGCGGTCGCCCCGCCACGGTTCAGGATCCAATTCGCATGCAGCAGCGAGATCTCGGCGCCGCCGATGGTCCGCCCCTTTAACCCCACCGCCTCGATGAGCGCGCCGGCGCTGAGCGACCCGGGCGGATTGCGGAAGACGCTCCCGGCGCTCGGCACGCCGAGCGGTTGGTGGTCACGACGCCACGTTCGAATCTCTTCAAGTCGCTCCTTGATCAACGCAGGCTCACCGTGACGAAGGGCGAAGGATGCGCCGAGCACCACACTCCCCGCTCCAGCTGCGTGCTTGAGCTGCGAGTCGCGATAGCTGAATGCGAGGCTTGCAGCGGCGACCTCCTCCTCACTCCCATCGGGGCGCAGGATCGTCGCCGTGCGCAACACATCTGCAATCTCTGTGCCGTGCGCCCCAGCGTTCGCCCAGACGGCGCCGCCGATGTTTCCGGGAATTGCTAGGGCGAATTCCATGCCGGTGAGCCCCGCATCGGCGGCGAGGGTCGCCGCGCGCGCCATCGGCACGCCGGAGTCGAGGCGCATCTCGCCGCTTGCAGCCTCGACCTCGCTCGCCGCGCTGCGATTCAAGACGACGATCCCGCGCACGCCTCTGTCGGATACCACCACGTTGCTGCCACGCCCGAGCACCAGGAGCGGCCAACCGCGACTCACCGAAAGGCGCACGATGCCGCGCAGGGCGAAGCGATCTTTCACCGTCACAAGCAGATCGGCGGGGCCGCCCACACGCATCGTGGTGTGCGACGCAAGTGGCTCGTCGCGCTCAGCGCGTAACCCGAGGCGACGCTCTATCTCGCGAGCGGCCTCGTCACGCTCAGCCCATACCCCCAACGCCGTCTTTTTACTCATCGCTGATCACCCTCTGCGCCTTGATCGGCGACGCCTCGCGCGCCGCTGCGCTGCGAGGCGATGCGCCGGAGGATCGAAGCGATCGCGTCGGCGGCGTCGGGTCGCGCGATTGATCGCGCTGCAGCTGCGGCAGCATTACGTGCTGCTGGGGCGTGGAAGTACTCCAGTGCTTCGGTGAGGCGCTTTGGCGTGCAATCCGCATCGTCGATGAGAAGCCCGGCGCCCGCAGCGACGAACGCCGCAGCATTCGCGCGCTGGTGACCGCCCGCATACGGATATGGCACGAGCACTGCGGGGAGCCCCGCCGCCGCAGCTTCGGCAATCGTCGAAGCCCCAGCGCGACCAAGCAGCAGGTCGGCGGCAAGGAGCGCCTCCTCCATCGCACCCCTCAGGAGCATCTCAACAGGGCGATAGCGATCACGAAGGTGCGCGGGCAACTCGGCGCGGCGTGCCTCTGCCGCCGCAATCCCATCACCAACGGCGTGGAGCACACGCCAGCCGCTGAGTGTCGATTCAAGTGCGCCGTTCAGCGCCAACTCGAGGCGAAGCGCGCGCTGCGACCCACCGAAGGCGAGGAGGAGGAGCTCGCCGTCGCCGACGCCGAGGGCGCGGCGCGCGGCGATGCGTGAGGTCGTCGTCAGGTCGCGCACGGGGGTGCCGGTGTGGTGGGTCGCGGCGTCACTCCACGGCGCATGAGCCCGCGTCGCCTCCCAGGCGACGGCGCGCTCGGTGGCGAGCCTGGCGACGAGTCGGTTGCTGCGCCCCGCGACGACGTTCCCCTCCCAAAGGAGGCTCGGCGTGCGCGTCAGCGCAGCCGCAACCAGCACTGGGATCGCGATGTAGCCACCGGTTGAGAAGACGACGTCGGGTTGCACCCGGCGAATCAGCGCGATCGACTGCGGCAGCGAACGAACGAGCGCGATCACGTCGCGGGCAGCGGCGAGTAGGCCGGCACCTGCAGGTCGCAGGCTTGGAGCGGCGAGGAGAGTCAACGGAAACCCCTCAGCGGCGACGAGGCGCGACTCGATGCCGCGCCGCCCACCCACCCAGTGGATCTCAGCTGCGGGGTCGAGGCGACGGACCGTACGGGCTACGGCGAACCCGGGGAAGAGATGTCCCCCGGTCCCGCCGCCCGCGATCAGTACGCGCATCAGTACCTCCATATTCCGCCGCGCTCCCCGTCTCACGTGAGATGGAGAGGAGCAGCCCGATTGCCGCCAACAACACGACCATCGCAGATCCGCCTTGCGAGACGAGCGGGAGCGGCACACCCGTCACCGGAAGAAGCGAAAGCACCACGCCGATGTTGATCATCGCCTGGCCGCAGATCCAGACGACGATCCCAAGTGCGAGCAGGGCACCAAACGTATCCGGTGCCTTGCGCGCAATGCCGATGCCACGAAGTGCGATCAGCAGGAAGGCAATCAACACCCCTGCGGCGCCGACCAGCCCAAGCTCCTGTCCGATGATTGCGTAGATATAGTCGTTCCAGGCATATGGGATCGTCGGGGCGCCCAGAAGCTGCGAGCTGCCGGGGCCCTTCCCGGCGATTCCCCCCGAGACGATGCCGATCAGTCCTTGGATCGTTTGATAGGTGCCACCAGTTGGGTCGGAGAGCGGATCAAGGAAGCCGCCAAGCCGTGCCGATTGATAGCCACGCAGGGCAATGCTTGCTACGCCGAGGAACGCTGCGCCTAGTCCCGTCGGCACCAGCCAGCGGAGCGGTAGCCCTCCAACGAAGAGCACGCTGAATCCAGTGACGCCGACAACCACCGCGGTGCCAAGGTCAGGCTCGAGCATGATCAGACCTGCACAGAGCAAGATCGCACCGCCAGCGGGGAGGATCGTTTCGCGGAAATCATCGAGGGTGTGGCCGCGCCGCGAAAGGAGATCTGCAAGATAGAGGACGACGGCGAGCTTCGCGAACTCTGCAGCGTGCACGCTGACTGGACCAACGACAAAGGCGCGATTGAGGTTGCGATCGGTGGTGACGAAGGGAAGGAGCACCGCGAAGAGCATTCCGAGCGCCACGAAGATCGCAGGGGTTGCAAGCCTCCGCCAGACGCGATAGTCGTACTGCGAGATGAAGAGCATCACTCCGATCCCCAGGAGGGCGTAGAGCAGCTGGCGGCCGCCTGTGCCATACGGACCATCAGCGGTGTTGAGAAAGTTCATCGCTGAGGCGGAGAAGACCTCGAGGACACCGATACCGACCAGGGCAAGCGCCGAAAAGAGGATGAGGCGATCCTCGGCTGGGCGAAGTGGCAGAAGACGCGAGCCGAGGCGACCTCGGGCACGGCGCCCCCCCGCAGTTGCGGGTGCCGGGCTGCTCGCAAGATGCGCGCGAGCGCCGATCGTTCGAATGGAGGCGGGGCGCTCGACGACGCTCGTCATGCAAGTTCCCCCGCCGCGAGTCGCCGCACCGCATCCTTGAATGCGTCGCCGCGCGCACCGAACGGGTTGTTGAACATGTCGAACGAAGACCCGATCGGGCTGAGCAGCACCGTCGCGCGGACACTCCCTGTCGGCGTAGCAACCTCGCGGGCGATGCGAGCTGCTGCGAGCGTCGCACCGTCGATCCCGCCGCTGCTGCGTTCGATGCGCGCGAGCCCAGCGGCGCGGAAGGTCGACTCCAGTTCGTCGGAGAGCTCACCCATCACCACCGCGGCGCTACAGCGCTCGGCGACAACGCGCGCGAGATCGTGCAGGTCTGCCCCCTTGCTTCGCCCACCGGCGACCAAGACGAGCGGCTGCTCGAAGGAGCGAAGTGCGGCGGCGACCGCGTCGGGTTGAGTCGCCTGGCTGTCGTCAACGTAGCGAATGCCGTCGATCAGGGCGATCGGCTCAAGTCGGTGCGGGACGCCGGTGAACGACGCGATTGCACGACGAATGGCGTCGGGGGCGACGCCGAGTGCGAGGCCCGCCGCAACGGCGGCGAGCACGTTGCTGACGCTGTGATCGCCGATCAGTGCGATCTCGCCGACCGGCGCAATCCGGCCGCCGGGGCCCGTCGCGGCGGCGGCGCCCGTTGGACCTGCGACCCCTGCCGCAACGATCCAGCCGTCAACGATCCCCACCCCGCCGGGGATCGGCGCCTCGCGTCGATAGCCGATCGTCGTCACGCGCCCCTCACCCGCCAAGCCAGCGGTCACCGGATCGTCGAGGTTCACGATCAGCACGCCGTCATCGGCGACACGCGCGGCGAGGAGGCGTTTCACGGCGCGGTAGCGATCGACTGTGCCGTGTCGATCGAGGTGATCGATGGTGATGTTGGTGTACACCCCAACCTTCACGCTGCTGACGATCGAGGGGAGCTGCAACTCCGAGATCTCCATCACGACACGAGCGTTTGCCGCCAAGCTCGTGGCGCGTCCAATCAACGGTCGGCCGTTGTTCCCGCCGAGCTCAACGGGGCGCGACGGATCTGCAGCGAGCATCGCGGCGATGAGTGCCGTGGTGGTGGTCTTTCCTTTCGTCCCAGTCACGCCGACAACGGTACGGTCGCCGAGCAGACGCAGCGTCCACTCCGGCTCGCTGATCAAGACCACGCCACGCGCTTCGCGATCGCCGCCAAGCGGAAGTGCGCGCGCGGCATATGCGCTGAGTGGGGCTGCGACCTGCTCCTTCACCGAGGGGAAGCCGAGCGTCACTGAAGGGCTGTGGACCACGAGCTGCGCCATTTCCAGCAACGGGGCGAGTGGAGCGTCTGGACCGAAGGCGAACGCCACACCGCTCCCCTGCAGTGCCGTGGTTGCCGCCTCGAGCGTCGCTGCAGCGGCGGTATCGTGCAGTGTCACCTTCGCACCGGCTGCTGCGGCGAATGCGGCAGTGGCCTGGCCCGTGCGCCCTGCGCCGAGCACGACGGTGAGGACACCGCGCAGGCTCCCAGCGGCGATCGCACCGGCTTCGAGATCGGCGAGGCGAATCCCGTCTGGTCCTGCGCCCATCGTGCCGCTCACAGCCCCGCGTTGCGCGTTGCGAGGAAGGCGACAATCCCGAGGATCCCACCGATCGCACCGACAACCCAGAAGCGGAAGGTGATCTGCGTCTCGGCCCAGCCGAGTCGCTCGAAGTGATGGTGGATCGGCGTGAAGAGGAAGACGCGTCGTCCAAGTAGCTTCACCGCAGCAACCTGAATGATCACCGAGCCCGTCTCGACGACGAAGATGATCCCGATCAGCGGGAGGAGGAGCACATTGCCGGTGACGAGGCCGGTGACCGCGAGCGCTGCACCGAAGCCGAGTGCTCCAGTGTCACCGATGATCACGCTCGCAGGGTGAATGTTGAACCAGAGGAAGCCGATGAGCGATCCGGCGATGAGCGCGCAGACGAGGGCGAGGTTCGCCTGCCCTGGCGCATTGAGCAGGGCAATGACCATGTAGCTGATCCAGGCAAAGACCATCGTCCCTCCCGAGAGGCCATCGAGCCCGTCGGTGAGGTTCACCCCGTTGCTCGTGGCGACGATCGCCACCACCGCCACGGCAATCCACAGGAGCGGTGCGATCCCCACTTCACCGACGAAGGGAACGACGAGCGAGGCGAAAGCGAAGTGCTGCTGCAAATAGATCGCGGCGATGATCGCAACGACGATCTGCCAGGCGAGCTTCTGGCGCGCCGAGATCCCGTCGCCGGTTCGCGCGTTGAGCCAGTCGTCGAATGCGCCGACGAGCGAGACGCCGAGGAGGGCGAGCAGGACCGCGTAGGTTGATGCGTCAACGGCATCGAGGAGCAGGGCGAGCACGATGACAACGGCGACGAGAAGGAGGCCGCCCATCGTTGGGGTCCCCTCCTTCACGATGTGCCAATCGGGACCAAACTCTCGCCGTACGCGCTTGCCGAATCCTGTGTGACGGAGCAGGCGCAGGTAGGCGGGCATGATCAGCCAGACGCAGGCGAACGAGAGGACCAGTGCCTGAACGATCGCGATCATGCGCCGGCCTCCAGACGTGCCGCGATCGCGGCGACGAGGCGCTCAAGCTCCGAAGCACGCGAGGCCTTGATCAAGATGCTGTCGCCCGCCGAGACGCGATCGCGCAGCAGTCCTGCCGCGGCATTGATCCCCGCCTCGTCAGTGGAGAGCCGAATGATGCGCTCGATCGGCATTCCGCCGAGTCGGGCGCCCTCCGCGATCCCATCCGCCTCGTCGCCAAGGACGATGAGAAACTCAAGGTCGCTGGATGCGGCAACGCGGCCGATCTCAAGGTGCGCTGCGGCGGCGTAGTCGCCGAGCTCCCCCATCGCGCCGAGGGCTGCGAAGCGGCGCGCTGACGACGCGGCGAGAGTAGCGAGGGCGGCGCGCATGCTCGAGGGGGCGGCGTTGTAGGAGTCGTCGATCAGGCGCACGCCGCCGACGCTGTGAACCGTGGCTCGCCCGCGTGGAAGCGCAACGTTGCTGAGTCGCTCGGCGGCGATTGCGGCGGGCACGCCGCAGATTCCCGCCGTGGCGATGGCGAGCGCCGCGCCAGAGGCGAAGTGGAGGCCGAAGAGCGGGAGGTTGGCGGTGACCGAGCCCTCCTCCGTCGCAACGGTAACGAGCGTGTGTGCGGTGGCCTGGTCGAGCTCAACGCGCACAATGCGCACCGTCGCCCCCGTGGCGCTCCCTGCGCTGATCGCCGGCGCCTGCCCGCGAGCGGCGAGAGCAAGGACGCGCGCATCGTCGGCGTTGAGCACCGCGCATCCATCGGCAGGGAGTGCGGCGACGAGCTCCCCCTTCGCGGCGGCAATCGCATCGAGGTCGCCGGCACGCGAGGCGTGCACAGCATCGATCGCAGTAACCACACCAACGCGCGGGCGCGCCATCGCGCAGAGGTCGGCGATATCGCCACCGACGTACATCCCCATCTCAGCAACAAGTCGCTCTGCGCCGTCAGGAAGGTTGAGGAGCGCAAGCGGAAGGCCGATCTCGTTGTTGGCGTTCCCAGGTGTCGCGCTCGTCTTCGTCGCAGCACCGCCGAGCGCCGCTGCGATCAGCTCCTTCGTCGTCGTCTTGCCCACCGAGCCAGTCACGCCGATCACATCCAGGTCAAAGCGTGCGCGCCAGCTGGTCGCCGCAGCCGCGAGTGCACGAACCCCTGAATCTACGAGAAGGAGTGTCGCTCCGCGCTTCGTCGCGGCAACCTTCGCCGCCTCCATGGCGACGTTGAGTGCCGCCCCCTCACCAGCATGCGATGCAGCGGCGTGCGGTGCAGCGGCGGAGTTAGGACGTTCGGCGACGACCGCGGCGGCGCCGCGCTCGAGTGCGTCCACCATGTGTAGTCGCCCGTCGGTGCGCTCACCTGGAAGCGCGAAGAAGATCTCACCGTCGGCAACCAGTCGCGAGTCGACCCGCGCCCCGCGGATCGCGCGTGATCCATCAACAAGCAGTGCAACTTGGACCACACCGCCGCGCAACGCGGCGCCGGTGATGAGTGCCGCAAGATCAGCTCCGCCCTGCGCGAGCGGGCCAGAGACACGCGTGCGCGGTGCAGCGCTCGCCGTCATACCAGCGACTCCTCACGACGTGGTGGGAGTAGGTCCCCGCCCAACCCGTCCGCGACCGGAGCGGAGGGTTCCAGCACGCCGGGCTGGGCGGGGGAAGTCAAACCGCCGGTTGTGGCGGCGGGGGGAATGCCCATCACGGCGATGAGGTCCTGGGCGACGCGGCGGAAGAGTTCGTACGACTCAACGTTGTTGAGGATGTTCCCTTGAAGGTTCACCACAGGGGTGCCGCGACGAATCGAGACGGCGATGACGTACTCGGGGGCGGTCCGCCCGATCCAGCCGACGAAGGTGAAGTTGTAATGGTTCGGATCCCACGCACCCTTGCCACCTTTCTCGTTGCGTGCATCCTTGAGCCAGATCTGCGCCGTGCCGGTCTTGCCGCCGTAGGAGTAGAACGGCATCTTGGTGAGGCGCGCGTAGAGCGGCACGACCTTCGTGACGCTCCCCATCATGTCGACCATCTGCCCTGAGATCTTGCGGCTCGTCGCAATGCCACGCGTGGTGATCGGCGTCGGAACGCCATCGATCGCGTCGACGATGCGCGGGCGCACCAGAACCCCGCCATTTACCATCGCTGAGTAGGCGACGGCGAGCTGCGCGAGTGTGACGCTTAGCCCCTGCCCGAACGAGGCGTTGGCGACGTCGATCTCGCGCCAGGGGTAGAGCGGTCGCGTCGGATCGTTCACGAGACCATGGCTCTCACCAGCAAGGTCGATCCCTGTCTCCGTGCCGATTCCGAACTTGAGCCAGGTGGAGTAGATCGAGCGCGCCGACTCATCGGTGCTCTTGCCGAGGGCCAACGCGATCTTCGAGAAGACGACGTTGCGGCTCCACGAGAGCGCTTGACGAAGGGTGAGTGTCCCCATGGAGCGATGGTTTGCGTTCTGCACCTTGTTCAGGCCGTTGTCGAGGATCAGCGCCGTCTCATCCTGGTAGATCGACTCGGTGGTCACGCCGCCACCCTCCAACGCTGCGACCGAGGTGAGCGTCTTCATCACCGACCCTGGCTCGTACACGTTCGAGATCACTGGATCTTGGAAACGGCTCGGGTCACGCGCAGCGGTCGCTGCGAAATCATTTGCATCGTAGGCCGGCCACGACGCCGAAGAGAGGACGCCTCCAGTAAATGGGTCCATCACCATGACGCTCACCGATTCGGCGCGATTGGCGACGCCAGCGGCTGCAACCTCTTGCTCAACGAGCGTCTGCAACGTGGCGTCAACGCAGAGTCGGAGGTCAACCCCAGGGTGTCCACCTGAGAGCTCGATCACCCGATCTACGCCGTCGCTCCCCCGCTCGGTTCGGGTGACGCGGGCGTCGCCAGCTAGCTGCTTTTCGTAGTAGGCCTCAAGGCCGTACTGTCCGACGCCGTCAGCGTTCACGAAGCCGATGATGTGGCTTGCCAGCGAAGTTCCCGCAGCGCCGCCAACCTGCTTGTAATTGCGCATGCGAACTTCGCCGATGGTGACGAGCTTCGAGCCGGCGGTCGCGAGGGCAGCGGTGACCGCGCCGGTCTGCTCCTCGTCGAGCCCGGTGAGGAGGGTGACCCAGGCGCGTCCCGAGGCGAGCGTCGCGTGAATGCGTGCCACTTCAGTGCTCCCCAGCGAGAGCGCAGCGGTGAGTGCCCCCTCGGCGGCGGCGCGCTCTTCGTCACTCATCTGCGCTGGCTGGGCGTACACGTTGTGGCGCATAACTGTCTCGGCGAGAACGACCGACCCGGTGCGGTCCGTGATCGTGCCGCGATTCGGCCGCTCCTCGTCGGTGCTCGAGGTGCCGAAGCCACCCGCCGCGATGATCCGCGCCCGATCCACGGTGTGCCAGGCGAAGAGCCGCCCCAAGCACAGGATCCCGCACAAAAAGAGGACCGCTGCGACGAAGATGATCCGCGGCTGTGAGTCGGTGCGGGCCAGGCGCGAATCGTTCTGCATCTCAGCGCCCCTCAATGAGCAGCGGGCTACCGAGCTGACCAACGCCCAACTCAAAGGCGCGGCGGCGTATCTCTGGCTCACGCCCAAGAGGGTTCATATCTGATTCGCCGGATCGAATCTGCTCCATGAGTCGCGTCTGATCGTCGCGCAGGCCACGCAAGAGCGCAGCCGACGTGCTCGTCTCCGTTGCCAAGATCAAAAAGATAAACATTGTGCAGAAGAGGAGCAGCCCGACACCGAAGGCGCGGCCACGGAGGCTCCTCGCAACTCCGTCACGGCCAGCACTCCACGCCGAGACGCCGATTGCACCGCGCGGCTGTGCGACGCGCCGCGCCCCGCCAGGGATCGCCGCGCTCGGCACGCGAATTGAACCGGAGAGCGCAGCACCGCTCGCGTGCCCGAGGCGAGGACTACTCGCTACTGGGACGAACGCGCGCTGGATTGCAATGCGCTGTCGCACCGCAGCGGCGCGCCGTGCGTCAGCAACGCGTGGGGCGGTGAGCGGGGCGACCAGCTGTGCCCCGCGCAGCGGTCGACCGATCGCCGTCATGCCGCAACTCCGATGCGTTCGGCGGCGCGCAGCTTTGCGCTTCGGCTGCGCGGGTTTGCGGCGATCTCTTCATCGGTGGCGACCAACGGCTTGCGGTTGATCAGGCGCAGCGTTGGCGTGCGACCACAGCCGCAGGCAAGTGCACGCGGCGGGCAGATGCATCCACGTGCGGCGGCGGCGAACGCCTGCTTCACGATGCGATCTTCGAGCGAGTGATAGGTGAGCACGACAATACGTCCGCCGTCGGCCAGGATGCTGATCGCGCCGTCGAGCGCCGTCGCCAGCGCCCCTAACTCATCATTAACAGCGATGCGCAGCGCCTGAAAGACGCGCGTTGCAGGGTGGATGCGCAGCGGTGGCCCATAGCGAACCGGAACTGCCGATTCCACCAGCGCTGCGAGTCGCTCCGATGTGTCGATCGGCTCAGCGTTGCGGCGCGCAACGATCGCCTTGGCGATCCGCGACGCATGTGGCTCTTCGCCGTATGCCTTGAAGATGCGAGCGAGATCGCGAGCGTCGAGGCGCGCGAGCAGTGCCGAAGCAGGCTCGCCGCGCGAGGTGTCGAAGCGAAGATCGAGCGGCCCGCCGGCGCGGATCCCGAAGCCGCGCGCGCTGTCGGAGAGCTGGTCTGACGAGAGGCCGAGGTCGAAGAGGATCCCGTCCGCTGCAGGGATCCCAGCCGCGCCCGCGGCGAGAGCGATCTCTGCGTTGCTTCCCTGATGAGTCTGCAGGCGCGTGCCGAAGCGCGCGAGGCGCGTGCGCGTACGTTCAATCGCTGCGGGATCTGCGTCGATGCCAAGGAGTCGACCCGCTGGCGCGCTCGCGTCAAGGATCAGCTCTGCATGTCCGCCGCCGCCAAGGTTCGCGTCGATGTAGCTGCCGTCAGTGCGAACAGCAAGCGCGGCGAGGGTTTCGTCGAGAAGGACCGGGCGGTGGACCGTCAAGTCCCCCGCCATCAGAAACCGAGCCCCTCGAGTTGCGCGGCGAGCGCGTCCGAGGAGTCCATCGAGCCGCGATAGCCGTCCCATCGCTTCGGCGTCCAGATCTCGGCGTGATCTCGCGCACCCACCACCATCGCCTCGCCCTCGAGGCCGCTCCAGTCGCGCAGCGTCGCCGGCAACAAGAGGCGCCCCTGCGCATCGATCTCGAGCTCGAAGGCGCTACCGAACAAGAATCGGCTGAACTCTCGCGCGGTGGCGTTGCCGGTGGGGAGCGCCGCGACCTTGGCGGCGAGTTCGTCCCAGGCGGCGCGTGGGAAGACGGCGAGGCAGTTGTCGAGCCAGCGAGAGACGAAGGCGCCGCCATCGAGCTGGGCGCGGAAGCGCACGGGGACGGCGACCCGTCCCTTGCCGTCGATCGTATGGCGGTACTCGCCCGTAAACACGCTATCCCCTCCGCCGCGGCGAATGCAGCAGGTGGTGGACCCACCTAGCCCCACTTCAAACCACTTGGATGGATTCTGCCCCCACCTCTCCCACTTGTCAAGGGGGGACCCGACGGGGCATCAGGGATGCCTGGAGGGGGCTCGGTGGGGCTCAAGGGGAGGTTGAAGGCTGCCCCGAACGGGGGGCGCAAGCATGGAAGCCCGGCGAGATGACCTGTAAGCCGGGTTCTGTCCCCCTTGCGGGGGGACGGCCATCCATCTCGGCCGTCGATTGCTCGACGACTCCAGCGGTCAACCCGGAGATCCCAGCGGTGCGCTGGTCTCCGCCGCAAGCGGCGGAGGCATCTCCCTATTCGACCTTGCTCCAGGCAGAGTTTGCCGCGTTTCACCCCACCGCTGGCCGAAGCCTGCGGCGGACTCGTCTCTGTGGCACTAGTCCGCGCCTCACGGCGGACGGGCGTTACCCGCTGCCTTGCACCTTGGAGCCCGGACTTTCCTCGACGACGCCCGAGGGCGCCGACGCGGCCGTCCGGCCATCTCGCCGGATCGGGAGTCTAGCGCGACGGAACCGCTACGACGAGCCCATCGAATGCCGCGAAGACGTTGGCGGGAAGGCGACCTGCAAGCTCCTCGTAATCCAGGTCGTGGTCGAGGTGGGTCAGGACGGCTCGGGCGGGGGCGAGCACCGCGATGAGCTCGAGCGCCTCGTCGACCGTCTGATGGGTCGGGTGCGGCAGGTCGCGCAGCGCAGAAACGACGAGCAGGTCGAGCCCCTGGAGACGCGCCCGCGAAGCGGCGGTGACCGAGGCGACATCGGTGAGGTAGGCGAACGCGCCACTGCGCCAGCCGTGCGCCTCGCGCTTGCCGTGCACGATCGGGATCGCCTCAAAAGGACGCCCGGCGATCTGCAGGGTCGGTTCGGCAACCTCGATACGGAGTGCGGGGATGCCATGCCCCGGGGCGGTACGCCCGTCGACCGCGTACTCCCAGCGTTGGCGCAACTCCGCTGCGGTCCCTGGGCCAGCGCCGAGTAGGAGCACCTCATCTTGCGCGTCGGTGTAGGCGCGCAGCTCGTCGATGCCGCCCGTGTGGTCCACATGAATGTGGGTGACGAGCGCGCCGTCGAGTCGATCAACGCCGAAGTGGAGCGCCTGGCGCCGAAGATCCATTCCGGGATCAATCACGATCGCGCGCGCTGCCCCCGAGGCCGCGTCACTCCATTCCACGAGCGCCGCCGACCTGGTGCGGTGGTTGCGCAAGTCGCGCGAGAGGCAGACGGCGCAGCGACAGCCGACCCGTGGGACGCCGCGACTTGCGCCGCAGCCCATGAAGGTGATTCGCGTCGCAGCGCGTGCCGACGCGCTCTCATGGAGGAGCGCCACATTGTCTGCGGCTGCAGCACTCTGCGTTCCGCTCGACATTGCAGGTTCCGGTCGACGCGTGACCCAAGCTGGTCCACCGATGAGTGCACGGTCGAGCGCCTCGTTCGCCAACGCATCGGCCCGCCCGTTCTGCTCGCGCGGAACATGGCGCGCACTCCACTGCGAGAGGCGCATGAGCAATGCGTGTGCCTCGTCACGATACGGTGACAACTTTGCGTCGCGGACCTTCCAGCGCGCAGAGATCTGCTCGACGACGAGCTTCGAATCGAGAAGGAGCAGCACCTCACGTGCGCCAAGATCTACGGCGAGCTCAAGGCCAGAGACAACCGCCTTCCACTCGGCAACGTTGTTCGTGGTGGTGCCGATCGCCGCGGAGATCGTCGCGATAGGAGGTGCATCGTGGCGCTCTGCACCATCGGCTGTGGCGTCGTAGAGCGCGACACCGATCGACGCAGGTCCAGGATTGCCACGGCACGCGCCGTCGGCGCGGAGAATGAGGGAGCGGAGCGCCTCAGTTATCGGCGCGAACCGATCGCCGAGGAGACCTCAAGGATCGCCTTCGTGATGTTGATCCCGCGCGGACATGCATCTACGCAGTTGAAGGTGGTGCGACAACGCCAAACGCCGTCCTCGTCGGCGAGGATCTCGAGCCGATCGTCGGCCGCCTCGTCGCGCGAGTCAAAGATGAAGCGGTGCGCGTTCACAATCGCCGCTGGGCCCACATAGTCGGGTTGCGCCCAGAACGATGGGCACGAGCTCGTGCAGGCGGCGCAGAGAATGCACTTCGTCGTGTCGTCGTAACGATCGCGCTGCTCCTGGGTCTGATGGCGCTCCCCCTCCCCCACCGGCTCTTCGGCGACAAGGAACGGCAGCACCGACCGGTACTTGCCGAAGAAGGCATCCATGTCGACGACCAGATCCTTGATGACGGGGAGTCCGGGGAGCGGTGCGACGCTGATGCTCTTGCCGAGCTGCTCAACCCGCACCTTGCAGGCGAGGCGGTTGCGTCCATTGATCATGAGGGCATCGGATCCGCATACGCCGTGCGCGCAGGAGCGGCGGAAGGTGAGGCTCCCGTCGAACAACTCCTTCGCGCGGGTGAGGAGGTCGAGGACGCGATCCATCGGCTCCACAGGCACGGTGTAGTTGACCCAGTGCGGCGCAGCATCGCGCTCAGGGTCGAAGCGCTGGATCTTCAGTTCAACGCTGCTCACTGAATGCCTCCCATCAACTGCATGCCTTTCGTTCAATGCCCTTCATTAGTAGACTCGCGGCTTCGGCTCAAAGGTGGTGATCGTTACCGGCTTGTAGGCGATTCGCTCCACAGGCGCGCCATCGCTTCCGCGGAAGACCATCGTGTGGGCGAGGAACTTGGAATCGTCACGGTCGGGGTAGTCCTCGCGGCTGTGTGCGCCGCGCGACTCCTTGCGAGCGAGCGCAGAGACGGCGGTTGCCTCGGCGGTGTCGAGCAGGTAGCCGAGCTCGCGGGCCTCGAGGAGGTCGGTGTTGAAGACGCTTCCCGTATCCTCCACGCGCACTCGCGCGTACTCCCCCTTGAGGCGGGCGATCTCGCGCACGGCGGCCGAGAGGAGCGCCTCGTCGCGGTAGACGCCGACGTTATCCATCATGAGCGCGGCGAGGTCGCGACGAATCTCTGCCGGGCGCACCCCTTCGGGGCGGCTCGCCATCGCCGCCATCTCATCGGCGACCGCCGTCTCGGCACCGGAGCGAGCGGCGGGTAGCTGGGTCGACTTGCAGATCGCTGCCATGCGCTTCCCGGCACGCTTGCCGAAGACGAGAAGGTCAACGAGCGAGTTCGTGCCGAGGCGATTGGCTCCGTGAACGCTGACGCAGGCAACCTCGCCAGCGGCGAAGAGTCCAGGCACGACGCTGCCGTCGGGGCCGGCGATCACCTCGGTGTTGAGGTTCGTCGGTACGCCGCCCATGGCGTAGTGGGCGGTCGGCTGAATCGGCACCGGCTCGCTGATCGGCTCAACCCCTTGGTAGACGCGCGCAAAGTCGGTGATGTCGGGGAGCTTCTCCTCGATCACCTTGCGCCCAAGGTGGCGCACGTCGAGGTAGACGTAGTCCTTCCCGTCTATGCCGCGACCGGCGCGCACCTCTTGGTAGATCGCACGCGAGACCATGTCGCGCGGCGCAAGCTCCATCAGCTTCGGCGCGTAACTCTCCATGAAGCGTTTCCCTTCGTTATTGAGCAGGTAGCCACCCTCACCGCGCGCCGCCTCTGAGAGGAGGATCCCGATGCCGACGATCCCCGTAGGGTGGAACTGGTAGAACTCCATATCCATCAACGGCACGCCGTGGCGCCAGGCAAGCGCCATCCCGTCGCCGGTGAGCGAGTGTGCGTTCGAGGTGACGCGCCAAGCGCGCCCATACCCGCCCGTTGCAAGGAGCACGGTCTTCGCGCGGAAGACGTGGAGCGAGCCGTCAGAGATCTTGTAGCCGACCACGCCGCTGCAGCGACCCCCCTTGTCGGCCTCGCCACCTTCGAAGACCAAGTCAACAACGTGATACTCGTCGTAAAACTTCACGCCGGCCTTGATGCACTGCTGGTAGAGCGTCTGCAAGATCATGTGGCCGGTGCGATCTGCTGCGTAGCAGCTGCGACGCACCGGGCCCTCTCCGTAGTTGCGGGTGTGGCCACCGAAGCGACGCTGGTCAATCTTTCCGTCGGGGGTGCGGTTGAACGGAAGGCCCATGCGCTCGAGTTCGATCACGGCCGGGATCGCCTCGCGAGCGAGCACCTCGGCTGCATCCTGATCGGTGAGGTAGTCGCCGCCCTTCACCGTGTCGAACATGTGCCACTCCCAGTGATCCTCTTCGACGTTGCCGAGCGCTGCGCAGACGCCGCCTTGCGCCGCGCCGGTATGGGAGCGCGTTGGGTAGAGCTTCGTCAGCACTGCGGTGGGGATCCCCTCACGAGCCAACTCCAGCGCGGCCCAGAGTCCAGCACCTCCGGCGCCGACCACAACCGCGTCGATGTCGGTTCTGCTCGCGTTCGCTCGGAGGGCGCCGCTCACGTCGCCCTATCCGATCTTGAGGGTGAGCACCACTTGAGTGCCGAGGACGAAGAGGGCGAGGGCAAGGGCGTAGAGGATCCCCAACGCAACCCGACGTAGGCGCGACGGCACGTAATCCTGCAGCACCGTGCGCATGCCGAGGAACCCGTGCACGAGGACCGCCATCAGCATCCCCCAGTCGAGGGCGCGAAGGGTGACGGAGCTCCAGCGCATCTGTCGCACCCACTCAGCGCTCTGATCCGCGGGGTCGTACACAAAATGCGTCATCGCGAAATGTGCGAGCGCGAGAACGAAGAGGGCGAGCGAGCTGATGCGTACCGCGTACCAAACGTAGAGATCGACGCGCGAACCGACCGGCCGGGGTCGTCCAGAGCGCGAGTAGCGCTCGCTCATCGTGCGACCTCCCAGATCGGCTTCAAGATGATGTACGCGCCGGGGAGGCCGATGGCGAAGAAGGTGATCCAGACGGCGCGCCAGAGTGCGCGGTGATACGCGGTGAGCGCGGGCCAGAAGTCCATCACCACAATGCGCATGCCATTCAGCGCGTGATAGAAGAGCGCCGCGCCGAGGAGCGTCTCCATGATGCGCCCTGGTGGGCTGGAGTAAATCGCTCCAAGGAAGTCATAGGCCTCTGGGTTCGCACCAATGAGCCAGATGTCGAAGACGTGCAGGATGATGAACGCCCACACCCCGATGCCGGAGGCGCGGTGAAAGGCCCAGGCGACCATCCCCTCGCCACCGCGGTAGGTGAGGTAGCGCCCGATGCCGGCTGGTGCGGCGCCTCGATCGCTGCCTTGCGCCACCCCTCCACCTCCCGAGCGTCTTGAGCCGCCGCGGCGAGCGCCGCTGACCTACCGCCATCGTAACCGCGACGCTTCTTCGCTGCACGCGTACACTCCCCAGCAACGGCGCCGCTCGGCGCCACCTGGCACCGTCGTCGACGGGGCCAGCGCAGGGGCTCGGGGGGGCGGCGACGTGAAGATCCACGAGGCAGAGGCGCGCGAGCTGCTCAGCCGCTTCGGACTTCCCGTACCCGACGGCGCAACCGCAACCACCCCCGCCGCGGCGCGCGCAGCCGCCGAGCGCCTCTTTGCCGCCGGCGCAAAGCAGGTCGTCATCAAAGCGCAGGTGCTCGTCGGCGGTCGTGGCAAGGCGGGTGGCGTGAAGCTCGCCGCCAGCGCCGCTGAGGCTGAGAGCGTTGCCGCTGCGATCCTGGCTCTCACGATCAAGGATCT